>NZ_FNXE01000067.1 GCF_900108395.1 Paenimyroides marinum | reverse complement strand
TCAGTAAGATGGATGTATCAAGAGCCGTATGAGGGGAGACTTTCACGTACGGTTCTGTGAGAAGCTTGGGCTGAAATGCCCTTGCTTACTCGACCGCCTGTTATGCCTTCGTTGTTTATCTTTCGTCATAATTGAGATGTCCGTGTTGCCGTTTGTAAAGTTGGTAGTTTTGTATATCTCGGTTGTCCGTATGTGTATGGGCAAGGATTTCCGTTCTTATCTATATTGTCGTTAATTACAGGTCCAACATTTTGAGCATTTATTAGAGTAAAAACTTTTCTCAATTCGCCTGAATAACCTGGCTCCGCTTGTGTTAGATAAGTAGCAAACTCAGGTCGAAGAGATAAGTTTATGTCATCTTCTGGGGCTTTTGAAATTTCAAAAACGTGTCGAATTTGGTTGTTGTTATAAAAGGCAAGATACCTTGCTGCTTTGAATGACCTTTTATTTTGGCAGATGTAATAATTATAATTTAATGCAACACCTTCTGCCCAAGAACCTGCAACAATAATTACATTGTCATTATTCAAGTCCCACGTGTAGCCAAGTAAATTTAAGTTGTCCAACAGAGTGTTGAAATGCTCAACTAAAAATTCAAGTAGCTGTTTATTGTCTGATTGGGAAGTTTGTAGATAGTCGTTAAATGTATTTATTATTTGAAGCCAGTTTGCCCAATAAGTTGTTCCCAATATTGCTGGTTTGTTATCGTCAGGCGTTAAGTAAAGTAGAAAGTCATTACTATTTACAATTTGTTTTTGATGTCCTGCCAGTTGTGTCGCATTGACAGTATTTGGTTTTATTTTACTTTCTACATAGAGTTTAAAAGAAAAATTACTTTCAAGAAGTCCGTCTGGAACAGTTCCTGTTCCTTTTACTTGCGATTGAATTTCTATTTCACTACTTGGTAGTTGAATGTTAAGCTGGTTTGTCAGAAAACGAATAAAGTCTTCGCCACCAACCTTACAAATTTGTAAAAAAGCAGCAGTCACTCTGTTTTCCGCTTGTTTATATTCACCAAAAATTGAAATGTCTTCTATTTTCATCGTCCGTTTTTATTTGTTGTGTCGTCTTTTACAATGAGGCATAACGGTTTACGGCTTTGCGAAGGAGCGGAATAGAAAGACGGAACTTTCAACTTTGCACAAACGTAGCAAAACCATTTTTGCTTTTTGCTAAATTACAAAAAAGAGCAAAAGAAAAATGGTTTTTGCGGATTAAAATGCACAATCTTTCAATTTAGATTGAACCCCGCTCTTTTGCAAAACCGATGTTGTGCGGTCGCCCTTCTTTTTTCATTCCGTTTGTCCTTCAGCGTTGGGAAGCGAAAGCTCTTTTGCAATTTTGGCTTTGTGCGGTTGGCTTGTGCGAAACGTAAGTTCACGAACTCCAAAATTATTATAAAAAAATCGTGAGTAATTGCAAATGTGCTTACGCTTGTGTGTCGGCTTCACACATCATCATATTGTAATGTCCAACGTGGTCAGTCAATACGAATATGTCTTTAAAAACTTTTTTATATGCCTCAACAGTTCTGTCTTGAAGTTCGACAAACAAGTCGTCATTTATACTATGAGAACCGTCATTTATCCACGAAATTAAAGACCTACAAATCTCTTGTTCTTCTTTGGTTTCAAATTTTAGAATTAAGTCATCATCTCCGTATTTTCCAAGTAACTTAAAATAATTTTCAATTATTCTACGCATTATGTTTTGAATTGTTAGACTTGATTTTAATCCGTCACTTTTCAATTCTTGCCATAAAAGTTCATACGAAGATTGAATTGGATTTTCCATTGCGAAACTTTGCAAACTTGTAACCTTGTCGTTTTTTCGCAAAATCCAAAAATTTGTTTTGTTGTCAATTTTCGTTCTTCCGTCAATAAACGAAACTTCTTTATGAAAATAAACGTTGTGAGTTAATAAAATCAACTGTCTTACGTTTCCAATATCTGCTTTTATGTTTTTAATAATATCTTTGATTAGTGTGCTAACGACAAACAAAACATTACTGTCTAAACTTGAAATTGGGTCGTCAATTACCAAAACTCTTTCATTGTTTACTTCATCTTCTGAAATTCCACCCTTTGTTAATTGTAGATAATAGAGAAAAGTAATAAATGTGATTTCCCCTTCACTTAAAGTTGTTTCAGCTATTGTTCCGTCTTCACGTTGAATTTGATAAAACCCTTCTTCTTGTGCAGGAACAATTTCAAAATTTAAAAATCCGTAAGATTTTAAAATTCTGTTTATTTCATCAATCGTTGGTTGAATACTTGTAACATTCTTGTTTAGATTTTTGATTTCAACATCTAATTTATCGTATTCGTCAAGTTTTTCTTTACGTTGTTTTTCTAAATTTTCTATGCCTTTTTCTAAACCGTTTTTCTTTCCATTAAATGTTGTAATATCTGTTTTGTAATCTTCAATTAAGTACTTCCAAATAGCTTTTATTAGATTGCTTTTTTCTGTTGCAAAATTGGCAACAATGTCATTGTGTTTTTTAATTTCAGCGTTTGCTTGGGCAATTAATTCTGTTATTAAATCAGCTTGTTCCTTGATAGAAAGCAATTCTATACTTCTGCTTGGTTCTTTGATTTTGTTATTTAAAAGTTCATTATTCGTTGTGTTTTGGCTTGTCAACGTTTTTAAGTAAGCTGAAAACTTGTCTATATCAAGTTTGGTGTTATCAAAAGCTTTTTGGTTTGTTTCAATCGTATTTAATTGGTTAATGATGTTTTGAGTTAAAGTATTGTATTCTTGTTTTAACTCTTTGAGCCGTTTGATGTCGCTTAAATACGTTTCGTCAAAAAAACTTTCGATTTGCTTTTTGAAATCCTCATCTATTGTTTTTTGTTGGCAAAAAGGGCAAGTGTCGTCTTGAATGTAATCCCTACCTTGATTAACCCAATCATTGATATTTAATCGTTGAATTAGTTTGGCAATATCAACATCGGCTTTGCCGACAATGATTTTCTTCCAAATATCATTTGTTTCAATTTCTAAAACTCTATCAAAAGAAATTTGACTTATTGGGTCAATTCTTTGAGGTTGTTCGCCAAATATCGTTTCGGATTTTTCTTTTAAATTTTCAAGTGTTTCTAATTGAGCATTGTTGTTTTCGGCTTCTTGCAAAAGTTTATTTTTGAATGTTTCTTTTTGCATTGAACCTTGAAACGCTTCTTTAAAAGCTGTTTCATTTTTCTTGTAAACTTTCGTCCAAGTAGTTTCTTTAAAATCGTTTTCTAAATCCTCTTTTTCCTTTTTTTGTTTGTCTAATGTTTCTCGTTTTTGTATTCCGTCAGCTTTAATTGTTTTAAGTTCTTCGCTTTTCTTTTCAATTTCTTTGATTTGCTCGGCAGTAGCTTCTCCAAGTGTAAAAACTCCATTTAGTTTACCTTTTCCAAAGTTTCGTTCTCTAAATTCTTTGTTGTAAGCCAACACTTTTAAGGGCAAATCATTTTGCCAAGTTAAAGAACAGCTATTGAATTTTGGGTCTGATGTGTCGTGAACAAAGTTTGAAATCGTTGTCTTTCCACAACCATTTGCACCATAAATAAAATTGACTTTTTTCAAATCGTCAAATCTTACACCTTGATTGTCGTATGTCGCTACATTTTTTATGTCAATTTGCGTTATCATTTAATTCAAATTATTTCTAAAACTTTCTATTACTTGGCTTGTATAAACTTTCATATCCTCAAAATTCCCACAACTTTGCGTAACTTCTACAAACTCCTGTAAATCATAAGGTTTTATACTTACATTGTATTCACTTGAACGACTTTTTACGATTGAGAAATCAAAAAATTCTCTAACGTCTTGATGAATTGTTGGGGCAATGAATGACAAATATTTCGTCAGTCTATCGCTAAATTCTTCGTTAGAATACAAATGTCTTATTACGTTTGCTGTTTCGTGATTTAGCTGTTGGGTTTTGTTTCTGATTAAAGTAACTTCAATAAGCCAATAAATATCTTTTGAGAAAATTTCAATATCTCCCTTGTTTCCTGGTGCGTGTGAATATGGTTTTCCAATATGGTCTGCTTTGTAATTTGGTCGGATGGCATATTGTTTACCATATTTCAAAGCGATTAAAATTGAAATGAAAAACTCCAATTTTAGTGGGTCTGGAATTTCTCTAAACTCATCTATAACTGTTCTTTTTGTGCCGATTTTTTCAATGCTTTCTAAAATAATTTCTTCGTCAATTTTGTAGTCATCAATAATGCTGAAAATTTTGTTTACATACTGTTCTCCGTCTATTAGATCTTCTTTTCTTGCGGTTTGAATAAGTCTTAATAACGTGTTATTTTGAGCGTCTAATCTGCTGAAATAGCTTAATGCGTTAGATTTTTCTTCTTCCGAAAGTTTGAAATCAAACTTTAATAATTCTTGAATGTATTTGAGTTTGCTTTCGTTTATCTGAATGAGTTTTTTACCACTAAAACGAATGGTTATAAAGCCCGAAATAATAAAAACCCTGCGAACTACATCGGGATAATCTTGGGTTATGGTTTTGAATTTGGTATTGACTTTGTATTCTTTTGTAACGAAATCAAACACTTCATCAAAATCTTTAAAAGTATTGTTTTCCAACAGAGTGATGAACTCGTTCACATTTCCATTGTGGCTAAACATTGCAACAATAAATTGCTCATAACTCAATGATTTCCCTTTTGCTTTTAGCGTTAGCAATACGTTCATAATAAATGTAAAGAAGTTAAAATCATTACTTACGTTTCGGTAAGGATTTCTACGATTATATTTTACGGCTTGTATTGAGAACGCTTCTTGTTCGTCTATTTCTCCTGCAATTAGTTTTTTACAAATTTCAGACAATTTAAAAGGTTCGTTGTATTGTGCATAGACAAAGCCTAATTCGGACGGAGTTCTCATATATGTCCAAAAACGTGAAGCATATCCTGCTGGGAAACCACCGTCAGCTCTGCGAGTACTGTTTACATTTTGCACTTGACCTTTTATATCTTCGATTGTTGTGTTTTCTATGATTGTAATTTCATCACTTGAAACAATTCCATCGACATATAATTTTGAAACGATTTTAAGAAGATTTTCATCATTCAAGATTATTCCTTCAAATTCTGAAATTGCTCCAAGTATTTCGATATATCGTTCGGGATTTCTAACGGCTGTTTCAAAAGCCATTTGTTTGTAAGTTGCTTGTCTTTTAATTTTCTTCTTTGCCATTATCTTAATACAGTTTCAAGTTCTGTAAAGTTTATAGTTTCTTGTGTTGGGACAATAATTTCAGGTTCATAATTTGTAATCAGAACTTCTTTAAATTCTTTGTTTGAATTGTCGTGATAGCTGATGTAATTGCTTTTTATATTAAAAGAATTATGTTGTCTGCTCCATTCTAAAAATTGTTGATTGATTTTTCCTTTGTAGTGTGAAACATTAGAAACTGCAAATTTCACATTTTGTGAATCTAACCATTCCAAAAAATCAAGCAAACGTTTTTCTGTTTCTTCGTTCCAAAGTTTATTGTATTCGCTAAATGTGATTAAATAGGGTGGGTCAAGGTAAACAAAATCATCTTTTTGAAATTCAATTTGTTGAAAGAAGTCTAAAAAATCTAAATTGAAAAACTGTATGTTTTTCTGCTTTGTCAAACGAAAATAATCGTGTAATGCAGTTTCTGTATTTTTATTAAAATCTACATTTCCAACAGGCAAGTTATATTCTCCTTTTGAGTTAAAACGCAACATTCTGTTAAAACCATAAATCAAAAGCAAGTATAAATGCAAAACACTTTTTTCGTTACTTGAATTATAATCAGTTTTTAATTTATCAAATCCTTGCTTATTAAATTTTGCGTAATATGTTTTTATCCATTTATTTTTTAATTCTTGAGGAACAATGTCTTTGATGTACGAATGTGATAAATTGTATTGTTGAATAATATCAAAAACGTTATCAAAAAATGCTTTCGGATTTTCCGATTGTTCCATTAAAAACTGATGAATATTGATAACATTTGTATCAATATCGTTTAATAGATGTTCATTTGCATTTACGTTGAGAAAAACAGAACCGCCACCTGTAAATGGCTCGATAAAACGATTTATCGTTTTAGGGAAATATTTGCTGATTTTTGGATATAATTTGTATTTATCTCCAACGTAGAATAATGGCGAACGATATGTTTTACTATGGTTAGTCATATTTTTTTGTTAGAAATAAAAATTCTTTATGGTCGTTAAAATCGGTTTTTCCTGTGTTGAAATACTTGTGCGATTGCTCAAACACTTGTGTTTCTCCAACGTTGTTTAAAATCTCTAAAATTTCTTCGTATTTGATTTTGTTTGCAGAAGATTTACTTTTTGATTTGTATGTGTTGTTGTAAGAAACAGCCAAATATTTTACATCTAAATTTTCAACCAAATCCTTAAAAGCATTTTTTGCTCTTGATGTGCAATATTCACTCATATTTTCGGGTTCGGGTTTTAAAGCAACTCCGTGTAATTCGGGCTTTTTCCATTGCACCAAATTTTCGTAAATGTGGTAAAATCGGCTGTATTGTCGTGAATTGTAAGGCGGGTCAATATAGGCAATGTCGCCTTTCAGTTTTTTAACCAATTTATTGGAATCTTCTCGGTAAATTTTTGCTCCTGCAAAATCTTCGGTTTGAATTAAACGGAAATTTAAAGGTCGTTTTGTGATTGGTTTTTTGATGTATGCGTCAAAATGCCCAACAGTATTTGCAAGTCTGTCAATCGTATAAATTAACGAAGTTAAAAGAATTGCATACTCTTTTGAGTTTAGTTCTTTCTTTCTATTTTCAATATCTTGACGAATATATCCGATTAGTTTTGAAATATCTTTTTCGTAAAATTTACCTCCAAAATTTTTAGAAAAATAATTTTCTCTAATGTTTTGCGGATTTAAAGTATTGTACTCGTTAATAATGTCAATTAGTTTTTTAGAATCCCATTTTTTGTTGTCATAAAATGCTTGGTAAGCAATATTGTTGGAAAATAAAATGTCATTCAGCACTACATTTTTATATGTTTTCATCGCTTCTTTTGCAACACTCGATGTTCCCGAAAATATATCTATAAAAGTGTCATTTCCTGTAGTTTCTTGTTGAATAATTTGCATTATCCAATCGGTCAATTTTGCTTTATTTCCAATATATCTTCGACTATGTAATTCAAATTTTTCTAAATTTTCATAGTCGTTAAAAAGTGTGTTTCCATACTTTATTTTTTGTTCGGCAAGATGAAAACCTTCAAGCCCAAAATCTTCATTTTGAACTTCGTATAATATTTTATCGCTAATCAAATGTTTAATTAGTTCTTGTTCACTATAACTGTAAAATGAAGCTAATATTTGTACTTGCGGTTTTGTCGGAAGTCTTTTTCCTGTTTCAATTCTACTCAATGAAGTATAATTGATAGCGGTTTTTTCCGCAACTTCTTGTAAGTGAAATCCTTTAGTTTCTCTTATTTCCTTTAGCGTATCTCCAATTGAAATTAAAGTATCCAACATAATTTGACAATTTTCGTCAAATATAGGAATAATGTTTTGATTTATGTCGGTCGAGCGTGGGAAAAATTTAGCTCTTTTTGGTTTTTGTAGCGTTGGTTTGTGCGGTTGAAAAACCAAAATGTGCTAAATGTGCGGTGGGTTTTAGGGTGTCGCACAACGGCCCGGCGGCTTTGCGCAGTTTCGACCGAGCTTTGCTCGGGTCGGAATTGTGCAAAACCGCTTGATGTGCGCCAGTCCGCGTAGCGGCTGG
>NZ_FNXE01000072.1 GCF_900108395.1 Paenimyroides marinum | reverse complement strand
ATGATTTTAATGAATTGCGAAGCCTTTTCGGTTTGTATTCTTACCATATAGGTTCCTGAACTTAATCCTGAAAGATCCACCTTCACTTCATTTGATTTAAATTCTTTAACCAATACCTTTTGACCGGTAATGGTGAAGATTTCCACTTTATTGATCTCTTCAATATAGCTTATATTCAATTCCGAATCTGCCGGGTTAGGATAATAGCTTAACTGTGCCAGATCTAACTCCTGAACTCCTAAACTGATAGTTACTTCAACTGCCGTTGGCATACTGCCGCAACCGTTAGCGTTTGTCAAGATTCCGTAATAGGTTTGATCTTGCAATTGGGTAGTTTTAGGAATTTCGTTGATCTGTTTTACCGCATCATCGTAACTTCCAAACCAGCTTACATTAGGTTGATCCATTTTTATATCTGAAACCATTTTTGTAGGTCCAAATATTTGTGCAGTTTGTCCTGTTGGACTTCCGGGTCTGGCCGAAACATTAACTGCAACATTTTTTCTTGCTGAAATACATCCTGAGAACTCGTTGGCTATGTAATAAGTTCCCGATGTGATCACATATGTATCAGGCAATGCCGTTGTTGTGCTGTTATCTGTGTACCAAATATAATTAGTTGATCCAATGATATTTAAATCTCCAATTGTAATACCTTCACATGTTGTAATGGATGCAATTGAAGGCGTTGTAACATTGGTTACCTGTATGGCAACAGCAACACGTGATGATTCACAATTACCTATAACTTGTTGTACATAATACGTTCCTGAAGTTACCACAGTGGTATTTGCCAATGGAATCATAGATTGTGTGGACGAATACCAGTTTAAAGTTGCGTTTGGATCTTTTGTAACAACCAAATCGTTTAAGGTTGTATTGCTGCAAACCGTTTGTGCTGAAGCGGTAGGTGCCGGCACTGTAGCTGCTACCGTAACCTGAACTGCTTGTCTTGACGATTCACAGGTTCCTGTAACCGAACTTATGTAGTACGTTTGTGTTGCAAGCAATTGACTTGATACCAACGGAGTGGTGCTTGTTGCACTATCATACCATTTTAACTGTGTATAATTAAAACCGTCGATTGTCATGTTCTGGATTCTTGTATTGCTACAAACATTCAACTGCGTGGTTGACAATGGTGACCCCTGACCCAAAGTGATCTGAACTGCTGTTCTTGTGCTGCTTTCACATGTTCCTACTGTTTGTGATGCATAATAGGTTGTTCCGTTGGTTAATACGGTACTTGCCGGTAATACATTACCGCCTGTTGACGAATTATACCATTTAATATTACTTCCCGTAATAACGATATCATTCAAGGTAGCGTTTTGCCCTGCACAGAAGTTTGGATTGTTTGCAACAGGAGCATTAACAAATGCCGGCTCGGTAATAGTAAACGTTTGCGTTTTTGAACAGTTATTAACATCGGTTACCGTTACGGTATAATTACCTTTTGTTAAGTTACTGATTGTTGTTCCACTTTGACCGTTTGACCATGTGTAAGTATAAGGGCCAACACCTCCGGAAACAGAAACGGTTACAGATCCATCATTTTGACCATAACAACTAACGTTTGTTGTGTTTGCACTATTGATAACGATAGCTGCAGGTTGTGTAATGGTTACTGTTGCCGGTGTAACAGAACTACAACCATTTGCATCGGTTATCATTACAGTATAAGTTCCCACATCTAAATTATTAACGGTAGCATTTGTAGTTGTTGTTCCGTTAGACCATATGTAGGTAAATGGTGCTATTCCTCCTGTAACAGTTACTGTGGCACTTCCGTTTTTAGCTCCATTACACAGCACATCTTTTTTATTAGATATTGTTGGAACAATTACTCCCGGCTCTGTAATGGTAAAGCTTTCTGTAATGGTGTTTGAAGTAGAATCTGTTATTTCTACATTATAAACGCCCGCCGGTAAACCTGTAGCGGTTTCGCTGGTTCCTCCCGTCGGTGTCCATAAGTAAGTGTATGGAGCATTTCCACCTATAACTGAAACGGTCGCTGTACCGTCACTTCCACCGTTACAGCTTACATTTGTTTGTGATACGGATTGGAACATTAACGGAATAGGCTGCGTGATTGTGAAAACCTCTGTTGTTGTACAACCATTTGCATCTGTTACTACTACTGTGTAGGTACCGGCTGTTAAGTTTGATGCCGTATCACTTGTTCCTCCTGACGGAGACCAAGCGTATGTATAAGGACTCGTGCCTCCGGTTACTGTTACAACAGCTTCACCGTCATTGCCGTTATATAGGCTTACATCGGTCTGCGTACCTGTTGCGTCTAAAACATCCGGATCTATGATTGTTACATCTTCTACTAAAGTACAACCACTCGCATCTGTTATAGTAACTGAATAGGTACCCGCTGATAAGCCTGTAAGAGCCGTACCTGTATCATTCGTGTTCCATAAATAAGTATAAGGTCCCACACCACCGGTTGGAGCAATAGTGATACTTCCATCATTCGCTCCGTTACAGCTGATATTTGTTACAATTGAATTAGACACTATCGCTGTTGGCTCGTTAATTGTTACTGTTTCTGTTACTGTTCTGTTTAAGGCATCGGTTACTGTTACGGTATAGGTACCACCCGCCAAACCTGTAGCTGAATCAGTAGTACTAACCGCTGGTGTCCAGTCATAAGTAAGTGGCAAAACTCCACCTTCTACTTCAACACTAATCTCTCCTGTATTTGCACCATGACATAAAACATCTGTCTTGTTCACATCTGTAATAGTAGGAGGTGGTACATCTTCATAGTAAACATCGTCTAAATACAACTGAGTACTTGAAGAGTTATCTAAATAGCCTATTGCAAAATAATCATCTGTAGTAACAGGTAAAACCACCGTATATTCCGTCCAAGTTGTGTTTACCGGGATTAATGCAATTTGGGTCTTGGTAGCAGTAGCTGTATTTCCATCTAAAGTATATACGGGTACATTGGCAGTACCTGAAACTACTTTTACCCAAAACCTAACCTGTTTAGATCCATTACCTAAATTATCTGTTGGTGGAGAAACCAATAACAAATCATCAGATGCAGTTGCAGTTGTTTTATAATATCTAAAGCCTTTACCTCCGCTGGTTCTTGTCGCATCTGTTGAAGTATAGCCATAATAGCCACTTGTAGCTCCTATATAAGCCCAACAAGTTGGAACTGTATTATTTGTTGATGAACCGGTTGCTGTAGCATCAAATTCTTCATAAAAATTACCAAAAGTAGCACAAGCTGTTTGGAAATTTACAGGATAAGTGGTCCAGATTCCAGGAGAAGCTCCACATACACTACGAATATAAACCGTGTAGTTTGTATTACCGGTTAATCCCATAATATTTTTTGTAGTAGCAGGTGCAGTGATACTCCCGGAGTCTTCCAAGCCTGTGGCACCTGATCCTGGAGCTCCCGAACTACGCACTTCATATTCATAACTAGTTACTCCTGTGGCTATAGACGCATTCCAAGATATGGTTGCTGTAGTACTTGTAATATTGGTTACTGTTAAGTTCCCGGGAAATATGCAAGGTGTTATGTCTTCGTAATAAATGTCATCTAAATATACGTAAGATGCCCCTCCGTTTCGTTCAAAAGAAAATGCGAAATAATCGTCAGTAGTAACAGGTAAAGGAATGATGAATTCTTGCCATGTATCCGTTAAAGGTATGTTGCCTTGCAACAGCGTTTTATTTGCCGATGAAGTGGTACCATCCATACTATACACTTCGAACTTATGCGTACTGATATATGAGCTCGAAGATACTTTTGCCCAAAAACGAATTTGTTTGCTACCATTCCCTAAATCAGCTGTTTCAGGCGATATTAAAAAGATATCTCCATCATAAGAAGTTCCTGTGGTACTAGTACGGTAAGTATAATATCCATTGTTTCCACTATGTGCGTATGCAGTACCATCATTTACATATCCATAACCAGAAGTAGTTACTGTGTCTATATAGTCCCAACAATCAGGATGCGTATTATTGGAAGAAGTTCCGATAGCTGTATTTTCAAAACCTTCAAAGAAATTACCTGTTATAACTCCACATAACGTATAAAAAGACACTGGAACAGGTATCCATCTTCCTATTGATGTACCACATATACTACGAACATAAACCGTATAATTTATAGACGGATTTAAGCCTGAAACAGTAGCAGATGTTGTAGTTGCATTAGTAGTAGTCCCTGTTGCACCCAATCCAGTGGTACCTGATCCTGGTGCACCTGAACTGCGTACTTCATATTCGTAAGCAGTAACACTTGTAGATGTTGACGCGGTCCATGATATATCGGCTCCTGTTTGTGTAATATTAGTAATTGTTATGCCAGTTGGATAAAGACAGGTATCTAAATCTTCATAGTAAATATCGTCCAAATATACGCCCGCCGTTCCACCACTTCGTTCAAAAGAAAAAGCAAAATAATCGTCAGTGGTAACTGGCAAAGGTATTATAAATTCCTGCCAAGAATCAGTTAAAGGAATATTTCCCTGCAATAGCGTTTTATTTGCAGACGAAGTGATACCATCCATACGATACACCTCAAATTTATGGTTGGTAACATAGCTACTTGATGATGCTTTTGCCCAGAAACGGATTTGTTTGGTACCGTTACCTAAATTGTCTGTTTCCGGAGATATTAATATTACATCTCCATTATAAGCAGCTCCTGTAGAACTGCTACGATAAGCATAATATCCGTTATTACCTGTTCTTGCAGAACTCGTACTTACATATCCATATCCGGAAGTTGTTACTGTGTCTATATAGTCCCAACAATAAGGATAGGTGTTATTGGAAGAAGTTCCTGTATCTGTTTTTTCAAAACCTTCAAAGAAATTACCAACAACTCCACAAGGGGTTTTAAATGTAGTTGTGTTAAACCATCCTGATCCTAAAGCTGTACAAGCATACTTAACATAAACAGTATAAATAGAACTCGGAAAAAGACCTGTAAGCGGTAAAGATGAAGTACCTGTAGCAATTGTTCCTGTTGGAGTTGTAGAACTTGTGGGTTCTGTCCCTTCAGTTACATAAAAATCCATCGGAGTACTCGCCGGAATAGATAAATTTAATGTAGCAGTAGGTACATTAATATTTGTTACACTTACTGTTCCCTTATATAGACACGCAGGGGGGGTAAATGTAAATACTTGATTGTTTGATGGTTTTGTGCTTATATCAGTTACCGAAACAGTACTCGTTACAGTTGGAGTTGACAGATTGGTATTCAAATTTAAAAATGAACCATTGCCACTGCCTGTTGCTTCATTTATTCCTATAGATGCAGAACCTGTACCATTAATTGATCCGGATTCTTGGCGATATACGAATTGTATTACATTTGTTGTTTCATATAACTTTACTTGAAATGATATTACAGGATCTGTTGAGGCATAATTCCATTCCCAGTTTAGCCATTCTACAGTTAATACACGATTAGGAGCAGTACCTGTAAGTTCATAAGATGCTTTTGATACATTATTTGAGTTTACAGTCGCTCTCCCATCTAAATCATCCCACAACGGAGCTATTATTGGTCTATTCGTAGCATTTGTTGCAGATAAATCATTCGTAGTAAGAGTACTTCCTGTTGAACCTAATGAAATAAATCCATTACTACTCATAAAAAAATTTGTATAGGTACTTGTTCCGTATACAAAGTTGAAACCTATGGGTAAAGTTGCACTTATACCAGAATCTGCCTCAACAGCAGATACATTGGTCGCACTCGTCGAATTAGGCGTAAATGTTCCTATTTGGTTTGTGAAGGTATATGAAGCTACTTGTGCTTTGCTAGTATATCCTATAAAGAGTAGAAACATTAATACGCACATTTGCGTAATTTTTTTCATATGTTTTAGTTTTAAAAAGTGAATAAGTAAAAAATTAATTTATAAATATATAACAACTATATATATATAACAAAAAATTAACAATAAAAAAACCTGGCTTACAATTTTGTAAGCCAGGTTTAATATCAAAGATTATTAATTTTTATTTTTTAATAATTTTAATGAATTGCGAAGCCTTTTCGGTTTGGATTCTTAGCATATAAGTTCCTGCACTTAAACCAGAAAGATCTACCTTAACCTCACGCGATTTAAATTCTTTACTTAATACCTTTTGACCGGTAATGGTAAAGATTTCAACTTTATTGATCTCTTCAATATAGCTTATATTCAATTCCGAATCTGCCGGGTTAGGATAGTAGCTTAACTGTGCCAGATCTAACTCCTGAACTGATAAACTAACGGTTACTTCAACTGCCAATGGCAAGCTTCCACATCCGTTTGCTCCGATTAAGATTCCGTAATACGTTGTTT
>NZ_FNXE01000028.1 GCF_900108395.1 Paenimyroides marinum | reverse complement strand
CAACTAATTTTGCCCTATTTGAAAGATTGCCCGTTTAGTAGTGAAATCTTATATAAAGATTTTAAATACTGACATATATCATAGATTAAATCAGGCAAATTGATAAAATTAGCCCATTAATTTAAATTTAATTATTTACGTATGTCTGTATTAAATCCACATACTTTTCATATTCCCGTAATGGGCTTGTCTTATACAATAGATAGTCCTGTCAGGGTAGCTCATCTCGGAATTTCATCAGTAGTTTCTATTACCGATGATGAACTTACCGAACGAATGCGGGCTTTTTATTGTAAAAAATTCTTACTTCCGTATAGGGAAATTACCAAAAAATGTTCAGATTACCGTGCCGAGCGCATCAAAGAGTATCTGAATATGCTCAATGAAGTGGTAACACAAAAATTTCAGCAGTTCAAAGAAGAATTGACAGAAAATAAAAACGTTTTAGATAATTATATTTCTCTGCTGCCCGATACTTCCGAATTGAAAAATGGTTTGCAAAAGCTCATTGGTGAAGGTTTACAGATGAAAGAACAATTAAAAAAATACCTTACAGATCATTTTACTCCCGGAGCGATTGATGTCAATATTATGACCAAAGTCGATAAAGAGCATTACGAGAAAGGAGTTCAGCTTCCGGTAACGTTCAATGATGCACACGCGTCGCTTCGCGGTTTTGCAGAAAGTGATCTGAACTCTTCTGTAGTGCTTTCTGCCGGAATGAATCCAAGATTGTACAGTTATTTTGAGAAGTTTCCGGTATTTTACCCCGATACGAACGGACATCTTCAAAAGAAAATAATCTTGAAAGTAAGCGATTTTCGTTCGGCAATGATTCAGGGGAATTTTCTGGCGAAAAAAGGTTTGTGGGTTTCGGAATACCGTATTGAATCGGGTTTAAATTGTGGCGGACACGCTTTTGCGACCGAAGGTTTGTTGCTCGGACCTATTTTGGAAGAATTTAAAACCAGGAAAGATCAATTGATTCAATCTGCCCACGAATTGATGGTAAAAGCATTGGAAGCGAAAAACCTTCTTGTTCCGCAACAGCCTTTAGATTTGAAAATAACGGCACAAGGTGGGGTGGGCACGGCTGAAGAGCACAATTTCTTATTAGATTATTACCAGATTGATTCCGTAGGTTGGGGATCGCCGTTTTTGTTGGTACCCGAAGCAACTTCTGTTGACGAGGAAACACGTAATTTATTGGCAAAAGCAAAAGAAGAAGATTTTTATTTAAGCAACATTTCGCCTTTAGGTGTTCCGTTTAATACCATTAAAGGAATGAGTAATGATTTCTGGAAAAACAAACGTATTAAAGAAAACAAAGCCGGGAGTTCGTGTCCTAAAAAATACCTTGCACTCAACAAAGAATGCGATCCGCAGGGGATGTGCACGGCTTCTAAAAAATATCAGGACATTAAGTTGGCGGAATTAGAGCAGCAAAAAGAAACACTTTCAGAAAAAGCCATTGAGCAGAAAAAAGCCGAAATATTTGAAAAAGCCTGTCTTTGCGTAGGTTTGGCAAATGCTTCTTACCTTGAAAACGGAATGGAAATCAAAGGGCAGCAGCAAGGTGTCGTCATTTGTCCGGGACCGAATTTGGCGTATTTTGACAAAATCATTTCTTTGGCGGATATGGTGAAACATATTTACGGGAAAATCAATATTTTTCAGGATAACAACCGCCCGAATATGTTTGTAAAGGAACTGCAGATGTATGTGGATCATTTGAAAAAAGGTGTTGCGGAATGTGCTGAAAATATGACAACTGTTCAAACAAAAAAATGGGCGGCATTTAAAAGCAATTTGCAGTCAGGAATCGATTATTACAAAGAATTGTTTGCTCAGAGTAACTTTTTTACCAACGAAAAAGAACAAATCCAACAACAATTGGATATGTACAGATTACAGGTAAATGAAGTGAAACTATAAATTCATCGAAATTATGGAAGATTTAAAACAGAAAATAACCGCACTAAAAAAAGAAAAAAACACAGTGATTCTGGCACATTATTACCAAGATCCTGAAATACAGGAAATTGCCGATTATGTGGGCGACAGTCTGGGATTGTCTCAGGAAGCCGAAAAAACAGATGCGGATATTATTCTGTTTGCCGGCGTGCATTTTATGGCGGAAACGGCAAAGCTTTTAAATCCCCAAAAGAAAGTTATTTTACCCGATTTAAAGGCAGGATGCTCGCTGGCAGATTCCTGTCCGCCCGACGCTTTTAAAGAGTTTACCAAAGCACATTCCGATCATATCGTGATTACGTATGTCAACTGCTCGGCAGAAATTAAAGCAATGAGTGATTTGGTTTGTACGTCATCCAATGCTGAGAAAATAGTAAATTCTGTACCCGAAAATGTTCCGGTTATTTTTGCACCCGATAAAAATCTCGGAAATTACATCAACAGCAAAACCGGCAGGAAAATGGTTTTGTGGGATGGGAGTTGTATTGTACACGAAGCGTTTTCGATTGATAAATTACGCACTTTATACAAAGAACATCCCGATACGGTCATCATTACACACCCCGAATCTGAAGCACATATTTTGAAAACGGCAAGTTATATTGGTTCTACGGCAGGAATGATTAATTATGTGAAACAAAGTGCCAAACAGAAATTTATTGTAGCAACTGAAGCCGGTATTTTATTCAAAATGCAGCAGGAAGTTCCCGATAAAGCACTGATTCCAGCACCGTCTGTTGAAGACAATACCTGTGCTTGCAGTGAATGTGCGTATATGAAACTCAATACCTTGCAAAAAGTGTATGATTGTTTGGTTAACGAATCGCCTGAAATCACAGTTTCGGAAGAAGTGGCTAAAAAAGCACTGATTCCTATCAAACGAATGCTTAAACTGTCAAAATAATGTTATGAAAGCCGATTATCTGATTATAGGCTCAGGCATTGCCGGGCTCACGATTGCCATAAAGCTGGCAGAAGAATTTCCCGAACGGAAAATTATCGTCGTCACAAAATCCAGTAAAGAAGAATCCAATACACAATATGCACAAGGAGGAATAGCGGTGGTTATAGACGAAATCAATGATAATTTCGAAAAACACATCGAGGATACACTGATTTGCGGTGACGGATTGTGTGATAGGGAAGTGGTTGAGATAGTAGTTACCGAAGGGCATAAACGCTTGAAAGAATTGATTGATTGGGGTACGCAGTTTGACCGAACAGCAGACGGAACGCTGGATTTGGCAAAAGAAGGCGGACATTCCTATCATCGGGTGGTGCATCACAAAGACGAAACCGGCAAAGAAATTGAGCGTGCTGTTTTGGTAAAAGCACAGCAAAATAAAAACATCGAATTTTTGGATTATCATTTTGCGGTCGATTTGCTCGTTGCAGACAATCGTTGTAATGGTGCGGTAATTTTAAATGAAAAGAATGGTCAGCAATTTTCGGTTTATGCAGGTTTTACTGTTTTGGCAACTGGTGGCATCGGTCAGCTTTATCAGCAGACAACCAATTCCGTAATTGCCACCGGCGACGGAATTGCGATGGCGATTCGGGCAAATGCTGAGGTAGATGATATGGAATTTATTCAGTTTCATCCTACGGCATTGTATGCAAAGTCCGAACACACTTTTTTGATATCTGAGGCGGTGCGAGGTTTTGGTGCTCATTTAAAAACGAAAAACGGACACCGGTTTATGTTTGATTACGATTTGCGTGGCGAACTGGCATCACGGGATATTGTTTCCAGAAGCATTGAAACCGAACTGAAAAAATCGGGAGAAGACTGTGTTTTTTTAGATTGCACCCATTTGGAAATGAATGCTTTTCAAAAGCATTTTCCGGCAATTACACAATATTGTCTGTTGCAAGGTATTGATGTTTCCAAAGACTGGATTCCGGTTGTTCCCACGCAACATTATTTGTGCGGAGGAATTACGGTTAATAGTTTTGGACAAACTTCGGTTGAAAATTTGTTTGCCTGTGGAGAATGTTCCCGAACCGGATTGAACGGAGCTAATCGTCTGGCATCTAATTCGCTGTTGGAAGCGGTGGTTTATGCACATTGGATTTTTTGTTTTCTTAAGAATAAGGAAATACAATTGGTCTCTGTTTTGCCTGTATTGAAAGAGAAACTTATAGAATCGCAAGTATCAACAGAATTCATTAATAAAAGAGATAGGGCTTTGAGAAATCTTATACAACAAAATGTTGGTATTTTACGAAACAATGAAGATTTAGAAAGGACGAAGCGGCAATTAGTACTTTGGCAGGAAGAATGTAAAACCATTGCTAAAAATCATAATCTATCAACAGAATTTACGGAATTGAGGAATAAGATAACGGTTGCCATTTCTATTGTATCAGCATCTTTAAGCAGAACTGAAAACAGAGGTTGTTTTTTTAAAGAATATATAACTTTTGTAATGTTTTAAGAAGCTTGTAGGTGTTTAAAAGGCTATAAGATTTTGGGTTTTATTCGTATCTTTATCCGGAAAATAAACTCAAGTTAGATTATGAAAAGTACAAAAGCCTTAATAACAATTATTATTTCCATCGGGATTTTAATTGTGATTTTAATGTTTGGATTGCCGCTTTACAACGTTTGGCAACAAGAAATGGCTGGTAAAGCCGAAATGGCAAAAGCCGAGCAAAACCGTAAAATTTTAATTGAAGAAGCAAAAGCCCGGTTAGAAGCGGAAAAATTAAACGCACAAGCCGAAGTAGAACGGGCACGTGGAATGGCAGAAGCAATGAAATTAGAAAACGGAACGTTAAACACTACGTATAATCAATATTTATTTATTCGTACATTAGAGAAGTTGGCAGATAAAGGCGATTTACCCCAAATCATCTATATGCCGTCTGAAGGTCTGGTGCCTGTAATGGATGTGAGTAAAAAATCGCAACAAAACACATTTGGTGATTAATGGGGTTTAAAGACTATATTTTTATTGCTGATTGTTGCTCTGCTTTTAATTTAAAAGAGAAGGTACAGGCAAATAATTTATTTTAATTTAAAAAACCAGCAGTACAATTTGTATTGCTGGTTTTATTTAAACTCTACTTAATATATACATCTCTGTTAGTTCGATCTTGTAAAGAATTCCAAATTTATTTCTTAAGCTTCACTACAAACGCATCGGGATATTTTGAAATTATTTTCTTTAATAAATGTTCTGCTTCTATCTTGTGTTTAAAATTACCCACGACCAATTTAAATTTAGGGTTTGCAAAAATTATGGTAGCATCAATTTCCGGATATTGGGCAGTGAAATCTTTATACAAAGTTTCTACATCTTCTTTTAAGCCGTTTTTTAACTGAACCGAAAAGTTGGTATATAACGAAAACTGGTTGTTTTGGCTCATTTTACGGTCTAATAACAAATCAATGGTTTTTTGATCGTTGGTTTCCGTTATATTTATTTGAGCGTGAGATCTTACAACCGGTAAATTTGTTAAAATTAATATAATAAAAACTTTATAAAATCTTAATTTATTCATTATGAGTTATTTTTCAACAAAAATAAAAAATATTCGTCAAAACACAATTTAAGAATTTATTTAGAATTGTTATAAATTAACTTTTGGTTTTTATTCCGCTTTCTTTAGTGCGTCTTATGTTGTATTTTTGTCACAGTTTATAAATAAGGTAGGATGTGCTCTACAATAAAGAGTAGAGAAAATCATGCCAAAATTAGTTGATAATCATTTTTTTAACTATGAAAAAAGTGGGTAACCATACTTCGTTTTCAAGGATTCTTTTCTTGTGTTTAACATTTGTGTTAACATTTTCTACAGGATCTTTTGCTCAAGATGTTGCAAAAGGTAAAGAGTTATTTAATGCAAACTGTGCGGCTTGTCATAAGCTGGATGCTAATTCTACCGGACCTGCGTTAAGGGGGGTTGTAGAACGCCACCCAACTGATTGGTTGCACAAGTGGATTAAAGACAGTTCGGGTTTAATAAAATCTGGAGATGCAGCAGCAGTAAAATTGTTTAATGAGTGGAATAAAGTTCCAATGAACTCTTTTCCTAACTTATCTGATGAAGATATCGATAACATTATCGCTTATACATCAGAACCAAAACCAGAACCAACAACTCCAGTTTCACCAACAGGTCCAGGTGGGGCATCGGCTTCAGGTGGCGTTTCTGAAATTGTTGTTTTAGGTGGTTTGGTTGTTGTGCTTGCAATGCTGGTAATTATGCTGGTAATGGTAAGAAAGGTATTAAACAAAGTAGCCGATAAAAATAACCTAACCGTTCAGGAAACAAAATCATTGCCAATTTGGAAGGCTTTTGTTAAAAACCAGTTCTTGGTAATAACTTCTGTTGTGGTATTAATGTTGGCAGGCGCATATTTTGCCTTTGGATACATGATGCAGGTAGGTGTTGATCAAAACTATCAGCCAATCCAGCCAATTCACTTCTCGCATAAGATTCACGCAGGTGAAAACGGTATCGATTGTAAGTACTGTCACTCTTCGGCAAGAACATCAAAAACTTCAGGTATTCCTTCTATGAATGTTTGTATGAACTGTCATAAGAACATTACTGAATTTACAGGAAGCCCGGATTCTGTTTATGTAGATTACAGTAAAGAGTTCTATACAGCTGAAATTCAAAAGATCTATCAGGCAGTAGGTTGGGATCCGGCAACGCAATCATATACAGGTAAAGAACAACCGGTTAAATGGGTTCGTATCCACAATTTACCTGACTTTGTGTACTTTAACCACTCTCAACACGTTTCAGTTGCAGGTTTAGAATGTCAAACTTGTCACGGACCGGTTGAATCTATGGAGATCATGAAACAACACTCTTCGTTAACAATGGGTTGGTGTGTGAACTGTCACCGAGAAACAGAAGTAAACGTTAAAGATAACGAGTACTATGCTAAAATTCATGAAGAATTATCTAAAAAGTATGGTGTTGAGAAATTAACAGCAGCACAGTTAGGTGGTTTAGAATGTGGTAAATGTCACTATTAATAATAATTTAAGAAGCTAATATATATATACAATGGCATCAAACAAAAAATACTGGAAAAGTGTTGAGGAGCTTAACGAAAACAGTTCTATTGTTGAGAGGCTAGGAAACAATGAGTTTGTTGAAGAAATTCCAACAGAGGATTTTCTTGGGGATAAAAACACTTTGTCTTCTTCATCAACATCTCGTAGAGACTTTTTGAAATACGTTGGTTTTTCAACAGCTGCAGCTTCTTTAGCAGCTTGTGAGGGACCGGTGAAAAAGTCTATTCCTTATGTATTTCAACCAGAAGAAATCGTTCCTGGTGTTGCAGATTTCTACGCAACTACAGTTGCTGATGGTTTTGATTTCGTAAACGTGTTAATTAAAACACGCGAAGGTCGTCCTATTAAAGTAGAGAATAACTTTATGGAGAACGCGTTAACAGGTGCAAACGCACGTGTACACGCTTCTGTATTGTCTTTATATGATAGTTTACGTTTAAAGCAGCCAAAAATTGACAATAAAGCTGCTTCATGGTCTGATGTTGATCAAAAGATTAAAGCAAGTTTAACAAGTGCCACAGGACAAATTGTTTTGTTAACAAACACTATGGCATCGCCTTCTACAGATAAGTTAATTGCAGAATTTAAAGCTACTTATCCGGCTGCTAAACACATTGTGTACGATGCAATTGGATCAGACGCTGCTTTAGATGCCTATGAGCAAGCTTACGGCGAACGTGCATTGGCTGACTACAACTTTGGAAAAGCAGATGTAATTGTTTCTGTAGGTGCTGATTTCTTAGGAGATTGGCAAGGGGGCGGATACGACAGCGAATATGCTAAAGGACGTGTTCCTAAAAACGGGAAAATGTCTAAGCACATTCAAATCGAAGCGAATATGTCTTTATCAGGTGCTAATGCAGATAAACGTATTCCTTTAACCGTTGCAGAGCAAAAGTTAGCTTTAGTTAAAATATACAATATTGTTACAGGGAATGCTGTATCAGTTGGAAATACAGTTGCCGATGCTGAAATTATAAAAGCAGCGCAACAATTAAAAGCAGCAGGTACAAACGGAGTATTGGTATCTGGTTTAGACGATGTAAATGCACAATTATTAGTATTTGCAATCAACCAGGCATTAGGCTCCCAAGCATTTAACCCTGCACAGCCTAAATACGTTCGTGGCGGTAACAATAAAGAAGTTGCACAATTAGTAAAAGATATGAACGCCGGTTTGGTACACACTTTAATTATGAGTGGCGTAAACCCGGTTTATACATTAGCTAACGGTGATGCTTTTGCAGAAGGATTGAAAAAAGTTAAACTTTCTGCTGCCTTTACACTACGTGAAGATGAAACAGCATCATTGACAAACATTGCAGCTGCTGCACCACACTATTTAGAATCTTGGGGAGATGTTCAAATGAAAAAAGGACATTACTCAATTACGCAGCCAACAATTCGTCCGTTATTCAATACAAAACAATTCCAGGAAGGATTATTAACCTGGTTAGGTAAAACAGCATCTTACTATGATTATTTAAAAGCAGCAAGTTCTGGTTTAACTAACGGAAAAACGTGGAACCAATTAGTACACGACGGTTTTGTTGCAACAGAAATTACAGGTTCAGCAACCGCATCAGCTGATTTTAACGGAGCAGCTTCGGCATTGGCTTCCTCTAAAAAAGCTGCCGGATTAGAATTGGTATTGTATCCAAAAACAGGTATGGGTGACGGTCAGCAGGCAAACAACCCCTGGTTACAAGAGTTCCCCGACCCAATTACCCGTGTATCTTGGGATAACTATGTTACTGTTTCAAAAGCCGACGCTGAAGCTTTAGGTATTGAAAACCGTAATGTGGCAAACGGAGCATTAAATGGTTCGTACGTTACCTTAAAAGTTGGTGATGCTGTATTAGAAAACGTTCCTGCTTTTATCCAACCGGGTCAGGCAAAAGGAACAGTAGGTTTAGCGTTTGGTTACGGACGTAAATCTGCTTTAAAAGAAGAAATGCAGGTAGGTGTTAATGCTTACAAATTATATAAAGATTTCAACAATACCCAAAGTGTTACTGTAGAGAAAACTTCTGGCGAGCATGAATTTGCTTGTGTGCAGTTACAAAGAACCTTAATGGGGCGTGGTGATATTGTTAAAGATACTACTTTAGAAATCTTTAATACACAAAAAGCGAATGTTTGGAATGAGAAACCACACGTTTCAATAGATCACCAGGCGGTAGAAGCTTCTACTGTTGATATTTGGGAATCTTTTGACCGTTCAGTAGGGCATCATTTCAATTTATCAATCGACCTGAACTCTTGTACAGGTTGTGGTGCTTGTGTGATTGCTTGTCACGCAGAAAACAACGTACCTGTTGTGGGTAAAGACGAAGTAAGAAGATCACGCGATATGCACTGGTTACGTATCGATAGATATTATTCATCAGAAGATACCTTTGCAGCAGACGTTGATAAAAAAGAAGGTTTCTCTGGTTTATTTGGAGACAATGGTTCTTTAGGTGGTTTTGGCGAATTAGAACATCCGGCAGATAACCCGCAAGTGGTATTCCAACCGGTAATGTGTCAGCACTGTAACCACGCGCCTTGTGAAACAGTTTGTCCGGTTGCGGCAACATCTCACGGTCGTCAAGGGCAAAACCACATGGCATATAACCGTTGTGTGGGTACTCGTTACTGTGCAAACAACTGTCCTTATAAAGTACGTCGTTTCAACTGGTTCTTGTACAATCAAAACGATGCGTTCGATTATCACATGAATGATGATCTAGGACGTATGGTATTAAATCCTGATGTTAATGTACGTTCACGCGGGGTTATGGAAAAATGTTCTTTATGTATCCAAATGACACAAGCAACAATTTTAAATGCTAAGAGAGAAGGAAGAGCTGTAAACAGCAACGAATTCGAAGTGGCTTGTTCTGCGGCGTGTACTTCAGGCTCAATGGTCTTTGGTGATCTTAATAACAAAGAATCAGAAGTAGCTAAATTGTACGATGATGATAGAAGATATCATTTGTTAGAGCATTTAGGAACAAAACCAAATGTGTTCTACCACGTAAAAGTTAGAAATGTATAAGTATAGTATTAATTAAGAAACATTATAAAGGATTATGTCGTCACATTACGAAGCACCCATTAGAAAACCTTTAGTTCTTGGTGATAAAACTTATCACGATGTAACGGTAGATGTTGCTAGACCTGTTGAAACCAGAGCCAATAAACAATGGTGGACTGTTTTCACAATTGCTTTAATTGCATTCCTTTGGGGAGCCGGTTGTATGGTTTATACAATTGGGACAGGTATTGGTACATGGGGATTAAATAAAACAGTAGGCTGGGCTTGGGATATCACCAACTTTGTTTGGTGGGTAGGTATCGGGCACGCCGGTACACTTATCTCGGCGGTATTATTATTATTCCGTCAAAAATGGAGAATGGCAATTAACCGTTCTGCAGAGGCAATGACCATTTTCTCGGTAGTTCAGGCAGGTTTGTTCCCAATTATCCACATGGGGCGTCCTTGGTTGGCTTACTGGGTATTACCAATGCCAAACCAGTTCGGATCGTTATGGGTAAACTTTAACTCGCCCTTATTATGGGACGTATTCGCGATTTCAACGTACTTATCTGTATCATTAGTTTTCTGGTGGACAGGTTTATTACCAGATTTCGCTATGTTACGCGATAGAGCGGTAACACCATTTGCAAAAAGAATTTATTCAACTTTATCATTCGGATGGTCAGGTCGTGCAAAAGACTGGCAACGTTTTGAAGAAGTTTCATTAGTATTGGCAGGTTTGGCAACACCATTGGTACTTTCGGTACACACTATTGTATCTATGGACTTTGCTACCTCTGTGATTCCTGGATGGCATACCACCATTTTCCCTCCGTATTTCGTTGCGGGAGCAATTTTCTCAGGATTTGCAATGGTAAATACCTTGTTGATCATTATGCGTAAAGTGGTAAGTTTAGAAGATTACATCACTATTCAGCATATCGAGTTAATGAACATCGTTGTAATGATTACAGGTTCCATTGTAGGGGTTGCTTATATTACAGAGCTGGTTATTGCTTGGTATTCAGGAGTAGAGTATGAGCAGTACGCATTCTTAAACCGTGCAACAGGACCTTACGCTTGGGCATACTGGATGATGATGACATGTAACGTGTTCTCGCCGCAGATAATGTGGTTCAAAAAAATCCGTACGTCAATTATGGTATCTTTTATCATTTCGATTGTAGTAAATATCGGTATGTGGTTTGAACGTTTCGTTATCATCGTAACATCATTGCACCGCGATTATTTACCATCGTCTTGGACCATGTTCCAACCAACATTTGTTGATGCGGGTATTTATATCGGAACCATTGGATTCTTCTTCGTGTTGTTCTTATTATATTCAAGAACATTCCCTGTAATTGCACAGGCAGAGGTTAAAACAATCTTGAAATCTTCTGGCGAAAAATATAAAAGAGAAAGAGAAAACGGAGACCATTCACATAATCATTAATAAGTTATGAGTACAAAAGTTATACACGTATTATACAACGATGATGATGTATTAATGGATGCAGTAAAAACAACCAGAGCTGCACATCATCATATTGAAGAGGTTTACACGCCTTTTCCTGTACACGGTTTAGATAAAGCAATGGGATTAAAACCAACGCGTTTAGCAATCTGTTCTTTTATTTACGGATTATGTGGTTTATCTTTCGCTACCTATATGATGAATTACATCATGATTCAGGATTGGCCACAAGATATTGGTGGTAAACCAAGTTTTAGTTATATTCAGAATATGCCTTCATTTGTGCCTATTATGTTTGAATTAACAGTGTTTTTTGCAGCCCACTTAATGGTAATTACCTTCTTTTTAAGAAGTAGATTATGGCCATTTAAACAAGCTGAAAACCCTGATGTTAGAACAACTGATGACCATTTTTTAATGGAAGTTGCTTTACACGGTGATGAAAACGAAGCTGTAGAATTCTTTAAAAATACTGGTGCAGTAGAAGTTAAAGTAATCGATAAACAATAGTAGTAGAATGAAGACTTTATATAAAATAGTTGCGTTAGTAGGATTTTCAGCATTAGCTACATCTTGTTTTAATAAGGAAAAACCAAATTATCAGTATTTTCCTAATATGTACGAGTCTGCGGCTTACGAAACCTATTCAGAATCAAACGCATTTAAAAACGGAAAAGAAGGTCAGGTACCGGCACAAGGATCTATTCCTCGTGGCTTTACACCTGAAGAGTACCCAAATACTCCGGAAGGATTAGCTTTGGCAAAAGCCAATTTAAAATCACCTTTAGATTCAATCACTGAAGGAGATATGACAAAAGCAAAAGAATTATTTACGATCTATTGTGCAATTTGTCATGGCGATGCCGGCGATGGAAAAGGTAATTTAGTTAAGAGAGAAAAATTCCTGGGAGTACCAAGCTACGCAGAACGTGAATTGACAGAAGGTGGAATTTACCACGTGGTAACGTACGGATTAAACGCAATGGGATCACATAAAAACCAAATGTCTCAACACGAAAGATGGCTGGTATCGGCTTATGTGCTAAAATTGAAATCGGAATTATAATTGTAAAACTTATTTGAAAGTTTAGATATGTACACATTTTCAAGCAAATTAAAAACCTTTTCGTTTATATTAATGGCTTTGGGTATCATAGGAATTGTTTATGGATTTCTTGCTACACCAAAAACAACTGAAGAGGTTGAAGTAATTTTAAGCGAGCAACATCACGGTGGTCACGACTCGCACGAAGCACATGCAGCACCGGCACACGGCGATGCAAATGCACACGGCGATGCACACAACGCTGACGTTCAACACCATGAACACCAAAAACATTTAGAGCACGTTTTACATCAAATGCAAAACAAACCATGGGCAGCCGTTTATGTTGGGTGTATCTTTTTTATGTTGATTGCTTTAGGAATTTTTACCTTTAATCAAATTCAATACGCATCATCGGCAGGTTGGTCTCCGGTTTTATTCCGTGTAATGGAAGGGCTTTCGGCTTATTTATTACCGGGTTCGGTATTGTTCTTTTTATTATTGTTAGCAAGTTCTGCTCATTTAAATCATTTATTTGTGTGGATGGCTGAAGGTATTACGGATCCTAACAGTGAAAATTATGATGCTATTATTGCAGGGAAAGAAGGGTTTTTAAACGTTCCTTTCTTTTTAATCAGAGCCGTACTTTTCTTGGGAGGTTGGAATATATTCAGAATTTTATCACGCAGAAACTCTTTAGCTTTAGGAGAAACAGGTGATTTAACATATTACAAACGTAACTTTAAATTATCAGCAGGATATTTAGTGTTCTTTATTGTAACAGAATCTATCATGTCTTGGGACTGGATCATGTCAATTGATACACACTGGTATTCAACATTATTCGGATGGTACGTATTCGCATCATTCTTTGTATCAGCTGTGACAGTAATTGCATTAGCTACGGTTTATTTAAAAAACAACGGGTATTTAGATTTCGTAAACACATCACACATTCACGATTTAGCTAAATATATGTTCGGCTTATCAATTTTCTGGACGTATCTGTGGTTCTCTCAGTTTATGTTGATATGGTATTCAAACATACCGGAAGAGGTAACTTATTTTATCTTTAGAATTGAGGAATACAACGTACCTTTCTTCCTGATGTTATTGTTTAACTTTGTGTTGCCTATTTTATTGTTAATGGGTACCGATTTTAAACGTTTATCTTGGATCATTACTATGTCAGGTATCTGTATCCTGGTAGGGCACTATTTAGATTTCTACAACATGATTATGCCTGGTACCGTTGGAACTTCATGGTTCATTGGTGCAGCTGAAATAGGATCTGTTTTATTCTTTGGCGGATTGTTTATCTTTGTTGGTTTCTCAGCAATGGCAAAAGCACCTTTATTGGCGAAGAATAATCCAATGCTTGAAGAAAGTAAACATTTTCATTATTAATATTTAAAGTAATAAACAAAATGACGAGTTTATTAATAGTAGTTATTGTAGCTTTATTAGGAATTGCAATTTGGCAATTGACTAAAATTTTTGACTTGACCCAAACCAAGCATTTCGTAGGCGAAGAATATAAGTCACAGATTGCTACAGACAAAGACAACAATATCAATGGATATTTAATGTTTGTTTTTTTAGCATTCATTTACATTCTTACAATTTATTGTTGTGTAAGATGGGGAGATATGCCTCTTTTAAACAATGCAGCATCTGAACACGGAAAAGATGTTGATCGCTTAATGTGGATCTCGTTAGGAGTGATCTTCTTTGTACAAATTGTTACACAGTTCCTGTTACATTATTTTGCATTCATTAACAGAGGACATAAAGATAAAAAAGCAACTTTCTTTGCTGATAACGACAAATTAGAGTTCGTGTGGACAATTATCCCGGTAATTGTGTTGGCAGGATTGATCTTATACGGATTATATGCTTGGAACAACATTATGCACTATAACGATGAAGAAGAAGTATTGTATGTAGAAGTATATGCAAAACAATTTGGATGGGATATCCGTTATTCAGGAAACGATAATGTATTAGGTAAAGCAAACGTTCGTTTTATTGAAGGTGTAAATGCAGTAGGTGTTGATATGTCAGATCCAAATGCACAAGACGATAAAATGGCAAAAGAATTACACTTGCCGGTCGGTAAAAAAGTGGTGTTAAAAATGCGTTCACAAGACGTTTTGCACTCTGCGTACTTTCCTCACTTCCGTGCACAAATGAACTGTGTACCGGGAATGGTAACGCAATTTGCAATGACACCAACAGTTACCACATCAGAAATGAGAGAACGTCAAGGTATTGTTGACAGAGTAAACAGTATCAACGAAGCGCGTAACAAACACAGCAAAAAGTTAGTAGAAAAAGGTGAGGCAGGTTTAGAACCGTATGTATTTGATTATATCTTGTTGTGTAATAAAATCTGCGGACGTTCACACTACAACATGCAAGCAAAAGTTGTGGTTGAAACAGAAAGCGAGTTTAGAAAATGGTTAGGTCAACAACCAACATTAGGTCAGCAAGTAGCCGAAGAAAAAGCTGCTGCTCAAGCTCCAGCTGTTGAAACACAACCGGAAGTAACGCCTGAAGAGGTACAAGAACCACAAATTGTAGTAGATACTACTGCAGTAGTTGCTCAAGTAATTAAATAATTTGTTTTTTCTCAATAAAAATTATTAGTATGTCAGCAGTAGGACACGAATTAACACATGATCATTCACACGATGATCACCATCATAAAGAAACTTTTGTAACAAAGTACATCTTTAGCCAGGATCACAAAATGATTTCAAAACAATTCCTTATTACAGGTATTGTTATGGGAATCATAGGTATTGCAATGTCTTTATTATTCCGTATTCAGATCGCTTGGCCAGAAGAATCTTTCAAAGTATTCTCATGGCTTTTAGGAGACGATTTCGCTCCGGGTGGTGTAATGCGTAACGATATTTATCTGGCAATTGTTACCATGCACGGTACCATTATGGTATTCTTTGTATTAACGGCAGGTTTGTCAGGTACTTTCTCAAACTTACTGATTCCATTGCAAATTGGAGCACGCGATATGGCGTCAGGTTTCATGAACATGTTATCTTATTGGATTTTCCTTTTATCATGTATCATCATGTTATCTTCTTTATTCATAGAAACAGGACCGGCATCAGCAGGATGGACCATTTATCCACCATTATCGGCAGTTCCTGAAGCCATTCCGGGATCAGGTACAGGTATGACCTTATGGTTGATTTCAATGGCGTTGTTTATTGCACAGTCATTAATGGGATCGCTAAACTATGTGGTTACTGTTTTAAACCTGAGAACAAAAGGAATGACCATGACACGTATGCCTTTAATTGTCTGGGCATTGTGGATTACCGCTTTAATTGGTATTGTATCATTCCCGGTATTGTTATCAGCAGCGTTGTTGTTGATTATGGATCGCAGCTTTGGAACATCATTCTTCTTATCTGATATTTATTTAGCAGGTGAAGTATTGCATTACCAGGGAGGATCGCCCGTATTATTTGAACACCTGTTCTGGTTCTTAGGTCACCCTGAGGTATATATCGTAATTTTACCGGCAATGGGTATTTCATCAGAGGTAATTTCAACAAATGCACGTAAACCAATCTTTGGATACCGTGCCATGATTACATCGCTTTTAGCAATTGCATTCTTATCAACAATTGTTTGGGGTCACCACATGTTCGTATCAGGTATGAACCCGTTCTTAGGATCTGTGTTTACATTTACCACTTTGTTAATTGCAATTCCGTCGGCAGTAAAAGCCTTCAACTGGATTACTACTTTGTGGAAAGGTAACTTGCAAATGAACCCGGGTATGTTATTCTCTATTGGTATGGTTTCTACCTTTATCAGTGGTGGTTTAACAGGTATTATCCTGGGAGACTCAACATTAGACATCAACGTACACGATACGTATTTCGTAATTGCACACTTCCACTTGGTAATGGGTATCTCTGCGTTGTACGGAATGTTTGCCGGTATTTACCACTGGTTCCCTAAAATGTTCGGACGTATGATGAACAAAAATTTAGGATATATCCACTTCTGGGTAACTGCCGTTTGTTCATACGGCGTATTCCTTCCAATGCACTTTATTGGTATGGCAGGTTTACCACGTCGTTACTATACCAACTCGGCATTCCCGATGTTTGACGATATGATTGATGTTAATATTGTTATTACCATGTTTGCCCTTGTAGGAGCAGCATTCCAGTTGGTATTCCTGTTCAATTTCTTCTATAGTATTTTCTATGGCAAGAAAGCATCGCAAAACCCATGGAGAGCTACTTCGTTAGAATGGACTACACCGGTAGAACACATTCACGGAAACTGGCCAGGCGAAATTCCGGAAGTACACCGTTGGGCTTACGATTATTCTAAGCCGGGGTACGACGAAGATTTTGTTCCGCAAACAGTGCCGTTAAGAGACGGTGAAAAAGACGGAGGTCATCATTAATATATAAAAAAACGCTCGCAATTTGCGAGCGTTTTTTTTATATTTACGATAAAGATTATTTTAAAAGCTCAATAGAATGCGTAAAATGAATTTATTAATAAAGAGAATGATTTAAAAAAGTAGAGTAGAGACGTAAGTGTACTATTATGGAGCGAGGTATTACGACCCGAGGATTTCGATTTTCGTTAATGTGGATCCGCTCGCGGAGAAGACGATGACTCCTTATCAGTATGTGACTAATAATCCTATTATGTTTACTGACCCTACGGGAATGGAGGGAGAAGGTTGGATTGAACAACAAAATAATGGAAAAACTACTATTACCCATGTTCCATTTATTGATAGTGTTGAGGGGGCAACAGCTCTTGGATTTGAAAACGTTACTGAAGTATATAATGACGATTGTTTTACTATTGGCGAGACTAATAATTATCAATTTAGTTCTGATGGAACTGTTGATGGATTAGGTTTACGACCAAGTAATCAGACTCCAGGGATGTTTTATGGATATACAGAAGGAGGTGTTGAAGTACAGACATTTACATATCAAGAAGGTATTAATTTTAGACAGTTGGGAATCGCCAATTCAATGTCAGATTTAACGGGAGTGGGTGAATTAACGGGAATGATGATAGGGGAATTATCTCAAGAATTATTTGGAGATTCTGCTGTATTAGGTGTTCTTGCACTAACTTTATCTAAAGGAAAGGTTAAAGCGAGTTTAGGCTCCACTAAAGGTGCAGCGAAAGGATCTTTATCTGGCACTAAAGAAGCTTTATTAAAGGTTAAAGATATTTTAGGTGGAGGAAGTTTAGCAAAAGGTAAACAAGGGAAATTTGGTAGTCCACAAAGAGGGGATGCTAACAAGGGATATAGATTAGACCCTGCTCACCCGAATGCTAAACCTGGCTCAGGAGAAGAATATCCTCATATAAATTGGTGGGATTATACAAAAGGTAAAAGAGGTAAAGGAGGAAGATCTGGTGCGGAACCAATAAAATATTAAGTTTTATGGAAGATTTTAAGATTAATTTATTTGAAAAAGAATATAATAGGGTTTTTATAGATTTTGAACATTTAGACGACACACAATGTATGTTTTTAAAAAAATGTTTAAATGGATTGTTTAATAATAATGATAGTATTGAAAATAATTTAAAGCTAAATTTAAAAGTAATTAGTTATGTTGATGATATTAATAGTCTTAGTGAAGTTTTCAATACATTAGAGATATTTCCTATTGAAAAAATTTATATAAATTGGTATAAATTTGACGATATTGATTGTTTATATTATAATGACTTAATATTATATTTTGAAGATTTATGGTTTCCCTCTTCTGATGACATTGAAATATTTGATAATACATTTAATTGGATATTATCAATAAGACATGATGGTTGTATATCTTATTATAAACGGGTAATGTATCAGAAGTGTTGATAGAATTTACAACACATACAAACACTAGTTTTTAAAGCTAAAAATAAATAATTTCATAATAATAAAGGCGAACGTTTGTTCGTCTTTATTAATTTAAGTGTTTTAAAACACTTAAAAATGCTAAATAGTAACACCTCATGTATCAAATGTGTTGATGGAATTAATAAGTATTTTAAAAATACCGTAAAGCGTTATTTTTTATAGATTAAAAAAGTATATTTGATAAAAGGAAGATTAAGCGTTCTTTGTGAGATTGAGTGATGTGTGAGGTTGAAATTGAGTAGATTTGGATAAGTGTCGATCAGTTAGCGGAGCAGACGATGAAACCGTATTTGTACACAGGAAACAGTCCTATTAACTTTTCCGACCCTACGGGGATGACGAAAGATGATCACTATTTTAATCAAAGAGACGAATATTTATATTCTGACACTAGATTTACTGATAATGCCAGAAGTTATTTCTGATGAAGACTTTAGCTCTATAACATCGAAATATAGTTCAGAAACAAGTGATAGATCAAAGTCTTATGAATGTGGATTTGTATCCAAATAAAAAAGTTTTACCTAATAGCGGACACAGAATATTAGAATGATGAATAATGAACATAATAATTTTTTAGTTGATATATTGAGTATTTTACCAAATAAGGTTGAATGTTTAATACAAGCTCCAAGTCTTGAAAATTTAACTATTCAGAAAAAGACAAAAAAAAGTAAATATGATTATTATAATTTAATAAATTTAACAGAAGAGAATAAAAAAGATTTTATAGATGAAGAATTAAATAATTCAATTGGAAATTTTATTCAAAATATCCAAATCAGAAAAGGAGATAGTTTACTATTTGAAGGATATGATGGAGTTGAATACGGAGTAATCTCTAAACATCTTATTATTCCCGATTGGTTTATAAAGAAATATGTTCCTGATACTTGTACTATATCTAATGAATGGTAAATCCCCGCTCCCGCACGACCCCGCGAAGCGAACTGAGGAAGTAATCTTTCGTGTGGTAGTAAGTAATGAGCATACTTATACTATGAGAAAAAAATACACTTTTTTGATAACAAGCTCAAAAAACTATTTCTTTAAATTACTTTCATAAATAGCAATCCATTCTTCAACAGTCATTTTTTGCATCAGTTGGGCAATTAAATCAAACGGAATCTCATCTGTCTTTTTAAAACGTACACAGCTTTTGCCCATATCTAATTTTCGGGAACTGTATTTGGGATATTCGCTCACAAACCAATCGTATAACTCCGGTTTAGAATAAATACCCATGTGGTAAAAGTTAATAGAGTTTTTCTGTGAGGCAATTCCTGCAAAAGGTAATGGTTCTACCGGTTTGCAGTGATAACCTGCCGGATAAATCGTATGTGGAACCACATAGCCCAATCCACCATAACTAATAGCCGCTTCAAATCCTTTGGGTAAATTTTTTACAATTACATTGTGTAACTTGTTAAACGCCTCTAACCGTTCTTGGGGTACATTGGCTAAAATTTCCTCTACAGTAGTTCCGTCAGCTTTCATTTCTTCGTTTTTAGTAACTGCTAATTTAGTAAATTATGTAAAACAAGTATCATTGTTTTCGCAGTACAATTAGTTTTTCAGTTAGCACCACCACCTCAAATGCAAAATGCCGGGCTATGTATTCAAAGGTCTTAAAAGTATAAATAAATACATGGGTTTTGTCTTTGCGGTAATACCAGTTTTTAAAATCGGTTTGGTTGTTGAACAAATGTGTTTTAACGATTAATAATCCGCCTTGTTTTAAAAGGCTTTTTAATTGGTTGATTTCTTTTTGCGGATGATAAAAATGCTCAAAAACCTCACAGCTGAAAATATAATCGTATTGTTTGTTTAAATACGAAGTATCCGGATAAAAATAAGGATCGTACAAATCAATAGAAAAACCTCTGGCTTTTAACTGATGAGTAATTACAGGACCTTTGCCGCAACCATAATCCAATCCAATCATTTCTGTAGAACAGTATTTCAAAAGGGCATTTGTAACAGGAGCCGTGAAAGTTTGATAGCCCGTATCGTTTACATCATTATTGTGGTTTTCGTAATGACTTTTTTCTTCTTCCTCGCTAAAATACAAATGCCTGGGTTTTAAATACGCATTACATATATTGCAGATATAATATTCGTCATCTGCTTTTTCGGTCAATAAACTGTGGCAAAGTGTACAATTCATAGTTATACTATTGGTGATTATAATTGCTAAATATACTACGAGTTAATTAGTAATATCGTTTTATAATCGCAAAAACACAAAATTTTTCTTATGTAAAAATAGTATCTTTGCTTTATGAACGAGCATTTAAATCCAACCAATGAAAATTTCTCAAACGAAGAGTTAGATGTAGAAAAAAAACTGCGTCCGCTATCGTTTGATGATTTTGCGGGACAAGATCAGGTATTAGAAAACTTAAAAGTGTTTGTAAAAGCTGCTAATTTGCGTGGCGAAGCTTTAGACCACACCTTGTTTCACGGACCACCCGGATTGGGAAAAACCACTTTGTCTAACATTTTGGCAAACGAACTGAATGTGGGTATCAAAATCACATCAGGTCCCGTATTGGACAAGCCCGGAGATTTAGCCGGGTTATTGACCAATTTAGAGGAACGTGACATTTTGTTTATCGATGAAATTCACAGGTTAAGTCCTGTTGTGGAAGAATATTTGTATTCGGCTATGGAAGATTTTAAAATCGATATTATGATTGAATCCGGACCCAATGCACGTTCGGTTCAAATCAATTTAAATCCGTTTACCCTGGTAGGTGCTACTACTCGTTCTGGTTTGTTAACAGCACCTATGCGTGCCCGTTTTGGCATTCAAAGTCGTTTGCAATATTACAACATCGAATTACTTTCGACCATTATTGAACGCAGTGCCACTATTTTAAAAGTGCCCATTGATATGGAAGCAGCCATTGAAATTGCCGGTCGAAGCCGTGGTACGCCTCGTATTGCCAATGCGTTGTTGCGTAGGGTTCGCGATTTTGCTCAGATTAAAGGCAACGGACGCATTGATATTGAAATTTCGCGTTTTGCTTTAAAAGCACTCAATGTAGATAAATACGGGTTAGACGAAATGGATAATAAGATTTTATCGACCATTATCGATAAATTTAAAGGCGGTCCGGTGGGCTTGTCAACATTGGCAACAGCCGTTTCAGAAAACGCTGAAACCATTGAAGAAGTCTATGAACCTTTTTTGATTCAGGAAGGATTTATCTATCGAACGCCCCGTGGTCGTGAAGTAACCGAAAAGGCATATCAGCACTTAGGACGTACCAATACCGGAAAATTAGGCGGTTTATTTAATAATTATGAATAAAAAGGAAATATATACAAAGTTAATCAAAGACAAAGCCCTCGATTTGGGCTTTTCTTATTGTGGTATTTCCGAAGCTGCTTTTTTAGAAACCGAAGCTCCGCGTTTAGAAAACTGGCTGAAACAAAATATGCACGGCGAAATGAAATATATGGAAAACCATTTTGACAAGCGGCTGGATCCCAGATTATTGGTTCCGGGTGCAAAATCAGTGGTTTCGTTGTTGCTGAATTATTATCCTTCTGAAAAGCAAAATCCCGATTCGTATAAAATCTCCAAGTACGCCTACGGCGAAGATTATCATTTTGTGATAAAAGACAAACTGAAAGATCTGCTGCGTTTTATCAATGATGAAATAGGAGCGGTTGACGGTCGTGTTTTTGTAGATTCGGCTCCGGTTTTAGACAAGGCCTGGGCAGCAAAATCAGGATTGGGCTGGATCGGAAAAAATAACAACCTTATTAGAAAATCTGAGGGATCGTTCTTTTTTATTGCCGAATTAATTATCGATTTAGAGTTGCTGTACGATACCGCTACAACCAATCATTGCGGATCGTGTACAGCTTGCATTGATGCGTGCCCCACGCAGGCAATAGAATCGCCTTATGTTGTTAACGGCAGCAAATGTATTTCGTATTTGACTATTGAATTAAAAGACGAAATTCCCAATGAATTTGCCGGTAAATTAGACGATTGGATCTATGGCTGCGATGTATGCCAGGATGTTTGTCCGTGGAATCGTTTTTCAAAACCGCACCAGCAGCCTTTATTTAACCCCAAACCGAGTTTAATTGATTACGACAAACAACAATGGAACGATTTAACTCAGGAACTGTTCAATGAAGTTTTTAGAAAATCACCTGTAAAACGCACCAAATATTCCGGATTGATGCGAAATATTGCTTTTTTAAAAGAAACGTAAAGTCTGAATGAAAGTAAAGCAATTTTTAATTTTCGTTGTGTGCTAAGGCTGATTTATAAAGAAATTAAAGCTCATCTAAATGTTTCTGTGTTTGATTGGTGAATCGTTGGTTTTTAGGTGTTCCAATAACTTGCCTGTTGTAAATACTGTTGTGTCCCGAAAGTAAATAAGCAACCACGCAGGCAATGGCAACATAAACGCCACATTCCGCTCCAAAAAGCTCAATTGCCATCATAATACAAGCCATAGGTGTGTTAGTTGCTCCGGCAAAAACGGCAACAAATCCCATTCCGGCCAATAATCCGGTAGGCAACGCAATAAAATAGCTCAAAGCATTTCCTAAAGTAGCTCCTATAAAAAACAATGGAGTGACTTCGCCACCTTTAAACCCTGCTGATAATGTGATAATGGTAAAAATCATTTTCAAAACAAAGTCGTAAGCAGGCAATTGTTGGTCAAAAGAAGCAACAATGGTAGGAATTCCCAACCCGATATATTTTGTTGTACCTATTACACAAACTGCCGATGCTACAATAATACCACCAATGAAAGGCCGCAATGGCGGGTAAGTAATTTTTGATTTAAAGAGTTTTCCTGTCCAATGAATTACTTTACTGAATGTAGCAGCACATATTCCAAAGAAAATTCCGGCAATAATTGCATAGATAATGGTTGTAAAAGAAACATCAGGAATAAGATCAATGTGATAATATGTGTGATGTGTTTGCCAAAGTTTGGTTACTAAATCGGCAATGATGCCCGCTGCAAAAGCCGGAAAAATAGCATCGTACTTTAACCGACCAATCAAAAATACTTCCAGCCCAAAAATAGCTCCGGCTAACGGTGTACCAAACACAGAACCAAAACCAGCTGAAATAGCAGCGATAATTAAAATTTTTCGTTCACTTTCCGTAAGGCGGAAAGGTTTGCTGAACTGGTCTGCAATAGCACCTGCCATTTGTAAAGCAGTACCTTCGCGACCCGCAGACCCACCAAAAAAATGAGTTGCAATGGTTCCGATATACACAAACGGAGCCATACGGAAAGGAATAATTTGCTTAGGGTCGTGAATGGTATCAATCAATAAATTGTTACCTGCTTCAATGTCTTTGCCTAAGTAATAATAAAGTAAACCGATGAAAAAACCACCAACCGGAAGCAGTGCTATCAGCCATAAATTTTTTTCGCGAAAATCAGTTACCCAATCCAAAGACTGTAAAAAACCTGCAGAAGCCGAACCAATTAAAAATCCGATAAACGAACAAATAAGCGTCCATTTTAAAATATAGGGTACTGAAGGATATTTTTTAACCCCGATTTTAAAATGTAAATGGATCTTTTTGCTGAATGAATGTTTTTTACTTTTTGACATAACTTCCCGATTAAAATGTGAAACATTAAAATTAATCAGGCGTCATCAGTCCCGATTTCTATCGGGGCGGTTGGATAAGGAAGAACACCATTTCCCGTAAATATTTAACAAAGATAATAAATCTATTTTATTAGATTCAAAAAAATATTTTTTCTTTTCCTAAATTCATTATAGCTTGGTATATTTGTTATTCAACAAAAAACGAAATCATGCACAAAGATTCAAAACGAAGAGAAGCTCTTTTATATCACGCAAAACCAAAACCGGGCAAAATTGCCGTAGTTCCCACAAAGCCAACAAGTACACAACGCGATTTAGCCTTGGCATATTCGCCGGGTGTTGCAGAGCCTTGTCTGGAGATCGAGAAAAATCCCGAAAACGCTTATAAATACACAGCAAAAGGAAATCTTGTTGCAGTAATCAGTAACGGAACCGCAGTGTTAGGTTTGGGCGATATTGGTGCACAAGCATCGAAACCAGTAATGGAAGGTAAAGGTTTGTTGTTTAAGATTTTTGCCGATATTGATGTTTTTGATATTGAATTGGATACTAAAAATGTAGATGAATTTGTAAGCATTGTAAAGGCATTAGAACCAACATTTGGCGGAATTAATTTAGAGGATATTAAAGCACCCGAGTGTTTTGAGATTGAACGCCGTTTAAAAGAGGAAATGAACATTCCTGTAATGCATGACGACCAACACGGAACAGCAATTATTTCCGGAGCAGCATTGCTTAATGCGTGCGAATTACAAAATAAAGACATTAAAGATGTTAAAATTGTAGTGAACGGTGCCGGAGCGGCAGCCATTTCCTGTACTAAAATGTACGTTTCGGTAGGTGCTTCAAAAGCAAATATTGTAATGGTAGATAGTAAAGGGGTTATCCGCGCCGATCGTGAAAATTTAGATCCTTCAAAGGCAGAATGGGCAACCAATCGCGATATCCATACGTTGAGTGACGCCATAAATAATGCCGATGTATTTATAGGGTTATCGGCAGCCGATGTGCTAACAGCCGAAATGTTAAACACAATGGCTCCAAACCCTGTGGTACTGGCAATGGCAAATCCAAACCCTGAAATCGCCTATGATCTGGCAATGGCAACACGCAGTGATATCATTATGGGAACGGGGCGTTCTGATTTTCCTAATCAGGTAAATAACGTTTTGGGATTTCCGTATATTTTCCGTGGAGCGTTAGATGTCCGTGCCACAAAGATTAACGAAGAAATGAAGCTTGCTGCGGTTTATGCGTTGGCAAAACTGGCAAAAGAAAGCGTTCCTGAGCAGGTAAATATTGCTTACGGGGAAAAGAAACTAAGCTTTGGTAAAGATTACATCATTCCAAAACCATTTGATCCACGTTTAATGACCGAAATTCCGCCGGCAGTTGCAAAAGCAGCTATGGAATCAGGCGTAGCGACCGAATCAATCACTAATTGGGATGCGTATCGTGACGAATTATCAGACCGGATGGGATCAGACAATAAATTGGTTCGTATGCTAATGAACCGTGCAAAGATTAATCCTAAGAAAGTGGTTTATACCGAAGCAGACCAGTTAAATGTTTTAAAAACAGCACAAATTGCTTACGAAGAAGGTATCGCCATTCCTATTTTATTAGGAAACAGAGAAATTATTCTGGAACTTAAAAGAGAAATTGGTTTTGATGCCGATGTAATGATTATTGATCCAAAAACGAACGAAGAATCGGACCGCAGACAACGCTATGCGGATTTCTTCTGGAAATCAAGAGAACGCAGAGGAGTAACAAAACTTGACGCAGAAAAATTAATGCGCGACCGTAGTTACTTTGCATCGATGATGGTATTACAGGGAGAGGCAGACGCCATGCTTTCTGGTTATTCACGAAGCTATTCTACCGCTTTAAGGCCGGTGTTAGACTTGATACCACGTGCCAGCGGCGTTGCAAAAGTAGCGTCAACAAACTTAATGCTTACCAAACTCGGACCGATGTTTTTGGCAGACACCGCAGTAAATCCTAATCCAACAACAGAAGGAATTGCAAAAATAGCCTTAATGACCAGTTATGTGGTTAAAATGTTTGGTTTTGATCCGGTAATTGCCATGATATCTTATGGTAATTTTGGTTCGTCAAAAGAAGAAACACCAAGAAAAATGCGCAGTGCGGTAGATATTTTGCATCAGCAACATCCGGAAATGATTGTTGACGGTGAAATTCAAATGGATTTTGCACTGAACCAGGAAATGCTGAAAGAGAAATTTCCGTTTTCCAAATTAGTCAACAAAAAGGTAAACACGTTGGTTTTTGCCAATTTAGACGCCGCAAATACTACCTATAAAATGTTGAAAGAATTAAACGGAGTAACATCGATTGGACCTATTTTATTGGGCTTAGATGCACCTGTACACGTTTTTCAGCTAGGGGCAAGCGTTGAAGAAATGGTAAATATGACGGCTGTGGCTGTTATAGATGCTCAGGAAAAAGCAAACAGAAAAAAAGGTTTCTAACCCAAGCAAAATAGACCAAAAAGGAATAAGTATTTATCAATTTGGTGTATAAATAAAAAACAGCCGATATAATATATCGGCTGTTTTTATGATTTTCTATTCTTTTATTATTTTAACAAAATGCCCTCTGCCCGGTTCATTAGGTAATTTTAATTCTAAAAGATAATTACCGGTAGGTAAATTTTCAATATTTAAAGAAATATTTTCTTGCCAGTTTTCTTTAAAACTTTTAATTTTTTTACCTGTAATATCGTATATACCAATCAGTACATTTTGATAATCAGCTGCGGGTAATTCAATATTTAAAATAGATTTTACAGGGTTGGGGTAAATTTTTACTTTTTCTAAAACATACGATGGCGACGATAAATAAGTAGAATAAAAATAGGCTTTATTACCGTTGCTTATTTTTGTAACTATTAACTCTTTGGTTGTGCCATCAACATCATTAATCTCATATTGATAGTGATTTACACTATCATAAATCCAATATTGCCAGTAATAATTATTAAATTCATAATTATCAGGAATTGAACATCCAGTACCAAAGTAAACCATAGTATCATATGTAAATTCATTAGGACCAATAAACATTAAATCTTTTGTCCTACCTATCTCACTACAAAATAATAAATTCATATTAAGCTCATTGTTCCCTTGAGTAAAGTTTAAATTCACAATATTTTGATTTTCCACATTGTTTAATGGAAAATATGTTTGATTGTTCAATACCACTTTATACACATACCAGTCATTTGATTTTAATTGTACTTCCTGGGTTTGGGCGTAAACATTTACCGATAAAATCATTAAAAAAAGTAGTATTCTTTTCATAAAAGAAGTTTTTTGTTACTGCAATGTAATAAAAAAATAAATATTAACAAAATTTAACATGTATAAACATATTGTTTTTTTATAAAACAGCATTTAAAATTTAAAGCGTTTAATTATATCTGAATGAATGATGCTCCTTAGTGGGTTTATTAATAAATTTTTCTATTTTTGAAGAAAATATAGAAAAAGATGATTGCGTTTTTAAAGGGGCGTTTGGTTGAAAAAACGCCAACAGATATTATAATAGAATGCAACGGAATTGGCTATCAGGTTCATATTTCGTTGCATTCTTATTCTTTAATCAAAGATTCAGAAGCCATTCAGATATACACCTATCTTCAAATTAAAGAAGACGCACATATTTTATATGGTTTTGTAGAAAAAGTAGAACGCGAATTGTTTAAATTGTTAATTTCTGTTTCAGGTATTGGCGGCAACACTGCACGCAATATGTTATCGTATGTTTCGCCCACCGATTTAATAAAAGCAATTGCATCAAACGATGTTAAAACCATTCAGTCAATTAAAGGAATTGGCTTAAAAACCGCACAACGGGTGATCATTGATTTACAGGAAAAAGTGCAAAAATTATATGGCATAGAAGATTTATCTGTTCCTGTGAACAATACTAATGCCGAAGAAGCGTTATCTGCTTTAGAGGTTCTTGGATTTGTACGAAAAACATCAGAAAAATTGGTGAAGAAAATCGTGGAACAGAATCCGGAAGTAACTGTAGAACAAATTATTAAGTCAGCATTAAAAAGTTTGTAAACGTTTGAAAACATCTTCACATACATATATACTTTTAAAATATTTTTTCATAATTATCTTTTTGTGTAATGTTACGCCAACATGGGCACAAATTGATGAAGAAAAGGAAGATAACATCATTATCCGGGGTGCAATTTCGTTAAAAGATGTAGATAGCATCATGAAAATGTACACCTATGATCCGGTAACTGATAAGTATATTTACACCGTCACCAATAACGAGTTTAACCTGGAATATCCCATGGTTTTAACCCGTAAGCAATATGAAGAAATTTTACTAAATGCTGCCCTACGTGAATATTACTCTAAACGTTTAGCCGCCGCAGAAGACCGTTTGACCGAAGAAGAAAAAAAAGATTTACTGCCGGGCTATTATGTTAATTCTAAACTTTTTGAAACCATTTTTGGTGGTAATACCATTGATGTAAAGCCAAGTGGTTCGGTTGAATTAGATTTAGGAATGCGCTATTCAAAACAAGATAATCCCATAATATCCCCAAGAAACCGCCGTACGTTTGCTTTAGACTTTAATCAGCGGATTGATTTAAGCCTGCAAGGTAAAGTGGGAACGCGTTTAAATACCGATATCAACTTTAATAATCAGGCAACAATGGATTTTCAAAAGCAAATGCTTAAGTTAAACTATGAGCCCGATGAAGATGCCATTCTGCAAGGAATAGAAGTAGGAAACGTAAGTATGCCTGTGAATAATTCATTGATTAGAGGAGCACAAAACCTTTTTGGTGTGAAGACCAAATTACAGTTTGGACGTACCACCATTACAGGGGTGGTTTCTAAACAAACTTCAGAAAGAAAAACCATTGTTGCCCAAGGCGGCGGAACAGTCCAGGATTTTGAGCTATTTGCTTTGGATTACGAACAAAACCGCAACTTTTTCTTGTCTCAATATTTCAGGTATCAATACGATAATGCTTTAAGAAATTACCCTTATATAGACAGTCGTGTACGCATTACCCGTGTAGAAGTTTGGGTAACCAATCGTCAAAACCGTTTAGGGCAGACTAATAATAACATGCGTAATATTATTGCGTTGCAAGATTTGGGTGAAGCACGTTTAAGCAACGCAAATACCGATCGGATCATTGGTATTGATTTAAACGCAAATCCCACGTTCTTTGGAACTTCGCAGATAAACGCACCGGTTGATAACTCTAACAACCAGTTTAACCCCGAAGCTATAGGAACTAATTTTTTAAATCAAGGCATCCGCCAGATAACTACCGCACAAAACGGGTTTAATATACCTGTTACCGAAGGGCGGGATTACGTTAAGTTAGAAAATGCCCGTAAATTATTGGATAATGAATTTAAGTTTCATCCACAATTGGGATATATCACATTACAGCAGCCTTTAAATAATGACGAAGTCTTAGCTGTAGCATTTGAATATACCATTGGAGGAAAAGTCTATAAAGTAGGGGAATTTGGAACCGATGGTGTTGATGCAACCGTGATAGGGCAGGATGGGGACAATCAGGATATCCCCACCACGCAAAGTCTGGTTTTAAAAATGTTGAAAAGTACATTGGCATCAGTAAATGAACCGGTTTGGGATTTATTAATGAAAAATATTTACAAAATACCAAATACCAGTTATTTAGATAAAGAAGGTTTCAGATTGAACATTATGTACACGGATCCTTCGCCGTTAAATTATATTTCACCGGTTGCCGGAACTACGTTGCCTGAAGATGTTGCCAACACTCCTTTGTTAAATGTATTTAACTTAGACCGTTTAAATTCTACCGATGATCCTCAGAACGGCGGAGACGGTTGGTTTGATTACATCGCAAACAGCCCAACAAGTAATAATCCTTCTAATAACAATAATCAGGGAGGAGGATACAACAACCAAAATCCTGGTCTACAAAACACCAACAAATTTGAAGGGGTAACAATTGACGAAGAAAACGGAAGGGTAATTTTTACCACTGTAGAACCTTTTGGAGAACATTTATTTAAAAAATTATCAAACAATCCGGCAGAAAATTACGATGTTGATGCCAGCTACAATGCCAACCAAAAAAAATACGTTTACAAAAATTTATACCGTAACACCTATACAAAAGCGCTGCAGGAAAGCGAAAAAAACAAGTTTCAGCTAAAAGGTAAATCGTCGAGCTCTGCCGGCGATGGTATCCCTATTGGCGGGTTTAACCTGGTTCCGGGGTCTGTTGTTGTAACTGCCGGTGGAAGAACATTGGTAGAAGGTGTAGATTATACGGTAGATTATGCGCGAGGAATGGTTCAGATATTAGATCCGTCTTTAAAAGAAAGCAATACACCTATTGAAATTTCTACCGAAGAAAACTCAATGTTTTCACAAAACCGCCGAAGCTTTTTCGGAGTTGATGTGGAACATAAAGTAAATGATAAATTGATTTTAGGTGCTACGTATCTGCGTTTGTCTGAACAACCTTTAACGGTAAAATCAAATTACGGAGACGAATCGGTTAACAATGCCATTTACGGGTTTAACTTTAATTATTCTACCGATGCACCTTTCTTAACCCGTTGGGTAAATAAGCTGCCAAATATTGATACCGATGTCATGTCAACTTTAACCTTTAAGGGTGAATTTGCTTATCTAAAACCAGGTGCCTCTAAATTAGATCAAATCAACGGTGAAGCAACTTCTTATATCGAAAATTTTGAAGGTACACAAAGTAATATCGATGTGCTAAACCCAACCATGTGGTTTATGTCGTCGGTTCCTGTGGGGTTTGGTGAAAATTTTACCGATCTGCAATCAGGTTATCGTCGTGCAAAAATGTCGTGGTATAACATCGATCAGATATTTTACAGTCCGTACCGCCGACCAAATGAAATTACCGATGGTATGTTGTCATCAAACAAAACCCGCCGTATTGATAAAGTAGAGTTATTCCCTACCATGGACATTGCCCAAGGCGAATTATTAACCATGAATCCGTTGAATCTTACTTATTATCCAAAAGAACGCGGACCATATAATTTTAATCCACAGTTTTTATCAAACAACGAATTGCCCAACCCGCAGCAAAACTGGGCAGGTATTATGCGTTCCATTGCATCGACAAATTTTGAACAGGCAAATGTTGAGTATATCGAATTCTGGATGATGGATCCTTACACAGGTAACGCCGGCGATGTAGCTGATTTAAACAACACGGGGAAAGTATATTTTAACCTGGGATACATTTCAGAAGACATTTTGCAAGACGGTATGAAGCAATACGAAAACGGATTACCTACACCTGCAAACAATGCACCAACAGTTAGTTCGGTTTGGGGAAAAGTTCCGGCATCTACCGCACTTATTTATGCTTTTGACACCGATGCCAATAATCGTATGTATCAGGATGTTGGTTTGGACGGTTTAAACGATGAGGAAGAAAAAGCAAAGTTTTCGCAGTTTTCATCTTTTGCAGATCCGGCAGCAGATAACTATGAGTTTTTCTTAACAGCCCAGGGCGATATCCTGTCACGTTACAAAAATTATAATGGATTACAGGGGAACACACCCATACAGTTTACCGATACCAACCGAGGTAATACCAATTTACCCGATGTAGAAGATATTGATAACGATAATACCATGAACACCATTAATGCGTATTATCAATATGAGGTAAATGTTAGCCCAAATCCGGTAATTGGTGAAAATTACGTAGTTGATGTACGTACAACAGAAGTAAAATTTTTAAACGGAAATTCTACACCGGTGAAATGGGTACAGTATAAAGTACCGATTATAGCAAGTGAAGAATACGCTGTAGGTGCCATTTCAGATTTACAGTCTATACGTTTTATGCGTATGTTCTTAACAGGTTTTTCTGATGAAATAACCTTGCGTTTTGGTACATTAGACTTAGTAAGAAGCGATTGGCGCCGATACACTGAAAGCCTGGTAGAAGATCCCAATACAATTGTTCAGGGAACCAATACCGGTTTTGATGTAACTACGCTGAATGTTCTGAACAATTATGCACGTACGCCTATTCCGTACGTATTGCCTCCGGGTATCGTACGTGAACAAATAAACCAGAACAATACCATTATCAATCAAAATGAACAGGCTTTATCGTTAAAAGTTTACAAAGCAAATTCAACCGTTACACCAAACGGATTAGAGCCAGACGATTCCAGAGCGGTGTTCAAAAATGTTGGTAATATCGATATGCGTCAGTATAAAAAACTGCGTATGTTTTTACATGCCGAGGCACTAGAAAATGTAAACGATGCCACAAGGTTGAAAGATGATGAAATGGTTGCTTTTATTCGTTTTGGTAACGATTTTACAGATAACTTCTATCAGGTTGAAATTCCGCTGAAAGTAACCGAATGGGGTACAACAATTGCAGACGAAATCTGGCCACTGGCTAATGAAATAGAATTGCAGTTAGAGTTGCTGACCAAGTTAAAATTAATGCGCAACAGGGATAATACCCAAGATCCTAATTTTATCTATTTTAAAAACGAAGAAGAACTGGCACCTGAATTGGCAGATAAAATAAACAAACTGCGTATTGGAGTAAAAGGAAATCCAAATTTTGGAATGTTGCGAACCATAATGATTGGTGTTCGAAACAATACCAGAGTGCTTTATGAAAACGATGTACAATCTCCTCGCGATTTACGTGGTGAAGTTTGGTTTAACGAATTGCGTATGTCTGACATGACCAATAAAGGAGGTTGGGCAGCAGTAGGTACAGTTGATGCCAAAATTGCAGATTTTGCATCGGTTACCGCATCTGTAAACAAACAAACAATGGGATTTGGTTCTATAGAGCAGGGACCGCAAGAACGCAGTCGTGAAGATGTTTTTCAATACAATGTTGCAACTGCTGTAAATGCACACCAATTATTACCTAAAAAATGGAATTTAAACATACCGTTCAGTTATTCGGTTGCCGAAGAAAAGATTACGCCTGAGTATGACCCTAACGATCCTGATATCCGTTTACAAACTAAAATGGACGAAGCACAAACCGAACAGGAACGCAGGCAAATTAAAGATCGTGCCATTGAATACACCAAACGAACAAGTATCAACTTTATTGGTGTAAACAAACAACGCTCACCAAATCAAAAACAACATTTTTACGATATAGAAAACATTACGCTTTCGCATTCGTTTAACGAAGTGCAACAGCATAATTACGAGGTGGAACGTATGTTAGATCAGCAGGCAAGTTCCTCGTTAGATTATTCGTTTGGGTTTAAACCCTGGAATATAGAGCCATTTAAAAAAGCGGAAAATTTCAAGAAGAACAAATATTTAAAATTGTTCAGCGATTTTAACCTGAACTTATTGCCAACAAGTCTTACCTTCCGTTCAAATGTTTTACGCCAGTACAATCAGCAAAAATACCGGATGATTGATGTAGAAGGTATCGAAATACAGCCGTTGTACCGCAGAAATTATTTCTTTAATTACAATTACGGTGTTAATTTTAATTTAACTAAAAACCTAACGTTGAATTACACGGCGTCGAATAACAATGTTGTTCGCAATTTTATGGACGAAAACAGATATGTTGACAATTCGTTAGGCATTTGGGACGGCTATTTTGATCCGGGTACACCTAATTTGCGTATGCAGTCGTTACAAATGACTTATAAGCTGCCGTTTGATAAAATTCCGTTTTTAGCATTCATCAATAGTGATTATTCTTATTCAGGTGATTATAGCTGGCAGCGTGCAACAGATGCTTTTTCAAATATAGATTACAATGGTGTAAATTACGAATTGGGAAATACCATTCAGAATGCCAATACGCACCGTTTAAATTCTACTATTACCATGGACGTTTTGTATAAATACATTGGGTTGGTGCCAAGTACCGCGAAACAGAAAAAGAAAACCTCTTCATTAGAAGCCCGGCCAAAACCGGGAGAAAAGGTTGAACGTAATAAAGAACTGACAGCTAAAGAAAAGAAAGAAGAAGAAGAAAAAGGTTCGGCTGCTTTAGATGCTGCAATTAATTTTGTAACCATGGTTAAAAAAGTGGGAATCAATTACGAAGAATCTAACGGTACGGTGTTGCCGGGGTATTTAGGCGGATTAGGTTTCTTTGGAACTTCACGACCAACACTTGGATATGTCTTTGGTTCGCAGGAGGATGTTCGTTACGAAGCTGCCCGTAAAGGTTGGCTGACCTATTATCCGGAATTCAATCAGGAATTCAGTCGCATGCACACCGAAAGACTGACGTTTACAGCAGAGGTTCGTCCGTTGAAGGATTTGTTAATAACGATCAATGCCAATAAAAATTACAGTACCAATATGTCTGAACAATACGATGTTGAAAACGGTATCTATAATTCGCGTTCGCCTTACGAATCAGGTTTTTTCAGTACCAGCAACATTATGATAGGAACAGCATTTGGCAAAAGTGACGTAAACGGTTCGGCGGCATTTGAACAATTTAAGGCAAACAGAATTTTGGTTGCAAACCGATTGGCTACAGAACGCGGTATCGATTTGTCTGATCCGGCAAATATCGATGAATATGGTTATCCGGTGGGCTACAGCCGTACCAATCAAGAAGTATTGATTCCGTCCTTTTTGGCAGCTTACTCGGGTAAAGATGTATCTAAACAAGGTAACGGCTTTTTGAAAAATATCCCATTGCCAAACTGGAATTTAAGATATACCGGATTAGCAAAATTAGGCTGGTTTAAAGATCATTTTTCAAACTTTACTATTTCTCATGTATATACATCGGGCTATTCGGTAAATAACTTTCAGACCAATTACGAGTATCTGGAAAACCCTAATGGATTAAATGCCGGTGGAAATTATCCTGCAAAAAATGTAGTGAGTAATATCACAATGAACGAGAATTTTGCTCCGCTTGTAGGGATTGATTTCAGAACAAAATCAAATATTGACTTTGGTGTAAGAATCAATAAAGATCGTTTATTATCTATGAGTTTTGATAACAATTTGCTAACAGAGGTTCAAGGAAACGAATACAGCTTTAAATTTGGCTTTATCATTAAAGATGTTGGTTTTACAACCAATTTTGAAGGTGTTGCCAATGGCGGCAGAATTGTAAGCGATATGCGTATTACCACTGAGTTTTCCTGGCGTAGAAACCAAACCATTATTCGTTATTTAGATTATAACAACAACCAGATTGGTGCGGGGCAGGATGTTACCAATATAAAAGTAAATGCCTCATACGATGTAAGTAAGAATTTTACATTTATTTTTTATTACGAACACATGTTCAGCAAAGCGGTTATATCAACCATGTATCCAATAACAAACATACGCTCAGGCATAACTTTACGCTATAATTTCGGAAATTAAACTCTAAAAATTTTTCAATTATCAATAAAGTTATACATTTGCTCTTAAAATAATAACACAATGAATATACCAGCTAATTTAAAGTACACAAAAGACCACGAGTGGGTTAGTTTAGAAGGAGATGTTGCAACGGTAGGAATCACCGATTTTGCACAAAAAGAATTAGGAGATATTGTTTACGTAGAAGTAGAAACAGTAGATCAAACGTTAGATCAAGATGAGGTTTTTGGAACAGTAGAAGCTGTAAAAACTGTTTCTGATTTATTTTTACCTATGGCAGGTGAAATTATCGAGTTTAATGAAGGTTTGGAAACAGAACCGGAATTGGTAAATACGGATCCATATCAGGCAGGGTGGATGATTAAGGTAAAAGTAAGCGATGCAGCGCAATTTGACGCATTGTTAACCGCAGATCAATATAAAGAATTAATTGGTGCATAATAAAAAGCTTATTGCCATAAGTTGGAATATTGTTATACTGTTCTTTTGTTTGATGAACCTATCAAACATTAACGAAGTAAAAGAAATAAACATTCCAAATATCGATAAAATAGTACATTTTATGTTCTATACCACATCGGCTTTCTTATGGTCTTGGGCATTGTTAAATAAAGAATCACAGGCGTATAAATTAAACCTTATGCTGATCGTTTTCGGTTTAATCTTGTTTGGATTGGCAGTAGAATTCATGCAAGATGTACTGCCCACAAAACGTTCGTTTGAATGGTTAGATGTGCTGTGTAACACACTTGGTGTTTTGTTTGGCACCGGAATTTATTTAATCTGTACAAAAAAATAAAAACCTCACAATTTGTGAGGTTTTTATTTTATAATAAACTTATTTTTAAATATAGATTAAGCCATTGTGGTATAAACATTTTGAACGTCATCGTCTTCTTCGATTTTCTCTAACAACTTCTCAACATCGGCAATTTGCTCCTCAGTAAGTTCTTTTGTTACTTGCGGAATACGGTCAAAACCTGATGAAAGAATTTCCATATTGCGTTCTTCCAATTCTTTTTGAATCGCTCCAAAACTGTTGAACGGAGCGTAAATCATGATACCGTCTTCGTCTTCAAAAATTTCATCTACGCCTAAATCAATCAATTCTAATTCAAATTCTTCCAAATCTAAACCTTCTACCTTTGCAATTCTAAAGTTACACGTATGGTCAAACATAAAATCTACAGATCCTTGTGTTCCCATGGTTCCGTTACATTTATTGAAATAAGAACGAATGTTTGCAACAGTTCTGTTGTTATTGTCGGTAGCGGTTTCAATTAAAACGGCAATTCCGTGTGGTGCATAACCTTCAAACAACACTTCTTTATAGTTTGCTGTATCTTTGTCTGATGCCTTTTTTATAGCGCGTTCAACGTTTTCTTTTGGCATATTTGCCGATTTGGCATTTTGAATAACCGCACGTAAACGGGCATTTGTTTCAGGGTTAGGTCCGCCTTCTTTAACAGCCATTACGATATCTTTACCAATACGTGTAAACGTTTTAGCCATTGCCGACCAACGTTTCATTTTTCTAGCTTTTCTAAATTCAAACGCTCTTCCCATTTCTAATACTTTTTTATTAAATTTACGCAAAATTATAGAAAAGTTGTTTTTCTGTAAAAAAAAACACTAATTATTTTAACTACAAGAACATGAAAAAAACACTATTAGTTGCTTTGTTGGCGTCTTTTGCAACAAATGCTCAGGTTAGAGAGAGAAACGACATTGAAGTTGCACCGTTCATTGGTATTAATAGTTCTAATTATTATGGGGATGTTTCATATACTAGCGAAGGAAACAAGACATTATACACACCTGTTTTAGGGGTTACTGCTGATTTTTATATGAACAATCGCTGGAGTTTAAGAACGGGATTAGAATATCAAACATTAGGAAGTTCTGTTTATACACACGCTTTTATTGACAATCCGCAAGACAATAATTATTACAGATATTATTATGAAAATGAGAAGCTTAATTTTATTGTAATTCCTATTCATGCAAATATCCATATTGGGAGATCTAGAAATTGGCACATTAATTTTGGACCTACAGTAAGCTTTATGACAAGTGGGAAATTTGGAAATGAAAAAATAGATATTGGTCATTTAAGAAAAGAGCAAGTTGGTTTGGGTCTAGGTTTTGGTTATCGTTTTAAAATATATGAGAATTTTAGTATTGGTATTGAACATCAAGAATATATTAGTTTTACAAGTAACACATCTGGTGGCTATGGTTCGTACAGTAGCTTTGATGGAAATATTGCAGGTAACTTTAGTGTAAAAGCAATTTTTAGAATTCCAAGTTCTATAAAAGAAAAATAAAAAACGAAGCTTAAAAAGCTTCGTTTTTTTGTTATCTGTTATAAAATCAGATTACTTTTTATAAAAAGGTGTTTTAACCACTTGTGCTTTTACATCGTTTTTGCGGATGCGGATAAAGATTTCAGAACCTTCTTTAGCAAATTCCTTATTTACATATCCCATTCCGATTCCTTTTCCTAATGATGGAGATTGTGTACCAGATGTTACGTGACCAATCACATTGCCTTCTGCATCAACAATTTCGTAATCGTGGCGGGGAATTCCTCGGTCGATCAATTCAAAACCGATTAATTTAGTAGCTACACCGTTTTCTTTGTCGGCTTTAATCGCTTCAGAGTTTACAAAATCTTTAGTAAATTTTGTAACCCAGCCTAACCCGGCAGCAATTGGCGAAGTGGTATCGTTTATTTCGTTTCCGTATAAACAGTACCCCATTTCTAAACGCAAGGTGTCGCGAGCTGCTAAACCAATTGGTTTAATTCCGAATGATTCCCCAGCTTTTAAAACTTCGTTCCAAATATGAACAATGTCTTCGTTTTTAGCATAAATTTCAATACCGCCCGACCCTGTGTATCCAGTAGCAGAAACAATAACGTTTTCTTTTCCGGCAAAAGTTCCTGTTTCAAATGTATAGAATTTTAAGTTTGTTAAATCTACATTTGTGATAGACTGCATGGCTTCATTTGCTTTTGGACCTTGAATTGCTAATAAAGAATAGTGGTCTGACAAATTTTCAAAAGCTACGTTCATTGAATTATGTGAAGCGATCCATTCAAAATCTTTATCGATGTTTGATGCGTTTACTACCATTAAATACTCTGTATCGTTTACTTTATAGGTAATAATATCGTCAACAATGCCACCTTTATCGTTTGGTAAATAGCTGTATTGTGCTTTTCCGTTTACCAAAACCGATGCGTCGTTTGAAGTTACTTTTTGAATCAGATCCAAAGCATTTTCTCCCGAAATTTTGAATAATCCCATGTGGGATACATCAAAAACACCTACACCATTTCTTACGGTATCATGTTCAATGTTTACTCCTTCGTATTGAACAGGCATATTATATCCGGCAAAAGGAACCATTTTTGCTCCTAAAGCTACGTGTACATCATTTAAAGGTACTTGTTTCATTGTTTTGTTATAAATTGTAAATAATGAGAGCGAAAATACACTAATTTTTACGGATTTGCAATGATTTAAGGCTTATAATTTCAATTGTTTTATTCTCAACGCATTTGTTATGACCGAAACAGAGCTTAAACACATGGCGAAAGCTGCAATCATTGGCGATAATAACATTCCGGTTGCATAATAAAAAATTCCTGCTGCTACGGCGATTCCAATAATGTTATAAATAAAAGCGAAGAATAAATTTTGTTTGATGTTTTTCATAACAGATGTACTCAATACAATAGCTTTTTTTACATTAGAAAACGAACTGTTTAACAAGGTGATTTTTGCAAAATCCTGTGCCAGATCGGATCCGCTTCCCATAGCAATTCCTATATCGGCTTTTGCCAGTGCGGGAGCATCGTTGATGCCGTCGCCAACCATCGTAATTGTTTTTCCTTCTTTTTGAACCGATTCAATCATTGACAGTTTACCTTCCGGAAGCTGTTGTGCAAATACCTTGTCAATACCTATTTGTTTTGCAATGGCATGTGCCGTGTGTGCGTGGTCGCCCGTAAGCATAATGATTTCGATGTTTTTGGAATGAAGAAAATCAATGGTTGCTTTTACATCGGGTTTTAGAGCATCGTGAATTACAGCCAAACCAACAATATCTTTGTCTATTGCCACATACGAAACCGTTTTTCCCGAACTTTGAATTTCTTCTACCTGATGTAAAATGGTTTGCGAAACACCAATGTTATTTTGTTTAAGCAGTGCTTCGTTACCTAAAAATACTTTTTTCCCGTTGATCATTCCCTGTATGCCTTTTCCCGGAATATTTGCAACCATTTTGTTTGATTGAAATACGATGTTCATTGTTTTTGCTTTATCGGTAAAAGCTTTGGCAATAGGGTGTTCGCTGCCTGAATTCATTTGGGCGGTTATTTTTATTAATGCTTCTTCAGAAAGATCTTTTAACGGAATGATTTCTTCCAGCGACGGCTTTCCTTCGGTCAATGTACCGGTTTTATCCGTAATAACCACATTGGTTTTTTGTAACGCTTCCAATGATTCGGCTTTTTTTATCAGGATTCCGTATTCGGCACCTTTCCCAATTCCCATAGAGATAGAAACCGGAGTTGCCAAACCTAAGGCACACGGACAAGCGATGATTAATACGGCAATAGCATTTTGTAATCCAAACAATAAGGAAGTTTCAGTTGATAAAAATCCCCAGTAAACAAAAGTTATGAGTGCAATTGCAACGACAATCGGTACAAAATAACCCGAAATTTTATCTGCTAAACGCTGAATCGGTGTACGAGAAAGACTTGCTTTGTTAACCATTTCAACGATTTGGGCAATGGTAGTTGTTACGCCAATTCGTGTTGCTTTCATTTGAAACGATTGGTTGGTATTGATACTTCCTGCCAAAACTTCATCATTTGTTTTCTTTAAAACAGGCAAAGGCTCGCCGGTTAGCAAAGCTTCATTAATAGAAGTTTGTCCGGATGTTACGATGCCGTCCACAGGAATTTTTTCACCAGGTTTTACTAAGATTTCATCGTTTACCTGAATATGCTCAACATCAATTTCGGTAGCATTTCCATTAACTAAAACAGTTGCTTTCTGCGGAATCAAATTTAACAAATGTTCTACCGATGATTTTGTTTTTTGATGGGCACGAGCTTCCAGCCACTGACCTAAAATCATCAGGGTAAAAATTACGGCAACACTCTCAAAATAAATGGGTAAATGCTCTGCTGCATGAAATGCATGCGGATTAATTAAGACAAACAGCGAAAAAAGGTAAGCGGCAACAGCGCCTAAGCCAATTAAACTAAACATGTTTAAATGCCATGTTTTAAACGAAATCCAGGCGCGTTTTAAATAGTTTCTGCCAATGTATAAAACAGTAGTTGCACCAATAAATTGCAGCCAAAGGGCAATGTTGTACGGAATGATTTTGTAAATAAAACTGTCGTGGCTCATTCCAAACATGGCAATGATAAATACAGGAATGGTAACCACCAATGATTGATAAAAGAGTTTTTTTAAGTGATGGACTTCTTTATTATCCGAAGAATTTCCGCCGATGCGTACTAAATCCATTCCACAAACCGGACAACCTACATTACTATCGTAAACCTTATCGCCTTCGCATAACATGGGGCAATAATATTTTCCGGCTAAATGCTCTAACTGTTTCGGTGGTTCGTTATGATTGTGGTGAGCATGTGCGGCGTGATGAGCAATTTCAGAAAGCGTTTCCGTTCCATCTGCATTTTCCGTAATTTCCTGAATGGTATAAGAACCTTTTTGAGAAAGTGCGTGTTGTAACTCTTCTAACGGAATTTTTTTGTCCGATTCAATAACGGCTTCTGTCGGGTGCAGGCTTACGGTAACCTTATCGGCAAATGTTTGCAGGGCGTCGGTTACTTTTGCCTGACAGCCGCTGCACGTCATTTCGTTTATTTTATATCTGGTTTTCATAGGATTTTATCTTTGATTGTAAAGATACTTAGAATCCTAAACCTGTCGCTTACATAATTTTTAAAAAGGTTTGTATAATTTCAATAGTTAGTTTTTAATTTTAGATGAAAGCAGAAAATTTTAATAAGAAGAAACCTCTTTTTTTAAGAGGTTTGTTTTATATCGTTATTATTTATCACCTCTTCCTTAAAAACCTTTATTTCTTTAAAGTGCGTAGGTGCCAGGCCGGTAACTTTTTTAAACTGATTGCTTAAATGTCCTACTGAGCTATAGTTCATTTTATAGGCAATTTCACTTAAAGTCAGTTCATCATAAACCAGCAATTCTTTTACTTTTTCAATTTTTTGCAGAATGTAAAACTGCTCAATGGTTTGCGATTCCTGATTAGAAAACAACTGGCTCAGCGTATGGTATTCCACCTGTAATTTACTTGATAAATATTCAGAAAGCGTAATGGTTAAATCGTTTACGTCTTTAGAAACCAATTCAATAATCTGCGTTTTAATGCGTTCAACCAGCATACTTTTTTTATCGCTTAACAGTTCAAACCCCAAAGGCTGAATCGCTTTTTCAATTTTATCCCGGTCGGCAAGGGTTATGGGTTCGTGAAATTCAATCATACCCAAATCCACATCATTCAAATCAAACCCCAAATCTTCCATTGTTTTTTCAATAACCATAATGCATCGGGGGCATACCATATTTTTTACGCGAAGTATCTTCATAAATAGCTTTTTGCAATGTTCAAATATATCATAATCACTTGGGATATGAAAATTATTTGAGAAACTTCACTATAAAATTTAGCTAACAGAACCTGAAACGTGAAACTTTGAACCTGAAATCTTAAACCTGAAACTAAAAAAATAGTACTTTTGCAAAGCTTTAAATTATACAATCATGTACAAGTCAATAATTCGTCCGCTTTTATTTAAGTTTGATCCTGAAAAAGTGCATCATTTTACTTTTTCAATGATAAAAACAATGCACGCCATTCCGGGTATGAAATCGGTTTTTAAATCAATTTATCAGGTAAACGACAAAAGATTGGAACGGGAAGTTTTTGGCTTGAAATTTAAAAATCCGGTTGGTTTAGCTGCAGGATTAGATAAAGATGCCAAGATTTATAACGAATTAGATGCGTTTGGTTTCGGATTTATCGAAATTGGAACCATCACTCCAAAACCACAAGACGGAAATCCTAAAAAACGTTTGTTCCGTTTAAAAGAAGATTCAGGAATTATTAACCGAATGGGCTTTAATAATGGCGGAATTGAGCTGGCAGTAGAACGTTTAAAGCAAAATAAAGGTGTTTTAATTGGTGGAAACATCGGTAAAAACAAAATCACTCCAAACGAAGAGGCGGTAAATGATTATATTTTGTGTTTCGATGCTTTGTTTCCGTATGTAGATTATTTTGTGGTCAACGTAAGTTCGCCCAACACGCCTAATTTACGTGCGTTGCAAGACAAAGAACCGTTGACGGAATTGCTATCGACTTTACAGAATAAAAATCTTCAGCAACCAAAACAAAAACCAATTCTTTTGAAAATTGCTCCGGATTTAACCAATGACCAATTGCTGGACATCATCGATATCGTAAACGATACCAAAATTGCCGGTGTTATTGCGACCAATACGACCATTTCCCGTGAAGGATTACAATCGGTGAATAAAGTGGAAACAGGTGGGCTATCAGGCAAACCGTTAAAAAACAGATCAACAGAAGTGATTCGTTTTCTTTCGGAAAAAAGCAATAAATCGTTTCCTGTTATTGGCGTGGGTGGAATTCACTCTGCAGCCGATGCCTTAGAAAAATTAGATGCAGGAGCCGATTTGGTTCAGATTTACACCGGATTTATTTACGAAGGTCCCGCTTTGATTAAAGAAATCAATCAGGCAATTTTAAAACGAAAATAATGACCATTGAAACCGTTATTTCGTTTTTCTTTGCAAGTTTGGCACTAACCATTGCACCGGGACCCGACGTAATGTATGTGCTTTCAACAAGTATTGCCAAAGGAAAAAACTACGGAATTTCGGCAGACATTGGTTTAAGCAGCGGATTGCTTTTTCATACCACACTGCTGGCATTTGGTATTTCGGCAATCATTATAAAAAGCCCTATGTTGTTTAAAGGCATCAAAATTTTTGGTGCGTTGTATTTGTTGTGGTTGGCTTATAGCGTTTTTAAATCAGAAGCTTCGTTTCAATTAAAATCTCAAAAAATAACAATTGACAAACCCTGGAAAAACATTTTTAAAGGGTTGTTAATGAATATACTCAACCCAAAAGTAATGCTGTTTTTCTTGGCATTATTCCCTACATTCATCAACAGCAAAGCCGGAAATATAAAATTACAGGTTTACACATTAGGAATCATCTCGTTTGTTCAAGCGTTTACGGTTTTTTGTCTGTATGCCGTTTTAGCTGCTTCACTCACAAAATTTCTCCGCGAAAGCACCACGTTTAATTTAATATTAAAATGGCTGCAGATTGTTGTATTTGTAATTTTGGCTGTTTTAATGCTGATTTAGTAAATTATTTCAATCGGGCATTTTGCAAATCTTTCGAAATCTGTTATCTTTGAGCCTTATGAAACCGGTAAAAATAATAGAATGTCCACGCGATGCCATGCAAGGCATCAAAGCGTTTATCCCCACAGAAAAAAAAGTGCAATACATCCAATCGTTATTGCGTTGTGGTTTTGATACGTTAGATTTTGGCAGTTTTGTGTCGCCTAAAGCCATTCCGCAAATGCAGGATACGGCAGAAGTGTTGTCGCAATTAGATCTTTCAGAAACAAAAACCAAATTACTGGCTATTATTGCAAATACAAAAGGTGCAGAATTGGCATCGGTTCATAACGAAATTCAGTATTTAGGGTTTCCTTTTTCTATTTCAGAAAACTTTCAAATGCGCAATACGCACAAAACCATTGCCGAATCAATTGTTACTTTACAAGAAATTTTAGAAATCGCTAATAAAACAAATAAAGAAGTTGTTGCGTATCTGTCTATGGGCTTTGGAAATCCGTATGGCGATCCATGGAATGTGGATATTGTTGGTGAGTGGACAGAAAAACTGGCGAATATGGGCGTAAAGATTTTATCGCTTTCTGATACCGTTGGTTCTTCAACACCCGAAGATATAACCTATTTATTCTCTAATCTAATTCCAAAATACCCACATATCGAATTTGGTGCACATTTACACACCACTCCGGATGCATGGTTTGAAAAAGTAGATGCTGCCCATAAAGCTGGCTGTATTCGTTTTGACGGAGCCATTAAAGGATTTGGTGGCTGCCCAATGGCAAAAGACGATTTAACAGGGAATATGCCCACCGAAAAAATGCTGAGTTATTTTACCGCAAATAAAGTAGAAACGAACATACAGATGACCTCTTTTGAAGCTGCTTATAACGAAGCGTTGAAAATTTTTAATTTTTATCATTAAAATTTTATTTTTCATTTAAAAATCACTAAATTTGCGTGCAATTCAACTACAATTGCAACATGGAAGCACACACAACAAAAATAGTCGGTCAGGGTTTAACTTATGACGATGTTCTTTTAATACCCGCATACTCAGAGGTATTACCACGCGAAGTAAATATTCAATCAAAATTCTCAAAAAACATCACTTTAAATGTTCCGGTTATTTCAGCTGCAATGGATACCGTTACAGAGAGTGCTATGGCAATTGCTATGGCTCGCGAAGGGGGTATCGGGGTTTTACACAAAAATATGACCATTGAGCAACAAGCTCTTGAAGTCCGTAAAGTAAAACGTGCAGAATCAGGAATGATTATCGATCCGGTAACACTGCCTTTAACCGCTACTGTTGGCGATGCAAAAACAGCCATGCGTGAAAACGGAATTGGTGGAATCCCGGTGGTTGACGAAAATCAAATTTTAAAAGGAATCGTTACCAACAGAGATTTACGTTTTGAGAAAAAGAACGAACGTTCTATTGTAGAAGTAATGACAGTTGATAATTTAGTTACTGCTTTAGAAGGAACCACTTTATCCGATGCAGAACAAATTCTTCAGGAAAATAAAATTGAAAAATTACCGGTTGTTAATGCCAATTACAAATTGGTAGGATTAATTACTTTCCGCGATATTACCAAACTAACCTTAAAACCAAACGCAAATAAAGACAAATTTGGTCGGTTACGTGTTGCAGCTGCCTTAGGGGTAACTGCAGATGCTGTAGAACGTGCAAGTGCTTTGGTAGCTGCCGGCGTTGATGCGTTAATTATTGACACCGCACACGGACATACAAAAGGAGTGGTTAATACATTGAAAGAAGTAAAAGCAACATTTCCTGAAATTGATGTAGTGGTAGGAAATATTGCTACTGCCGAAGCTGCTTTGTATTTGGTAGAAGCTGGTGCAGATGCCGTTAAAGTAGGTATTGGTCCGGGATCTATCTGTACTACTCGTGTAGTTGCAGGTGTTGGTTTCCCTCAATTCTCTGCGGTGATGGAAGTTGCTGCTGCTTTAAAAGGGACCGGAATTCCTGTGATTGCCGATGGTGGTTTGCGTTACACAGGCGATATTCCAAAAGCATTAGGTGCAGGAGCCGATTGTGTGATGTTGGGATCTATGCTTGCAGGAACAAAAGAATCTCCGGGAGAAACCATTATTTTTGAAGGTCGTAAGTTTAAAACCTATCGTGGAATGGGTTCTGTAGAATCAATGAAACACGGATCTAAAGACCGTTATTTCCAGGATGTGGAAGACGATGTTAAAAAACTGGTTCCTGAAGGTATTGAAGGTCGCGTGCCTTATAAAGGTGAATTAAACGAATCGATGACGCAGTTTATTGGTGGTTTACGTGCCGGAATGGGGTATTGTGGCGCAAAAGATATTCCAACCTTGCAGGAAACCGCTCGTTTTGTACAGTTGACTTCTTCAGGTATCGGCGAATCACACCCACATAATGTAACCATTACAAAAGAAGCTCCAAATTATTCAAGATAAAAAACACAAATCCCGAAGTTTAACTTCGGGATTTTTTAATGAAAATCATTGTTGTCCGATAAAAAGGAAGCCAACTTAATGGCTTCCTAAAAACATCGTAAATTTGTGTTGCAAAACTTAAAATACGATGAGTAAAAGTAATCATTTTTCGACAAAATCCGTTTTCGGACAGCTGATTTCATTAATTGACGATTCGATGATAAAAAGAGAAGTGAAAAAATGCGATTCCGATCGTTATACAAAGCGATTTACAACAAAAGATCACTTGATAAGTATGCTCTTTTGTTCGTTTTCAAAGTGCACTTCCTTACGGGAAATATCGGGAGCAATGCTTGGTCTGTCTGGAAAAACGGCAGGATTCCAGTTAAATC
>NZ_FNXE01000068.1 GCF_900108395.1 Paenimyroides marinum | reverse complement strand
CAACTAATTTTGCCCTATTTGAAAGATTGCCCGTTTAGTAGTGATTTTTATTAATTATAATGCTATTCTAAATTAATGAATATATGGAAAGAAGGTTGCTTTATTTTCTTTTCGTTTATTTGAAAATAACTCTTGGAGTACAACATCAATTTTTGAATTTAATAGTGATGTCACTATAACTTCTTCTTCTCTATCTTTTAATAAAATTTTCACATAAAACAAATCGTCTATTAAAGAAAATTTGATTGTACTATTCTTTACTTTACCTGAAGTTCCAACTAAATTCCAATGGATTATATTATCTTCACTAATAATCAACTGCTCATCATTTTGAATTATAAACAATTGATCTTCATAAACTTTAAATAATATTTTTTTATTTATTGCATAATGATTAAATATAATCACTAATTGAAAAATAATTGGCACGAAAATTAAAATTACTAAACCTATAAAAAAAGATAAATTATTCATTAAAGAATCATCTTCAAAAAACCAATAATAAAACACACCTATTATAAATAGATTTGTAAAAATCAAAGGAAAACATTTTTTTAAAATTTTATTATTGGTAATTCGTTCCATATTTATTGATACGTCCTTTTGTTTCCCAAAGAAACATTGATATATTAAAATTATCTGTGCATCTGTGGCATTTTATCAATCTATCCAAAATAATTCCGATGCAATTCCGTCGCAAAAGAATTTTCCTCTAATGGTAGTTTTTAAAACGTTGTTTTCTAATTGCAATTGTTGTTTTTGCAAAAACGGTTGTGCATTCTTCAGTAAATATTCCAGATATTCAGAACCAAAATCAGTGGAAACTTTTTCTAACGAAACACCCCAAATAGTCCGTAAACCGGTCATTACATATTCGTTGTACCTATCTTGCATTGAAAGGGCTTCGGTTTCGTTTGGTAATTCGTTTTTTTGGATAGACTGCATATACAATGAATTATTGGCAATATTCCACGAACGATTTTTCCCGTCAAAACTATGTGCCGAAGGACCGATTCCCAAATACTTTTTTCCCAACCAATAAGCCGAATTGTTTTTAGAAAAATAACTGGCTTTTCCAAAATTAGACAATTCATAATGTACGAAACCATTGTTTTCTAAAATAGAAACCAAAGCTAAAAAATGCTCATGTGCTTCACCATCATCAGGCGTTGGGATTTTTCCTTTTTTGATTAATGTTGCCAAAGCGGTTTTGGGTTCCACCGTTAATGCATAGGTGGAAATATGTGGAATATCCAGATCTAATACTTTTTGAATATTTGATTTCCAGCGATCCTTTGCCATTCCGGGAATTCCGTAAATTAAATCAACAGAAATATTGTCAAAAAATTTTGTAGCTTCAACCAAACAATCCCAGGCTTCATCAGCATTGTGTGCCCTATTCATCATTTGTAAATCTTCATTGTAAAACGATTGCACTCCAATACTCAGCCGGTTGATTTCAGACGATGCCAATTGCTGAATGCGTGTCACAGACAAATCGTCGGGATTGGCTTCCAATGTAATTTCGGGATTTTCAATCACATCAAACAACGAATAAACGGTATCTATCAACAAATTAATTTCTTCGTTGGTCAAAATGCTCGGTGTTCCGCCACCAATATAAATGGTTTCTATTGTTTCATCAATTTCATTTTTCCGTAAGTTCAGTTCTTGAATCAAAGCAAAAATCATTTTGTCTTTTTTCTTTAACGAAGTTGAAAAATGAAAATCGCAATAATGGCACGCCTGCTTGCAAAAAGGAATATGTAAGTAAATGCCTGCCATTATTTTTTGGTGATTCGATCTTGATTTTGATTGACAAAAGCATCCCAACCCGAATAAGATTTTCCTACTACGGTTTTTCCCGAATTAAAAAAATGGCACACGGCTGCCGCCAATCCATCGGTAGAATCGAGATTTTTTGGCAATTCTTTCAAACCCAACAATTGTTGTAACATTTTAGCTACCTGTTCTTTAGAAGCATTTCCGTTTCCGGTTATTGCCATTTTAATTTTTTTGGGTTCGTATTCGGTAATCGGAATTTCGCGTGACAAACCCGCAGCCATTGCAACACCTTGTGCCCTACCCAGCTTTAACATCGACTGAACGTTTTTGCCAAAAAACGGAGCTTCAATAGCAATTTCATCAGGATGATAGGTATCAATCAATTCAATGGTACGTTCAAAAACGCGTTTTAATTTTAAATAATGATCGCTCAGTTTTGAAAGATTCAATTCGTTAAGCTGTAAAAAAACCATCTGATTTTTTTCAACTTTTATCAAACCAAACCCCATAATGGTGGTTCCGGGATCAATACCTAATATAATGCGTTCTTTTGCCAATGTTTATTAATTCGTTAATTCAAATAGGTTGTACTGAAAAAAATAGTTCCTTTGCAGTATGAAATTTTTGTCTTCCAAAATTAAGCAATTCTTATTACTTCTGCTGAAATTAATCGTGGTTGGTTTGGCGTTTTATTTCATTAAAAGCCAGTTGGCAGAAAAAACGCTTGATTGGAACATTATTTCAACGACATTGCAACAAGAAAACGCAACTTTTTTTGTTGCAATTTTATTGATTTTAACTTTTTTGAACCGGTTTATAGAAATATTAAAATGGAAGAATCTGGCACAAACCATTATGCCAACTACTATTTGGGAAAGTACAAAACAGGTTCTAATCGGGATTACTTTTGGAATTGTTACACCCAACGGAATTGGAGAATATGCCGGAAAAGCATGGTTTTATCCTAAAAAAGAAGCCGGAAAAGTAGTTTTTCTCAATGCGGTTTGCAATGGTATTCAGGTAATTTACTCGGTGCTTTTTGGACTGATCGGAACATTGTATATTAACAGCCTGCATCCTTTTATTCCTGAAAAATATCTTTTCTTATTTTTTGGCGGATTGTTTTTAGCGGTACTTCTCTTATGCTCTATAAAAAACATTCAAATTAAAGGATATTCCCTGCAAACACTGATTGATCATTTAAAAAATATCAATGCATCTGTACACAGAAAAAATATCTTTTTGGCATTTTTAAGATATGTGGTTTTAGTGCATCAGTATTTTGTATTGTACACCTTGTTTGGGATTGATATTCCGTATTTTACGCTGCTCGCCGTAGTAGCGAGTATTTACCTTCTGGCTTCTTCTCTACCCAATTTTCAGGCGATTGATTTTGCCTTAAAAGGAAGTGTTGCTATTTATTTATTTGGCTTTTTCGGAGTTGACAGCTGGATCGTTACCGTGGTTGCAGCATTGATTTGGCTGTTGAATTTGGTTATTCCTATTTCGACAGGAAGTATCTTTTTACTGGTTTTTAATCCGAAGAAGACCTAAAAAAACCCTAACAAAGTTCGGAACTCTGTTAGGGTTAGAACATATACTTTACTTTATTTTTACCTGAAGCTGAAACTGTGTAGCCACTGGAACGCCGCGTTTAGTTGCCGGCTGTATCTTAGAAAATTTCTTGTTTTGCTGTTTCATGATACTGTCAAGCATTTGCTTGGGCAACAGTTTTTCGTTGATTTGTTCGGTTTTAAAATTCAATTCGCTTTTGGGCGACAAACTTACTAAAAACTGTACCGAATCTATTGTTGATAATTTCACCAATGAATCGGTTCGCAACACATTTACCACTTCAAAATTCAAACGATCAAAAAAACATCTTTTATTTTCTTCGGCATCGGTAAATTTTTCGCACGAATCATACGTGGGATAGGTATCCACCTTGCTCCAATCAATGGTATGTAATTCTCTACGCAATAATTCCTGCGAATCTGGTAGTTCTTTCTGCACAAAATTGCACGATGTCAGCAAAAATGAACAAAAAACAAATGCCCAATAATTTTTCATAAAAATTAAATCGTAAATTTAAAAGCAAAAATACAAAAATAAGTATGGAATTCTTAATACTGATTGTAAGTTTATTGTTTGTGCTTGCAGGAATTGCAGGAAGCGTTTTGCCGGCATTGCCCGGACCGCCTTTAAGCTGGATTGGCTTGCTGATTTTATACACCACACCGCAGATGCCTTTTAACTACACAACTTTAGGAATAACTTTTGTAATTACGTTACTTATCGTGATATTAGATTATGTAATTCCGGCACAGGGTACCAAACGTTTTGGAGGCAGTAAATATGGCATTTGGGGAACAAATATCGGGTTGATTGTTGGTATTTTTGCACCTATTCCTTTAGGATTTATAATTGGTCCGTTTTTGGGTGCTTTTATCGGCGAACTGATTTACGACCAGAACAATTCAAAACGTGCCTTAAAAGCAGCAACAGGTTCGTTTATTGGTTTTGTAGCTTCTTCTTTTATAAAATTTGTTTTTTGTATGATTTTATTAGGTATTTACATTCACACCGTTTGGAAATATTGGAATGTGTGGTTTTAGTTTACAGGTATCCTAATTGGTAAGGTAAAATACATTCGTACAATTTTATTTTCAAGTTCAGCTGGTTTCCATTTAGATTTCTCTTTTATAATTTTAAACACTTCATTTGCTAAATCAAATTTATCTTCTATGGTTGTCATGTTAGTTAAAGAACCATCTTTTTCTACTACAAATCTAATCTTAATCACAATATCTTTTAATGTTAAAGGACGTTTTATTTTGTCTTCTAAATCGTCTTTTATATTAGTATTTAGATTTTTGAAAAATACATCAAAACCTTCTTTAGGCTGTGCTTTCTTGTGAACAAGTTTATGGATATAATCTTCTCCTTTAAACAAATTTGCTTTTTTAGAGTAATCATATGAAGGATCACCACATGCTTGAATAATAGTTATACCGTTTTCCTGTGCAAACACCTGTAATCCTGTAAAAATGGTTAGAATAACTAATAAAATATTTTTCATATTATAAATTCTTTAGCAATAAATACACTTAAATTTTTAGTTTAAAATTGCCTTTTAAATGCTCAAATAACAAATCGGCGATTTGTTTTTTATAAGATACAATGCTTATAGCAACGAGATAATCATTTTTATAAAGAAAAAGCGTTCGGTAGTGGTTTACATAATCACCATTGGGCATAGAAAAGGTAACTTCTGTTGTTTTGGTTTCGTTAAAAACAATGGTTCTTACAATGGCATTTTGTTTCTCGGCATCGTTTTCAATGGTTCGCAATTCTGCTTCTGCCTGCTGCTGGGTAATTTTTCTAAAAACCACATTGTAATATGCCGTGTTGTCTTGTGCCTGAATCATAAACTCTTCTGTTTGTAATTGATCGTTTGTAGAACTTTTAACAAGGGCACAATTACATTTTAGATCAAAAAATTCGGTATCTACAAGAGCGTTGTTTAACGAATCTTTAAATGATTTTACTTCTTCTTCGGTAGTGTAAACCAGCTGTTCGGAATCTTTTTGAGGATCGTTTACATTAATTGTTATAGGCAATGTAAAAGCCGAACGTACATTTTTTTGGTTATGTACTGCGGGAACCCAGGCTGGCATCATTTTTAAGGCTCTGATGGCTTCTTCGCCCACGCCGAATTTATCGTCTATAACCTGAATATCTGAGAAGCTGCCATCTTTTTCAACCACAAATTTTAATCGCATACGCAACTGTTCTACTTCTTTTGGAATATCGGGCACGTTGAATTCTTCTATAAAATTCTGCATAAAATTCTGTATGCCTTCTTTAGGGTGTGCTTTCTGCTGAACAAAGGTTTGAATATCTTCTTGTGCAGCCATTGAAAAACTATTCACGAGAAGAATAGAAAGCAGATAAAGTATTTTTTTCATAACAAAGAAACTTTAATTTTCAATAATATCAATTTCTATTTTTTAAATTTAAAATTTTCTAATAAATCTTCATAAGTTAAATTCATCACTTGTTTATTAAAGGAAGTTACATTTAAGCCAATTAAATAATCGCCTTCAATATAAAAAATGGTTCGGTAATGATAAACATAATCATTATTAGGAACTTTATGTTCTGCTTCTATAGCTTTTCGATTTTTATATTGAATTTCTTTATAGGTTCCATTGTACATTTCAGGTTTTTGTTTAATCCAATCAATATAATGACGTATATCTTTTGATGTGGCCTGTATAACAATAATTGAATAAAATGCGTATCTATCAGTAGCGGTTAGAGAAAATTCTTTTGTTTTATTAATTTCGTCAGCAGAGCTTTTTTCCAAAGTACAATTACAATTAAATTCAAAATTTTCGAGTTCTATTTTATTTGTTTTTAAAATCTTCTTGTAATTGGTAATTTCTTCTTCCGTTTTAAAAAAGTTTTCTTCTGATGATTTACTATGAAGCCTAATCGTAATTGGTAATGTGAATGACGACCTTACAGGTTTACCTTCAAAAACTGCTGCATTCCAAAAAGGCATTTCATTAAAAACGCGTACCACATCATTTTGAAAATTAAAATCGTCATCAACAACTTCAATTTCGCTAAAACTTCCATCACTTTCAACATCAAATTTTACTTTAAATTTTATTTCGGAAATAGATTTTGGAAAATCATCTGGCTTTTTATAATCAAATTTTTTAATAAATTCTTCCATAAATGTAGTCCATCCTTCTTTAGGATACGCTTTTGAGATTTCGCTTTGTGCTAAAGAGGAAAAACCTATTAAAAAGGCTGCAAGAACAGGTAGTATTTTTTTCATGTTTAATAATAGTTATTGAAGCACAAAACTATGCTTTTATTGTGAAAAAGAAAAAACACTGCCTAATTTCACAATCCAGACAATGTTTTTCTCTTTAAAATATTAATTGTGCCAAAAAACGTCATTCCATTCTTCGGTGATGCGGTTTTTATGATACACCTTTTCAATTTGCTTTAATTGTTCTAACGTGGCACATTTTTTTACTTCGTTTAAAATGCTTTTTTCATTAATACGAATCAATCGTTCCAGTTTTTCTTCGATTCTGTTTAACGATTTTTCAATTTGATCGTTTTCTTCAAAAAGCCGTTTTAGCCGCCTTTGCTTGGTTAATGCTTTTTTGATCAATTCGTGATCATCTCCCAAAATAGGAAAAATGTATTCACTTTCTTTTTTTAAATGCAGTGCCAACCGACTGTTATAGTACCAATCGGTATAATTTTTAATTCGTTGCAGTGGAATATTTAAACGAATGCCTTCGCGAATAATACGACATAGTTGCAAAGCTTCATTATATTCTTTTCCAAGTAATTCGGTTACTTGTTCTAAGTGGCGTTCGTAATCTGCTTTATCTGTATCATTAGTATTCATTGGTTCAAATTTATTCATTTTTATTTTTATTTCATTGATTTTAAAGTCTTTTTAAAACGGAAACGGTTGTTTTTTAGAGAGTTTTAACACTGTACAGTTTAAATAAGGAAAAAGGCAACCAACAATATCGTGACAATCAACATTACACTAATGATTTCAAAAGAATTGATTTTTTTTTTGCCACAGATTTTAAAATGAATTTTTAACAGGGAGGAAAATCAAAAAAGCCCTCCGATTTGGAAAGCTTTTCATTGGTCTAACTACTAAACCAGGTACTTGCGTACCTAAACAACACAACTAAGTTTAAATTCTTTGCGCGAATTTCGCGGTCTGGACGGGACTCGAACCCGCGACCCCATGCGTGACAGGCATGTATTCTAACCAACTGAACTACCAAACCAA
>NZ_FNXE01000081.1 GCF_900108395.1 Paenimyroides marinum | reverse complement strand
TTAAAAGCTGAATCATAAATTTTTCTTTCTTTTTTCATACGTCAAAAATAAGATTTTATGCTTAACTTTAACTGGAAGCTAAGTTAGTATATCCAGTATCTCCTCGTCAATACATTTTACAGTTCCCTCGGCGAACTTCTCGTAATATGATTTATGGAGTGGTTTTATATTCTGTTTCCAAAAATCATTTTTGCCACAAATAGTTACTGTATTTGTGACAGAATGTAATGATTAAAAAAATAGTTACGATTAAAACGTTCGTAATTGCAATCATTTCACTTGTTTTTGTTTGAAATAACAATCATTCGAAATAAAAAAGCAACAAACTAACATCCTAATGAAATTTTAAATCAATCTGTAATGAATGAAATTTAACGCGTAATTGTATTTTTTTGTGTTTATGCGTTATTTTTCGTACATTAGCAATGTATTTACAATGCGTGAAATATCATTCGTTGTTTATGAAATAAGATATTTATGAGTAATATATCAGACATTAGTTTGTTTTCGGATAAGGCAATTTTGGATACAATAGGTTTGTTTGTACAGCAGACCCGTATTAAGCAAAATCTAAATCAACAGGAATTAGCCGATAAGGCGGCAGTAAGTAGATCTACCGTGAGTTTGTTGGAACGTGGCGAAAATATCTCTTTAATTAACTTACTAAAAATATTGCGAATTTTGGATGCGTTGTATGTTTTAAAAGAGTTTGAAGTAAGAGAAGAAATCAGCCCACTGCGTTTAGCTAAAGGAGAAAAAAAATTACGTAAAAGAGTAATGAAAAAAGATACTTCACAAGATGATAATTTGGATTTAGGATGGTAACTACAGCTTTTATAAACATTTTTGGACATCGTGTAGGCGCAGTTGCGTGGGATACAACTACCGAAATGGCATCATTTGAGTACGACCCTAAATTTAATTTGGAAAAACTGCCTATTGCACCTATCAAAATGCCGTCCAAGAACAGAATTTATAGTTTTCCAGAACATCGCAATAGCGAAACCTTTAAAGGTATGCCCGGACTTTTAGCCGATGCATTACCCGATCGATACGGAAAAGATTTAATCAATGCGTGGTTGGCAAGACAAGGGCGACCCGATGATAGTTTAAACCCTGTTGAACTCCTGTGTTTTATTGGACGGAGAGGTATGGGGGCGTTAGAATTCGAACCTATAATGGGTAAAGAATCACCGTCGTATGATATTGAATTGAGTGATTTAATCGAAACGACGAAAGCCTTATTATCAAACAAGGAAAATTTTTCTATTCAAACTCAAAAAAATATGGAGGATGTGATGATGGATGTCCTAAAAATGGGAACATCTGCCGGAGGTGCACGTCCTAAAGCTATTATTGCCTACAATGAAAAAACAGGACAAATCAAATCGGGTCAAACGCTTGCAGACGAAGGTTTTGAGCATTGGTTGATTAAGTTTGATGAAGTGAGTGATGTGCAATTCGGCGAATCAAAAGGATATGGACGAGTGGAAATGGCTTATTACAAAATGGCAACAGATTTTGGAGTTGATATGATGGAATCACGATTGATTGAAGAAAATAATCGGGTGCACTTTATGACCAAACGCTTTGATCGCATAAAAGGAAATCAAAAACTGCACAGTCAAACATTATGTGCCTTGCAGCATTATGATTTTGCAAATATCACATCCTACAGTTATGAGCAGGTTTTTCAAACTATGCGTCAACTTCGGTTAACTTATGCAGAAGCAGAACAAATGTTCAAACGTATGGTATTTAACGTGATAGCAAGAAATTGTGATGATCATACTAAGAATTTTTCATTTCTGATGAACGCTGAGGGAATTTGGAAATTAGCACCAGCTTACGATGTTTGTTTTGCTTACAGACCCGATAGCAAATGGGTAAGTCAACATAATTTAAGCATTAATGGCAAACGAAAGGATTTTACAAGAAAAGATTTGTTGACTATTGCAGAGCAAAATTCGATTCGGAATCCTGAAGGCATTATTAACTCCTGTATAGAAGTTGTTGCAAACTGGAAATTGTATGCTGAAATGTATCAAGTTGATGAGAAAAAGGCACACGCAATCAATCAATTATTATTAAAGGAAATAAAATGATTGTATTTCATAGTATTATCGGCAAAAACGATTGTTTAAAACTTAAAATCTATCATATTTTTGCCGATAACGGCATATTTATTATCAAGTTATAATCCTTATTTTGTATCGTATTTGTACCATAGTAATATAAATACCTGATAATCAATTATGGTTGTTTTTGAAGAAGTGAAATAATTAGTGATTAATATCAACTATTAATAAGTGATAAAATGCTGTAAATGTTATGTTTACAGCGTTTTTTAATTGTCTTTGTAATATTGTAACGAAACTTAATTGGCGATAAATGGCACTTATGGATACTTATGATATCTTAATGAAGGAATTTGTAAGGTTTACAGAAAATCAGTCACTGGTATCATGAATTTTATTCAGGGGATCCCGACTTATAAAACGATTGTTCCCCAGCAAAAAAACTACAGCCTTTTGTACATTGTTATCAATGCTTTTTTCGGTTTTTAAGAAAGAAATGTAATGTATAATTTCTTTTTGTAACGATGGTTGTAAGGAATCAAAAATTTGTTTTGCTTGCGGGTTTTTGTTTAGTGTGTTGATTAATTTGGGTTGGGGAAGTAGGATGCGTTCTTGCTCATCATAGTCTATTATAATATCGATTTGTTCTCCAATTCGTTTAGTGGAATGCTCTAACATAGACAAATTAATATATAGCCGCCAATCTCCGGCATATTTTACCAATGTCTGCTGGTATTTTTTACCATTTACTGTTCCACAAACAGGTAGCGGACTTGTGTTTTTTCCTGCTCTTTTAAAAAGATACAACAAGACCTTTTCAGGCAAAAACACAAATGGGTTAATGCCAATAAGGTCAATTTTTGCAGAAAAACAACTATACGGATTTTTAGCCATAAATGAATCAGTAATATTATTTTTTTACATCTTTTCAGCGGTTTAATGTCTTTTAGAATATAACTAAATTATAAAGATTGCCCCAAGACTATTTCACTTTTGATATAACCTTTCTATTTTTACTACTTACCATACCAAAAGGTTCATTCGGTAATAAGGAATATGTCAACCAATACGTTGGTCGTTACAAAATAAACAGATGAGGCTGTCCCAAAAGGGCAGCTTCTTT
>NZ_FNXE01000027.1 GCF_900108395.1 Paenimyroides marinum | reverse complement strand
AAAGAAGCTGCCCTTTTGGGACAGCCTCTTTAAATTTTAATATGTAAATATTTAGTTTTCAAAAGACTGCAATGAAACCAATTTTGAATACGTTCCATTTTTAGCTAATAACTCATCGTGCGTACCTTGTTCGGCGATTTCGCCGCGGTGCATTACCACAATCATATCTGCTTTTTGAATGGTTGACAATCGATGGGCAATAACCACAGAGGTTCTGTTTTCCATCATTTTTTCCAACGCATCCTGAACCAAACGTTCGCTTTCTGTGTCTAATGCCGAAGTAGCTTCATCCAAAACCATAATCGGAGGGTTTTTCAAAACAGCACGGGCAATCGAAATCCGTTGTTTTTGTCCGCCCGAAAGTTTTCCACCGGCATCGCCAATATTTGTATTGATTCCTTGAGGAAGATTCTGAACAAATTCAAACGCATTTGCAATTTTTAAGGCAGCAACTATTTCTTCATCGGTAGCGTTTAATTTTCCTATTCTTACATTATCGGCAATGCTTCCGTTAAACATAATGCTGTCCTGGGTAACCAAACCTAATTGTTCACGCAATGAAATCAGTTGAAGGTCTTTAATATTGTTTTGATCGATTAAGATTTCACCTTTTTCTACATCATAAAAACGCATCAATAAATTGGCAATAGTACTTTTACCGGAACCCGACTGACCAACCAAAGCAACCATTTTTCCTTTAGGAATTTCTAAATTAAAATTCTTTAAAACATTGCGTTCACCATCGTAAGAAAACGTTACGTTTTGAATGGATATTTTATCGTTAAAACCTTTTATCTCTATTGATTTTTCAGTATCACGGATAACATTTGGCGTATCAATGATTTCAAAAACGCGTTCTGCCGCAGCCATACCGTTTTTAACCTGATAAGTTGCTTTAGAGATGGCTTTTGCAGGAGTTAAAATATTATAAGCCAATGTAATGTATGCTAAAAACAATGCACCGTCTAATGTTTTTTCTACCAAAACCAAGTTTCCGCCGTAAATCAATAAAACGGCAATGGTAACGATTCCCAAAAACTCAGACATAGGCGATGCCAAATTGTTTTTCTTACCAATTTTATTGGTTAAAACGTATAGACGGTCGATTGATTGATTAAACAATCTTTTGAAAAATCCTTCGGCATTGTATCCCTTTACTACTTTTAATCCCGACAACGTTTCTTCTACAATCGAAATCAAATGTCCGTTTTCTTGTTGCGCACGCGTAGATTGCGATTTTAATGATTTTCCTATTTTTGAAATAATAAATCCGGCAATTGGTATAAAAATGAAAACAAACAAAGTAAGTTCCCAACTAATTTTAATCATTGCAATCAGCGAAAAAATAATGGTTAGCGGTTCTTTTACGATTAATTCCAAAACCAGAAAAAAGGAATTTTGTACTTCGTTTACATCGCCTAACATTCGTGCCATTACATCGCCTTTACGTTTTTCAGAATAATAGGCAACGGGTAGCTCTACAATTTTGGCATACATTTTTCGTCTGAAGTCGCGTAAAACACCGGTTTTTAATTTCATTAAATGTTGCAATCCCAAATACCCCGACAGGTTTTTAAGCAAAAAGGTAATAATTACCAGCGAAACCGTTAATACCAATGCGTAATTAGCTCCGTAAGTTTCAGAATAATGTGTAACGTAATAAAAAAGCGTGTCGTTTAAATAGGTATCAATACTTCCCAAACCGTTATAAGTGGGCAATTGGGTAACTTTTTCGCTGTTTCCAAACAATACTTTCAACACGGGGAAAATAAAGACCATTCCCACTGTGCCAAACAAAGCGTATAAAACGTTAAAGATGATGTTCCAAACAATGTTTTTCTTATAATGTAACGCGTAAGGAAGTATCTTTTTTAAATTCTCGTCCATTAATTTAAATTCATATCGTTAATAATGCGCTGAATTTTATCAGTTAGATAATCATCGGCATCTTTAATCTCTTCAACTGATTCAATAGGGGTATTGCTGCTAAAGTAGAACTTTATTTTAGGTTCGGTTCCGCTTGGTCGCGCACAAATTTTAGATCCGTCTTCCAGATAATAAATCAATACGTTTGATTTTGGCAGATACAATGGTTCCGTTTCGTTAGAAAACAAATTGGTAGCTAACGAACTTTGGTAATCTTCAATAAAAACTACACGTTCGCCTGCTATTTCTTTTAACGGGTTGTTGCGGAATTCTGTCATCATATTAGCAATTTCTTCGGCACCGTCTTTTCCTTTCTTGGTTAAAGAAATCAAGTGCTCTTTGTAATAACCAAAATCGACATATAAATTTTGTAATTCTTTGTAAACCGATGAACCCGATGCTTTTGCAATTGCCGCTATTTCACAGATTAACAAGGTAGAAGCCACGGCATCTTTATCACGAACGGCATCGCCCACCATATAACCGAAACTTTCTTCGCCACCACCAATGAATTTTTGTTCAGGGAAATCTTTGATGAACTTCGCGATCCATTTAAAACCGGTCAAGCCCACTTTACAATCAACCTCGTAAGCTTCTGCTAATGCCAAAATCATCGGAGTTGATACTATGGTTGATCCTATAAAATGTTTTTTGCCTTGTAATTTTCCTTCGCGTTTCCATTGTTCCAACAAAAAAGCGGTCATAACAACCATTGCCTGATTTCCGTTCAACAAAATCATTTTTCCTTCATTATCGCGAACGGCAACTCCCAATCGGTCTGAATCCGGATCGGTTCCAATCACAATATCGGCATTTAGTTCGTTAGCCAGATCAATTGCCATTTTCAACGCTTCCGGTTCTTCCGGGTTGGGCGATTTAACCGTAGGAAAATCTCCGTTTGGTTCAGCTTGTTCTTTTACGATATGAACATCGGTATAGCCTGCTTTTTCCAACACATTTGGAACGGCTTTTATTGATGTTCCGTGTAACGATGTATAAACGATTTTTAAATTTTTACGGGCATTTTCAGGTAACTGAAACACTGCGTTTTCAATAGCGGATTTCGCAAAAGCTTCATCGATTTCGGCACCGATGTATTCGATTAAATCCGGATTTGATTCAAACAAAATATCCGAATAATCTAAACGATCAATAACCTGAATAATTTCTTTATCTTGAGGAGGAACTAATTGTCCACCATCTTGCCAGTAAACCTTGTAGCCGTTGTATTCCGGCGGGTTATGCGATGCTGTTAACACAATTCCCGAGTGGCAATTCAAATAACGAACAGCAAAAGACAATTCGGGTGTGGGACGTAAATCCTCGAATAAATATACCTTGATTCCGTTGGAAGAAAATACATCGGCAACCACTTTTGCTAAAGTCTTGCTGTTGTGACGACAATCATAAGCTATCGCTACTTTGATTTGTTCGTTTGGAAATGATTGTTTTAAATACTGCGACAATCCCTGAGTGTTTTTACCCAATGTATATTTATTGATTCGGTTAGTACCCACACCCATAATTCCGCGCATTCCGCCCGTTCCAAATTCTAAATTTTTATAAAAAGCATCTTCCAGTTCTTTTGGAGAAGATGTGATTAATTCTTTGACTAAATTTTGAGTTTCAGCATCAAAAGGCTCTTGAATCCATTTGTTGCTTTGATTTAATATATTTTTTGGAATATCCATTTTATTGTTTTTTTGAGTTATAAATTACGTTGGTCTGAAATTTTATAACGAGCTTCGTTATTTTTATTCCGAAGGATGATTTCGCCCAAAAATCCGGCTAAAAACAGCTGGGTTCCCAAAATCATTGCGGTAAGCGAAATATAAAACCACGGATTGTTTGCTACCAGAACTGCTGGTTCGTGAACAGATAATTTGTACAATTTGTAAATACCAATGAATGCGGCACTGCAAAAACCTACAATAAACATTAACACACCAAGGGCTCCGAACAAGTGCATTGGGCGTTTGCCAAATTTTGATAAAAACCAAATGGTTATTAAATCTAAAAATCCATTGATAAACCGACTCATTCCAAATTTTGAAACGCCGTATTTACGTGCCTGATGTTTTACAATTTTTTCTCCGATTTTTGTAAAACCTGCATTTTTTGCCAATACGGGAATGTAACGGTGCATTTCGCCATATACATCTATGTTTTTTACCACTTTGTTACTGTACGCTTTTAAGCCGCAATTAAAATCGTGTAGTTTTACACTTGATGTTCTGCGTGCTGCCCAGTTAAAAAGTTTCGAAGGAAAGTTTTTTGCCATTACGGAGTCGTAACGCTTCTTTTTCCAGCCGGAAACCAAATCGTATTTTTGATTTACGATCATGTTGTATAAATCGGGAATTTCATCGGGACTATCCTGTAAATCGGCATCCATTGTAATGACCACATCACCTTTAGCAATGGCAAAACCTGAATGTAATGCCTGTGATTTTCCAAAATTCTTCTGAAAGCGGATTCCTTTTACATTAGTATCTTTATTGGAAAGGTCTTCAATAATATTCCACGATTCATCGGTGCTTCCGTCATCAATAAAAACAACCTCGTACGAATAATTGTTTCGTTGCATTACTGCAGTAATCCATTGATATAATTCGGGCAGCGATTCAGCTTCGTTCAATAAAGGAATTAAAATCGTAAGGTTCATTATTGTGCTTTTGGAGTTGAAAATTCTGATCTGTTTTTAAATGTCAATGCAATTAACAAACCTGCAATTGATGAACCTAAAAGATCTTGAGCAAATGAGAAAATTAAAGTCTTAATTGAGAAATTATCGTCGGCGTTATTATTTACCACACTAATTTTTTCATTAATTTCAGCCTGTGATAAATTTAAATCTTCTCCTATTTTTCTTGTCATTTCAATCATCAATTCATTATTTACAATCTTTGCTTCGGGATTTACAAAGTTGAACAAAATGTATTTTGAAAGATAACTTGCTAGAAAACCCAAAACAATCATTATAAAAAAGGCAGTAAAACCTTCTTTAAAAGTAATAAGGTTATTTAAGCGTCTTTTAGTAATCCAAACGCAGCAAATTCCTAAAATTAAAACTACAACTATATTTACGATAGTAAAATATGATTGTACGAACAACGTATAATCTGCAAAGAAAACAATTAGGTTTACCAATACATAGTAAGCCATTAAAATATAACCGAATGTTAAACCTGTTGTTTTATTGATAATATTCATAGTTTTAAGAATTTTATAAAATCTTACAAATATACAAAAATAGATGGTAGAATTTTTTGCTGTTTCATGATAAAAAAAGTCTAAAGTTATGTTTGCAAATTCAAAATATGTTGTAAATTTGCAGTCTGAAAAATAAACAAGTTTAAACAAAAAGCTATTGTTTTGTTTATACCTTTTTGAAATATAAAAGCATCAGAACAAACAATAAGCATTAACATTAAAAATCGATTTATCATGCAAAAAGGTATTCACCCAGAAAATTACAGATTAGTAGCGTTTAAAGATATGTCTAACGATGACGTATTCATCACAAAATCAACCGTTGAAACAAAAGAAACAATAGAAGTTGATGGCGTAGAATACCCGGTTTATAAAATGGAGATTTCGCGTACATCGCACCCATTCTATACAGGTAAATCTAAATTGATTGATACAGCAGGTCGTATCGATAAATTCAAAACAAAATACGCTAAATTCAAAAAATAATTTTTGGATTATTTTAGATAACAAAAAAAGTAGCTCTAAGAGCTACTTTTTTTGTTATACTATATATCTTTATTTTTTAAAACGGTACTGCACACCTAAACCAGCGTTGAAATAACTTGCAGAACCTTGTTTGATTCCTGAACCATTAAATCCGAAGTCTTGACTAAAGTGATTTACAAATGTTCCGTCAAGAAAAACAGCAAACTGGTTAGAGATATTGTATTTTGGCATAATTCCTATTTGTGCTACACCAACCATATCGGTTCCTTTTAAGCTCTCGCTTTTTCCTGAACCCAATCCAAAACCGGCATGTGCGGTTACATCAAAAGGTTGCATTATTCCATTTACAGCTGTTAAAATGTTGTACGTAGCTTCTAATGTCAATTTTCCGTATTTTACACCTGAATCATCTAAATCTTTATGTTGAAAATTTGAACTTGCGAAAGTACCTCTTACCCCCCAAACATCATCAATATGATAATTTATACCTGCTTGAAAAAATTTAAATCCGTTGTAATCGCTTGTTGTAATACCTTCTTTTGGACTTAAAGCTGCATTCATTCCGTATTGTACTTCTATACTTAAATTATCCCACAATGCTCTGTTTGCTTGTGCCTGGATGTTTTGAGCCAACAAAACAAATCCTGATACCAATAAAAGGCTTCTCAATTTATTTTTCATCATATTCTATTTTTAAATGATAACGTTAAAACTCCAAATTTAGTATTTACTTTAATAAAACACCCTATTAAAAGTAAATAAAAGTCAAATAATAGTATTTTCTGTTGAAAGTTTGGATTGTTATATAAATGGATATAAGAACCTTTTAGATAAAACCAACGGGCAACGGTCTATAAAAGAGAATATAGAGCATGAAAACCTTGCTAAAAAATGATTGGAGAAAAGGCTGAAACCAAAATAAATAAAAAAAGCTGTCTTTTTTAGACAGCCTCTTTTTATTTATTTTAAAGGATTATAGGTTTCCGGTTTCCAATCTTCACTTAATAAGTTCACAAAAGAATAATGTATCGCATCTTTAGAATCAAATTCGCCATTTTTGTTGATATCTTCTATAGATCTAAAATACAATTTATCGTCAATAACCTGCCAATCAAGTAATTCGTGATAAGTAGGCGTTAACTTGGTAAATTTTGTTCCGTTAATGTTTGATAGATACAGCGTTTTAATATCATTATCGTCGTATCTGCCATCTTTATTGGTATCCACATCAACCAACGTATAAACCAATAATTGCTTGTTTGTTTTTAATGCCAGTTCATCTAAATAATTGATTGATGAGATCTGCATTTTATTGGTTGTCAAAGGTTTTAAATCTAACGAATCTTTATGCTGAAACATAATATTGGTTATAAATCCCGTAATTTCAGGTGTAGAATAATTTGAAATCTTATAACTTACCTGACTGTTGATTTTTGAACTGCCCGAACGCGTTGAACCGGTATTGTAAATGCGTACATTGCCCACCGGATGTATCAAATAATTTGTTCCGTTGAATTTTATCGGCAAATCGGCAATATTAATTTCAGTAGAATCTATTTTTTGATAGCTGACTTCCGGTGTTTTTTGTTCGGCTTCATAAATAACTTTAGGTGTTTCTGCTTTTTCTTTACACGAAACAAAAACAGCTAAACTAACGGTTAAAAGGGTTATATATGACTTCATAAGTTTCAAATCTATCTTCAAATATAAAGATTTTTCAGCTTTACCAACGCATATTTAGCTTTAAATTAAAAGTTCGCATGGTCATTCGGTTGGGAATGGCATACATTACTTTTGAATACACATCGCGTACCCAGGTATTGGTAATGGCATTTTCGTTATTGAAAAGATTGTAAATTTCAAAACCTACCGCAACTTCTTCAAAAGGCTGTAACCATTTTTTATCTGAAGTAAAGGTTTGATCCTTAAAAATATAAGAAAAACCGGCATCGGTTCTCATATAATTTTTCAAACGGATCTGATAATCATACGGATCTACATACGATGGTGATCCACCAGGTAATCCCGTGTTATACACCTGATTTAAATAGAGTTTTAAGTTGGGTATGGCAGGCATATAATCCTGAAACATCAATCCTAATTTTAAACGCTGATCGGTTGGGCGAGCAATAAATCCTTTGTTGTTATAATTTTCTTCGGTTTTTAAATATCCCACAGAAAACCACGATTCGATTCCCGGAACAATTTCTCCATTCAATCGTACGTCTGCTCCGTAAACATAAGCCTCTGCATTGTTGTCTGCTCTATAACGAATACGCACGTTTTCTAATGTATAGGTGTTTACGTTAGACATATTTTTATAATACAATTCGGTAAACAGTTTAAATGGCGTTTCTTTTATTTTAAAGCTGTAATCATTCGATAAAACCACGTGAACAGCTTGCTGTGCTTTTACATCAGGATTAATCGATCCGTCCATTGCCCGCAGTTCGCGATAGCTTGGTGGCTGATGATACAAGCCACCCGACAAGCGAAAAACCATATCGGTATTATCCCAATTGGGTTTTATGGCAAACTGTGCCCGCGGACTGATTGTAAACTGTGCATCTGATGTTTCGTATCCTTCTGCATCAACATTCCAGTAATGACCTCTAACACCAATATTGACAAAGGTTTCGTGTTCACCAATTGCCCCGCGCTTACTCCATTGTGCAAAACCGTTTAAACGATTGATTTTTACAAAATTTGTTGCCCGAACATTTTGATACGGCAACAATTCGCCTTGATAAGGTTCATACGGTTGGTTATTGGGTGTGGAAAAATACGGATGTGCTAACGAAAACCCGGCAGAATCAACCATTTCCCATTCTACCAAACGATCACGTACATCTTCGCTAACATAACGCACGCCCCATTCTATCTCGTTTTCGCCTCTTTTATGCTGGCCTTTTACTTCAGCACTGACAATTAAGGCATCATAATTATTTCTACCGTGATTCAACTGTGAACCCAAGCCTACGGTGTATTCAACTTCGCCGGCATTTCCGCCTAAATCTCCACTTACATTTCCCATGGCGTATTGCCCCCAAATATCGTAATATTCTTCTTCTTTGGTGTGATATGCCGATGCGATTACCTTATAACTGTTTTCTAAATTGGGCTTGAATACACCTTTTAATGCCCCAAAATAGGTTTGGTACTGATCTATTTCTGAACCTTCGTAATAAACCGACATTTCTTTTGCATCACCAATGGTTCCGAATTTTGTACGTTTTACCAGAGGCGTATATTCATATACATTTTTTGAAGCGTTTAAAAGCAGACTCCACTCCCACTTTGCCGACGGCTGAAAGGTTATTAACGATTGCGCATCTAAATAACGAGGTTTGTAATCAACTTCTACATCTTGTGATTTTACCAGCAAGGCATTGTTTCGGTAACGAAAACCTGTAATGGCTGTCCATTTTTGATCTTTTGATGCCAAATCAACCGTAACGCCACCACCAAGAATACTGGCATCTAACTGTCCGCCAAATTGTGTAGGCTTGCGATAGGTTATATCTAAAACCGATGACATTTTATCGCCGTATTTTGCCTGATAACCACCTGACGAAAAATCGACTTTATCGGTCATAGACGTATTGGTAAAACTTAATCCTTCCTGCTGACCCGAGCGAATTAAAAATGGTCGATACACTTCTATTTCGTTTACATAAACCATGTTTTCATCGTAATTTCCACCACGAACCGCATATTGAGTTGAAAGTTCGTTGTTTGAATAAACGCCCGGAAGTGTTTTTAAAATATTTTCAACACCTGCATTGGCTCCGGGAATTCTGCGGATAACATCGGGCGAAATAATAGTTGTGCCTTCAAAACGCTGACGCAGATTTTTATCGATAACCAATTCCTGCAATTGTTCTGAAGCATCGCTTAAACGAATATTTAATTCAAACGACTGATTTTCTCGTAAAGATTCTACATAGGTAACGGGCAGATAATTTTCTGCCTGAAACTGTATGCTGATATTTTCTGCCGGAGTTACCTCTAAAAAATAAAATCCGTTGGTATTGGTATGTACCTGTTTATGCTGCGCCTGAACCAAAACGTTTTGTACCGGCACATTCTGCTCATTCAAAACAACGCCTTTAATATGAGCCGTTTGTGCAAATCCACAAGCAGAAATCACAAAAAATAAAAAAGTATAGGTGCTTTTTTTCAAAATATCTTATTTAGTTAACAACTATTGTTTGTTCAAATGTTGTGTTATTTCCAACACGGTCAGTTACTTCTAAACGCAACGTATTGGTGCCGGGCGTAAATTTTTCATCGCTCAATTTATGAATTAATTTCTTTGTTTTATAATCGTAATCAAATAAAATCCATTCATTGTTTAAATAACCACTGTAAGTATTGATACCCGACAATTTATCTTCTATTTCAAAAACCAATACGTCTTCTTTAGTAAAGGTCTCGTAATCACTTACAAAATTAACTATTGGATCTGCTTTATCGGTAACCAGCTCATAAGTCCCCAGTTCTTTGGTGCGAATTCTGAAATCGTTTCCACGTTTCCACGTATCAAAATATTTGACTTTTTTTCCATCGGTTTTGCCAATAAACGTTTGGTCTTTATTGGGATAATCATCTGGAACTAACATTTTTATGCTGATGTTTTTTTGAACCGCATATTCATCTTTATGTAAGGTTAATTTGTTGTTTTCTGTTTTAATTTTCAGATAAACATCTTCAAAAAATGTTCGCGCATCCCATTCTACCGAAACATTATTTTCTTCAAAAGCATAATCTTTTAAATAATCGATATATTTTCCGTCAGGTTTTGGCTTTTTATTGATTTGGTAATCGTAATATTTCACAGGAATTTCGATTGTTTGCTTGTTTTCATGTGCATCGAACACTTCAATTTTAAAATTCAAATCTTCACCCTCATTTACAACAATTTGCCCGTTGTTTTTCTTTGTTTTGATCAAACTCAATGGTAAATCATTGACCACAAATAGCTTTTGAATTCTGTTTCCCGACAACTGATAATATTTATAATCAATATACTGGTTCAGATATTTAGATTCATCGAAAGAAAATTCATCAAAAACCACTTCAAAATTTTTAGTTCCGTTAACATAAGTAACCATTCGGTAGATTCCGTTTTTTCCCCGACTTCCGTTTTGTGTATCGTGTGTGTTGATACCAAAACCAATAGTTCCTTTAGCCTGAATGGTATTGCTCTTATAACTGTTGTTTTGTTTGCTTAACGCTATTTCAAAAAACGAGTTTTCATTGTTTATTATTGTTTCATCGGTTATAGGATATACATACACACCGTTAATTATTGCCTGTTCTGTATCGGTAATGGCATCTTTTAGCGAAAAAGCCTGTGCATTTAAAATATGTTCTGTTTTAGTATCCCGAATTTCGTAATGCAGATGTGGACCACCCGAACCACCGGTATTGCCGATATATCCTATAACATCGCCTTTTTTAACAGGAAGTTCTTTTGCCAATGGAAACAATTCGATCTCAAATTGTTTTGATTCATACTGTTTATCGTTAACATATTTTGCAATTTTGTCTCCATAAGCACTTAAATGTCCATAAACAGTGGTGTAACCGTTATTGTGTTTAACGTACAATGCTTTTCCGTAACCAAAACTGCTGACTTTAATTCGGTTTACCACTCCGTCTGCAGGTGCATATACCGGGTCGCCAATTTTATAATTTGCACTAAAATCAACTCCGGCATGAAAATGATTGGGACGCAATTCGCCAAAACTGCCTGCAACCAACAAAGGAATCTTTATGGGAACGTCAAAATCTGTTATGGTTTTGTGTTGTGCCAATGAATTTAAACTTATCAAGAAAAAGCAAAAAAATCTGTAATTCATTTCTAAAAATTTAATTAAGAATAAGATATGAAAAAAAAATCACTTAAAACAAAGCTATTAAATTAAATTAAAACAAATAAACCGTGTTTAATTCATTTTTTTTTTTTATTTTCGACAGAAGAATAGTAATTTTGTAAATATAAATAAGGTTGTATAATGGAAAAACTAAGTGATATCACCCTATCGATTGAAACGAAGTTAAGTAAATTGATACAACATTTGGAAAAAGTTGTAGAAGAGAACAATCAATTAAAAAGTACGCTTCTGCAATACCAAACACAGCAAAACGAATTAAAGCAACAATATCTTGAAGTGCAAAAGCAATATGAAGATTTGAAAATGGTAAATTCGTTATTGGGCAGTGAAGATTTTAAAAAAGAAACAAAACTAAAGATAAATTCATTAGTTCGGGAAATAGATCATTGCATAGCACAATTAACAAACAACGATTAATTGTTTATGGAAGAAAAATTGAAAATAAAAGTTTCTATTGCAGACAGGGTTTACCCTTTAACTGTTCATCCGGAACAAGAAGAAGGAATTCGGGCTGCCGTAAAAAAAATAGAAGCAATGACCTTACAGCTCGAAGAAAATTTTGCCATGCGGGACAAACAAGATGTTCTGGCGTTTTGTGCCTTACAGTTTGCCTCACAAGTAGAGCAAAACAGAATACAAAACGAAGAAGGTTTAGAAGATTCTAAAGAAAAATTAATTGAATTTAATAACAGTTTAGACAATATTTTATTAAAATATCATATAAAATAACAGCTTAATTTAAGTTGTTAAAGCACTGCTCACATTAGCTCCTGTTTGATAAACTCAACACTAACAAATTAAAATGGGCGAAGCATTATCACTAAAGCATGCCATCTTTGAATGGATCCTTGAACGGTAAGATAGCTCAAAACTTGTTTTCCTAGAGTTTATGCAACTCTTCTAATGTGAGCTTTTTTTATTAACTATTTACACACTAATGGAGACAATAATAATTATTTGTGCAATTATAGCAGGTGCAGTAATTGGTTTTGCAGTAGCAAAATACCTGGAAAAAAACAACGCATCGTCTATAATAAAGAATGCACAAAACGAAGCCAAAGGAATTTTAAAAGACGCACGAGCGGAAGGGGAAACAATTAAAAAAGACAAAATCCTTCAGGCAAAAGAAAAGTTCATTGAATTAAAATCTGAACACGAACAGGTTATTTTATCGCGCGACAAAAAAATGGCTGAAGCCGAAAAAAGGACCCGTGACAAAGAATCGCAAATTTCTAACGAATTAAACCGTGCAAAAAAGGCAGCAGACGAAAGCGAAAAAACAATCAAAGAATACGCTGTAAAACTGGAAGCCTTAGAGAAAAAACAAGAAGAAACCGAAAAATTACACCGCGTTCAGGTAGAAAAACTTGAACAAATTGCTGGCTTAACCGCAGACGAGGCAAAATTACAATTAGTAGAAAGCCTTAAAGCAGAAGCTAAAACACAGGCAATGGCTTACATACAAGACACCGTTGAAGAAGCTAAAATGACCGCCCAGCAAGAAGCCCGTAAAATCATCATCAACACCATTCAGCGTGTAGGTACCGAAGAAGCTATTGAGAACTGCGTGTCGGTTTTCAATATTGAATCAGACGATGTTAAAGGACGAATCATTGGTCGTGAAGGTAGAAATATCCGTGCTTTAGAAGCAGCAACCGGTGTTGAAATTATTGTTGACGACACGCCGGAAGCAATTATCCTTTCATGTTTTGATCCTGTAAGAAGAGAAATCGCCCGTTTATCACTGCACAGATTGGTGACAGACGGTCGTATTCACCCTGCAAGAATTGAAGAGGTTGTTGCCAAAACAGCTAAACAGATAGATGAAGAAATCGTCGAAACCGGTAAACGTACCGTTATTGATTTAGGTATTCACGGATTACACCCCGAATTAATTAAAATGGTGGGACGTATGAAATACCGTTCTTCATACGGTCAAAACCTTTTACACCACTCACGCGAGGTTGCTAAACTTTGCGGATTAATGGCTGCAGAATTAGGATTAAACGTTAAATTGGCAAAACGTGCCGGCTTGTTACACGATATTGGTAAAGTACCTGAAACAGAAAGCGATTTACCACACGCATTATTAGGAATGCAACTGGCAGAAAAACACGGTGAAAAACCGGAAGTTTGTAACGCCATTGGTGCCCACCACGACGAAATTGAAATGACTGCCTTAATTTCGCCAATTATCCAGGTTTGCGATGCTATTTCAGGTGCAAGACCAGGAGCCCGCAGACAAGTTTTAGATTCGTATATTCAACGTTTAAAAGATTTAGAAGCCATTGCTTACGGATTTGGCGGAATTAAAAACGCATACGCAATTCAGGCAGGTAGAGAATTACGCGTAATTGTAGACTGTGAAAAAGTATCTGATGAACTGGCTTCGAATTTATCGTTTCAGATTTCGCAAAAAATTCAAACCGAAATGACTTATCCCGGTCAGGTAAAAGTAACGGTAATTAGAGAAACAAGAGCAGTAAATATTGCGAAGTAACCCTTTTATATATAATAAAAAAATCCCGCGAATTGCGGGATTTTTTTATTCCAAATTATTTAGTTGCTTTTAAAGAAACTGTTAATTTAATATTGTCATTGATTACTTTATCACCGGCTAAATCTTTAACAACAGAGCCAGAGTTAAAATTCACACCCCATTTTGTTCTGTCAATTTCAAAAGGATCAGAAACCACCGTTACATCCGTATCAGTTACAACAACTGTAGCAGGAAATTTAATAGCGTGAGTAGTTTCTTTAACAGTTAAATTACCTTCAACCATTTGTTTTGCGTTTTCTTCAGAAACACTTGTAATTTCAAAAGTAGCAGTCGGGAATTTTGATACATTAAAGAAATGGTCTGCGTTTTCTGCGGTAGCTCCTTTTAAATGCCCTTCTAATCCGGCTTTTTTCTCAGCATCTGTAATATCGGTAACATTAATAGAGTTCATATCAATTGTAAATTTACCACCTGTAACAACATTATCGGTTACAAAAACTTCTCCGTCTTTTAAAGAAATCGTTCCGGTATGTTGGTCTCCGGAAACTTTACCGCCAACCCAGTCAATTTTAGAGTCAGTTACGTTTGTAGTGTATGTTACAGCATCAGCCGTTTGTGTTGCAGTTTCTATAGCATCAGTAGTTTCAACAGTTGCATTCTCTTTTTTACATGCAGTGAATGATAAAGCTGCTAATACAACTAAAGCAATTACATTTTTTTTCATAATCTTTAATTTTAATTTAGTACAAATATATTTAAAAACTTTATTCAACAAACTAAAATGAATAATAACAACTATTTTCTTAACATAGATTAACGATATAAAACTGCCAATTTGTCTAAAAACCAACTATGGCTTTAATTTTGCTTAGAGTGATTTAGTAAAATGTAAGGAAAATGGAAAACGAAGAATTGAAAAACCAAGATACAGAACAAAATACAGAAAATATATCTGAAAACGAAATAGCTGATACCGCAGAAAAATTATCAGAAACACAGCAATTAGAGGAACAATTAGCTGCCGAAAAGGACAAGTTTTTAAGACTGTTTGCTGAGTTTGAAAATTTTAGAAAAAGAACAGCTCGCGAACGATTAGATCTGTTTGCCACAGCTAATGAAGATGTAATGAAAGGAATTTTACCTGTTTTAGATGATTTTGACAGAGCCATTGCTCAAATGGAAACCTTAGGCGAAAGTGAACACTTGACAGGATTTAACCTGATCGCAACAAAATTGCGTGACAATTTGTCTGCAAAAGGATTAAGTCTGGTTGAAATAAATAAAGGTGATGCATTTAATGCAGATATTTCAGAAGCAGTTACACAAATTCCTGCAGGCGATGATTTAAAAGGAAAAATCGTTGACGTAATTGAAAAAGGATACAAATTAGGTGATAAAATCATTCGTTTTCCAAAAGTGGTTATCGGACAATAAAAGGTTAAGATGAAGAAAGATTATTACGAAATATTAGGTATTGACAAAAGTGCCGACGCTGCTGCGATAAAAAAAGCCTATCGGAAAAAAGCTATTGAATTTCACCCTGATAAAAATCCGGGAGATAAAGAAGCTGAAGAAAACTTTAAACTGGCAGCCGAAGCTTATGAAGTTTTAAGCGATCCGGATAAAAAAGCCCGTTATGACCAATATGGTCACGCTGCATTTGAAGGTGCCGGCGGATTTGGCGGTGGCGGATTTAACAACATGGAAGATATTTTCAGTCAGTTTGGAGATATTTTTGGTAGTGGTTTTGGCGGCTTCGGTGGTTTCAGCGGATTTGGTGGCAGTAGCGGTCAACGTCGTGTAAAAGGATCAAGTTTACGCATAAAAGTAAAACTTACTTTAGAAGATATTGCTAACGGTGTAGAGAAAAAAGTTAAAGTAAAACGCAAAGTAAAGGCAGCCGGTGTTACATATAAAACTTGCGGAACCTGTAACGGGTCCGGACAAGTAATGCGAGTTCAAAATACCATTTTAGGTCGCATGCAAACCTCTTCTCCATGTCCTACCTGTCATGGTTCTGGTCAGATTTTAGATCACAAACCAAAGGATGCCGATGCAGAAGGAATGATCACTGCAGAAGAAACCGTATCAATTAAAATACCTGCCGGTGTTTCAGACGGAATTCAGCTAAAAGTGTCAGGCAAAGGAAACGAAGCTCCTGGCGCAAACAGTATTCCTGGTGATCTAATTGTTGTAATTGAAGAAATCGAACACGAATTTTTAAAACGTGAAGGCGAAAACATTCATTATGATTTGTATTTGAACATTGCCGATGCTGCTTTAGGTGGATCTAAAGAAATAGATACCGTGAACGGAAAAGTGCGTATCAAAATAGAAGAAGGAATACAATCTGGCAAAATTTTGCGATTAAAAGGCAAAGGTTTACCAAGTTTAAACGGCTACGGAAACGGAGATTTCTTAATACACATCAACATTTGGACACCTAAAAAATTAACAAAAGAACAAAAAGATTTCTTCGAAAGAATGAAGGATGACGACAATTTTATACCACATCCGCAAAAAGGAGACAAAAGTTTTTTTGAAAAAGTAAAAGAAATGTTTTCATAATTCAAATTTGTTTTATAGATTTGCGATACACTTATAAAACGGTGGATTTTCTTTTTCATAGCAATTTTTCCCATCCTTGTATTCACAAGGATGGGTTTTTTTTGCAACTGTTTCGTAGCTTTGTAAAAATAACATCAAAATAAATTATGACCCCAATATTAGAAGTAAACAATGTTGTTAAAAAGTATGGCAAAAAAACCGCTTTAAACAATGTTTCTTTATCTATACCGCACGGCAGCATTTACGGACTTTTAGGTCCAAACGGTGCCGGAAAAACTTCGCTTATTCGCATTATAAACCAAATTACTTTTCCCGATAGCGGCGAAATTTTATTAGACGGCGAAAAGTTAAGTCCAAAACACGTACAACATATTGGTTATATGCCCGAAGAACGCGGTTTATACAAAAGTATGAAGGTAGGCGAACAAGCTTTATATCTGGCACAATTAAAAGGGATTTCTAAAGACCAAGCCAAAAAACAATTGAAATATTGGTTTGAAAAATTAGAAATCGGCGATTGGTGGAACAAAAAAATTCAGGAACTATCAAAAGGTATGGCACAGAAAATTCAGTTTGTGGTTACCGTTCTGCATCAACCAAAATTGTTGATTTTCGATGAGCCTTTTTCAGGCTTCGATCCTGTAAATGCCAACATTATTAAAGACGAAATCTTAGAATTAAAGAAAAAGGGCAGCACCATTATTTTTTCAACACACCGAATGGAAAGTGTAGAAGAGCTTTGTGATGAAATTGCCTTAATTCACAAATCAAACAAATTATTAGACGGCTCTTTAATCGATATTAAAAAACAATATCGTTCCAATACGTTTGATTTGGGAATCAATACGCAGAACGAACAACAATTGAAAGATTTTCTGAATGCAAAATATCAAATCGAAGATACGTTTTTTAAATCTTTAGATAATGAACTGAAATTGTCTGTAAATTTAAACAGAAAACCTGTGAATGAATTACTTCAAGATTTAATTCCGTTTGGGCAAATCACACATTTTTCTGAAAAAATTCCGAGCATCAACGATATTTTTATTCAAACTGTAACCAATAACTAATGGGCGTTTTATCCTTAATTATAAAAAGAGAATTTATTTCTAAAGTTCGAAATAAATCATTCATAGTGATGACTTTTGTTAGTCCGCTTATTTTTGTGGCAGTTGCAGCACTGATCGGATACTTAAGTTCAATGAAAACCGAAGTGAAACATATTGGCATACACGATGAAAGCGGGATGTTCGTCAACGATTTTAAAAGCAACGAAAGTTATAAATACCACGATGTTTCTAAAATCGATCCAAAAATATTGAAAGACAGCGTTTCGCAGGCAAATTATGAGGGCATCTTGTTTATTCCTTCAAAAGAAAATCTGAAAGATTACGAAGAAGCGATTGAATATGTTTCCGAAGACAGTCCCAGTATTGGCTTCATTGCCGATGTAGAATCTAAGCTTTCAGATAAATTAATGCGTCAGAATTTAAGTTCAAAAGGCATTGATACGGTGCTGTTAGATCAATCTAAAATTGATGTAACCATGCACTTAACCAAAGCATCGGGCGAAGAAACCGTTAAAGGGCTGAACGAAATGAAAGTTGCTATTGGCTCGGCATTTGGTTACTTGATTATGATGTTCATTATTATTTACGGAAATATGGTGATGCGCAGCGTTATTGAAGAGAAAACCAACCGAATCATTGAAATCATTGTATCATCTATTAAACCGATACAATTAATGATGGGAAAAATCATTGGTACCACTTTTGCCGGTATATTACAGTTTGTTATCTGGGCAATTGTAGGAATGATTTTATTAGTAATAGCCAATACCGTATTTGGTTTAAACACATCAACACCTACAACAGAACTGGCAATGGAAACTGCTAAATTTGCCAATGTAAAAGTATATTTTGCTGAGTTTCTAAAACTTCCTTTGTTAAGCATGATTGCTTACTTCCTGATTTATTTCATTGGCGGGTATTTCTTGTATAGCTCATTGTATGCTGCCATTGGTGCCGCAGTTGATAATGAAACCGATACCCAACAGTTTATGTTTCCCGTAATTATGCCGTTGATGTTGGGTGTTTATATTGGTTTTTTCACCGTAATGAATGAACCGCACGGAACCGTAGCAACCATTTTTTCCATGATTCCGTTTACCTCGCCAATTGTAATGTTAATGCGTATTCCGTTTGGTGTGCCGTTTTACCAAATTGCACTTTCAATTGCACTTTTATTTGCTACCTTTATAGCTATTGTTTGGGTAGCTTCAAAAATTTACCGCGTAGGTATTTTAATGTACGGCAAAAAACCAACCTGGAAAGAACTTGTAAAATGGCTAAAATATTAAGTATGGCTAAAATATTAATTATAGAAGACGAAGCCTCCATCCGCAGAGTGTTATCTAAAATATTGGCAGAAGAAAACGATCAGTATGTGGTTTCTGAAGCTGCCGACGGAGAAGAAGGTTTAGAAAAAATAAAAAACGATGATTTTGATTTAGTTATTTGCGATATAAAAATGCCCAAAAAAGACGGCGAAGAAGTATTGCAGGAAGCTAAAAAAATAAAACCCGAAACACCTTTTATCATGATTTCGGGTCATGGCGATTTAGAAACAGCCGTTAATACCATGCGTTTAGGTGCTTTTGATTACATTTCAAAACCGCCCGATTTAAACCGATTGCTGACAACCGTTCGCAATGCATTAGACAATAAATTGTTGATTGTTGAAAACAAACGTTTAAAAAAGAAAGTAAGTAAAAGCTATCAAATGATTGGTGAAAGCGAACCTATTCAGCAAATCAAAGACATGGTTGATAAGGTTGCCGAAACCGATGCGCGCGTGTTGATTACCGGACCAAACGGAACAGGAAAAGAACTGGTGGCACATAACCTGCATGAAAAAAGTAATCGTTCGCAATATCCGTTGATAGAAGTAAACTGTGCGGCAATTCCATCAGAATTAATCGAAAGCGAATTGTTTGGTCACGTAAAAGGTGCGTTTACATCAGCCGTTAAAGACCGAGCCGGGAAATTTGAAGCTGCAGACAAAGGAACGATCTTTTTAGATGAAATCGGCGATATGAGTCTGGCTGCACAAGCAAAAGTATTACGTGCGTTGCAGGAAAACATGATTACCAGAGTGGGTGCCGATAAAGACATTAAGGTTGATGTTCGTGTGATTGCAGCAACCAATAAAGATCTGCGTAAAGAAATTGAAGAAGGCAGATTCCGTGAAGATTTGTACCATCGTTTGGCGGTGATTCTTATAAAAGTTCCGGCATTGAATGATCGCAGAGACGACATTCCGTTATTGATAGAACATTTTACAAAGAAAATTGCAGACGAAAACGGCAGTGCACAAAAAACATTTTCTACCGATGCCATAAATCTTTTAAAAGCATACGATTGGACGGGAAATATCCGTGAATTGCGAAATGTGGTAGAACGATTGATTATTTTAGGCGGAAAAGAAATATCTAAGTCCGATGTAGAATTATTTGCATCAAAATAAACAAAATGAATTTAAAAAAGATACATCCAAAATTACAGCAAGCCTTAATTGAAAACGGTTTAACCGAAGCTCCAAATGTTATTAAAGAAGCTTTTGGAACCATAAAATCGGGCAACGATGTGGTTTTAATCATAGAAAATCAGGAAGAAAGAGAAGAAACCATCGCTATATCGGTCATTCAGCGGTTGGAAAAAGCTTTTATGCTGTCGCCACGTGCATTGGTAATTGTTCAGGACAAACCACAGGCATTACAAATGGAAACAGTGTTTAAAAAACTAGCAAAATACACCGGTTTGCGTATTTTTATGACGCACGATAAAACCGATTTAGATGAAGATAAAAACCAGATTTCTATAGGAATCGATGTTTTAATTGGTACCCCCGAACGCTTGAATTTTATGTTTGGAAATGCCGGTTTTGATGTAAACCAGCTAAAAATGTTGGTTATTAACGATACCGATGAATTGCTTCGTTTGCGACACGATACCCGTTTGTACCGCTTGTCTGAAAGTATTGGCAAAACACAACGTTTATACGTATCTGAACAAGAAACCGAACGTTTAGAAATCTTTGTTGATAAAACCATGTTAGACAGCTACTGGTTTTCAGATGAGGAAGATTTTGATGAGGAATAGTTTCATTTGAAAATACTCACGTTATATTTTACCCGTTTTTATCTCTCAATATTCCTTATTTTTGCATAAATAAACTAACATCAATTATATGAAAGCATACGTATTTCCAGGTCAGGGAGCTCAATTTTCAGGAATGGGTAAAGACCTATATGAAACATCAGAAGTTGCCAAAGAACTATTTGATAAAGCCAATAACATTTTAGGTTTCAACATTACTGAAATCATGTTTAACGGAACAGATGAGGAGCTAAAACAAACCAAAGTTACACAACCTGCAGTATTTTTACACTCGGTTATTTTAGCGAAAACCCTACCCGATTTTAAACCTGAAATGGTTGCCGGACATTCGTTAGGCGAATTTTCAGCGTTGGTTGCCAACGGAACATTATCTTTTGAAGACGCGTTGCAATTAGTATCTAAACGAGCTATGGCAATGCAAAAAGCCTGCGAAATTACCCCTTCTACAATGGCTGCCGTTTTAAATTTAGACGATAAAGTGGTTGAAGATATTTGTGCGTCGATTGACGGTGTTGTGGTTGCAGCAAATTACAATTGCCCTGGACAATTGGTTATTTCAGGTGAAACAAAAGCTGTGGAATTAGCTTGCGAAAAAATGAAAGAAGCCGGTGCAAAACGTGCGTTGATCTTACCTGTGGGTGGAGCTTTTCATTCGCCAATGATGGAACCTGCACGCGAAGAATTAGCTGCAGCAATCGAAACAACTACCTTCCACACTCCTATTTGTCCGGTGTACCAAAACGTAACGGCTTCAGCCGTGTCTGATCCGGCAGAGATTAAGAAAAACCTTATCACGCAATTAACCGCTCCTGTTCGTTGGACACAATCGGTACAACAAATGATTGCCGATGGTGCTACTTCATTCACAGAAGTTGGTCCTGGAAAAGTATTGATGGGATTGATTAACAAGATTAATAAAGACGTGGAAACGATTAAAGGATAATATATTTAAGAACGACTTTCGAAAGGAAGTCGTTTTTTTATGTTATAACGTGAGTTCGATTATTATTTGCTTGATTTTGATACACAAGCTCCATAAATAGCGTCGGGTTTTAACCCGATGCTAAAAAAGAAGCAGATTAGTAGGGCTTTAGCCACACAGTTTGGCTAAAGCCTGGGAACATACAACTCTATGAAAAAACCGGCTAAAGCCACGTTGCTACTCATTTTTACGTTCTGTTATTAATCGAATTCAGGTTTATACTATTGGAAAAATTACTTGAAAACCAACACCACGAACGGATTGTATCTTAATACGATCATCATATTGAAAATATTTTCTTAAACCAGAACAATTATTTCATGGATTCAACCGATACTCAAAAATTTATTATTACACTTCGTTATCATTTTGGTAATCAACAGGTAAAATCAATCCAAAAAGTAGAAGGTACAGAAGAACAAAACCGATTGTAACAAGTAAAAGCACACGTGTATTTAATAAAATAATCTATATAAAATTTACAAATTATATAGATTATTTTTTAATTTTATATAGATAAAAATATACAAATCACATTTGTTATGGCATTACCTTACGTTATATCGCACCGCAAAAATAGCTTGCATCCCAACAAAGAGTCGCAATATTTTTTAAAATTGGTACAGAACAACCTTGTTGATTTAGATCATATTTGCAAAGAAATCGAGAAAGAAAGCACCCTTACCGCCCCGGATATTTATGCGGTAGCAGTGGCACTGCAAAACAAAATAATGGAACATTTGGCAAACGGTAACAGCGTAAAACTTGATTTTTTAGGCAAATTTTCAATGGGTGCTAAAGCCAAAGCGTGTACCGATAAAGAATTAGTAACAGCGAAAAGCATAGTCAAATTTCACATCAACTACCAACCCTCTGCAAAAACCAAAAAGTGGTTGAAACAGGATTTTGTTTTAAAGAAGAAATAAAATCGTAGTTTTACTTTCTATTAAAAAACGAATTATGAGATATTTTTATTTGCTTATTATTGTTTGTGTGTTGGGTTGTCAACCTAAAGAAGACAAACCTGAATTGGATTATGTGAAGATTGATGTTTATCCTATGCAATATCATATACCTTCGTCAATAACAATTGATTTTAAAAGTAGAATAGTTACATTTAGCGATTTATCTCAATTACAAATTATTCCAGAAGATTGTGGTTTTATCTCTGATAAACTCGAACCTAATGTAGAATTTAATCTTTTACATTTAAATGAAGAAGAATTTAATGAATTGAAAAAGATAATAAATATGAATTTTTTAAATTCAGTGCGACAACTCAATTACTCTGAATTTTATGATGAAGGAACAATGTTTAGAATAAGCATTTCAAACAATGATAAAATCTATGCAACCGGAAAATTTTTAAAGTTCGAACAAAGCTTAGATAAAAGAAAGATTTTCGAAGTTCTAAAAATAATAAAAAAGCATACAAACTCCGAATTCAATAAAAAATATATAAACGATATTTCACGATATCTTTACTAAAATAAAACAATGATCCCAAATTTACGAACAGTAACCGTTACCCGATATATCACGCCTTTGAGAGAAGGTGGTTCTTTACCTGCCTTGGCAGAAGCAGATGACGATTTTAAATATGTGATTAAATTCCGTGGCGCTGGTCATGGAGTAAAAGCATTAATTTCTGAACTTTTAGGCGGATTAATCGCTAAATATTTAGGTTTACCCGTACCCGAACTGGTTTTTATTGAACTAGATGAAGCTTTTGGGCAAACCGAAGGCGACGAGGAAATTCAGGATTTGTTGAAATTTAGCAAAGGGCTGAATCTTGGTTTACACTACTTGTCCGGTGCAATTACTTACGATGTTGCTATCAACGATTGCGAAGAACTTTTGGCATCTAAAATTGTATGGTTGGACAGTTTTATTACCAATGTTGACCGTACCTTTCGCAACACCAACCTCTTGATTTGGCACAAAGACTTGTGGTTGATAGATCACGGAGCATCGTTCTATTTTCATCATAACTGGAGCAATTGGGAGAAAACTTCTGTAACGCCTTTTCCGTTGATTAAAGATCATGCACTAATTCACAAAGCAACCAAATTGCAGGAAGCACACAATGAATTTACCTCAAAATTAAACGATGATGTGTTGCGTGAAATCGTAAATAAAATTCCTGACGAGTTTTTAAACTGGGAAGAAGGTCCTTCGAATGATGAAATCCGAGAGGTCTATTTTAAATTTTTGTCAAACCGATTGGCACATGCCGATATTTTTCTAAAAACGGCTCAGGATGCAAGATAAAGTAGTATATGAATACGCAGTAATTCGTGTTGTTCCAAAGGTTGAACGCGAAGAATTTATCAATGTTGGTTTGATTTTGTTCAGCAAACGCAAACGTTTTATCCGGTTTGAATACCAGATTCCCGAAGAAAAAATCAGAAGTTTCTGTCAAGAATTTGACATTGAACAGCTGAAAGAAAATTTGGAATCGTTTGCAAAAATCTGCTCCGGAGCTAAAGACGGCGGACCGATTGCCCAATTAGAACCCGATGAAAAATTCCGCTGGATTACCGCCGTAAAAAGTTCAAGTATTCAATCATCAAGACCACACCCCGGTTTTTCAAATGATTTGAATGCAACATTTGAAAGGTTGTATAACGAATTGGTAAAATGATAATTAGTAAATTTGAAAATTAGATAATTTGGAGATTTGAAAATGAAATATATTCTTTATTCAGTGCTATTTATAACCTTTTTTTCTTGTAATAAAAAAGAAGAAAACAAGCCAATACAAAAAATTGAAAAAGAATATATTACTGATCCTTTAGTTTATGAGGTAATAAATGCTGTTTTGGATATGCCTGAAATAAAAAAAGATTCAGCAAAATATATGTTGAATACAGCTAACTTATTTCTCTTTGATTTAGGAATGGACGGCGAAGATTTTTTCTTTCATGCAGAAAAATATTTTGGAGCGATTGATACCGTTTCGATTGAAAATCAAATAAAAAAATCAAGATATAGTTTTTATAAACAAGAAGAAATCAAAAGTTATCAACTTATCGATTATGATTTGACTTCTATCAATACCGATGAAGAATTAGATAGTTTAAATAATTCAGTCAATAAGTATATTCCTCATCTTTCAATTAGTTTTCCAATATTTAACAAGGAGAAAAACATAGCTCACATATCTTATTATTACTATTGTGGCTTTTTATGTGGTTTAGGAAAACAAATGTTCATAAAAAAGGTTAATAATAAATGGGAAATTCTAATTGTTTACAATGAAACCATATCCTAATAGATACTAAAAAAACTTATCTTTGCCCCGATACAAGGAATCAGCTTGCATAATTTATCTTTTGTTTCTTGATATGTTTTTTAAAAACTTTTTTTAAATCTTTATAAATACTACCTTTTAAAGGATTGTTTTCAATTGCTTCTAAAGCTTTATCGACTTTAACACTTAAAGGGATTTCTTTAAAAATACTGTATGAAAAACTACTATCCTTTTCAATTTCATCAATTACGCCTTGTGGGTCATTTTCAATTAATATTATCAACATTGTATAATCCTTCTCTTTTATCGCATAATCAAAAAGATTTTTATATTCACCGTCTTCTTTGAGCACAGGAGGAATAATACATTCCACTTTTTCTTCATGCGTGCCTTCTATCTGAGCATTGCACCACAAAGAAAAAAGAACCATCATAATCGTTATATACTTCTTCATAATTTATCTATTTTCATCTAACTATACAATTTTATTCATTTCTCTTAAACTCACTCAAAATAATGGCGGTGGCGGTGGCAACATTCAAGCTTTCGGTTTGTTGTAATGCACCAAAACGCGGAATGGCTATTTTTTGTGTGACCAAATGTTCTATTTCCTTTGATATTCCGTTTGCTTCGTTGCCCATCACAATAATTCCCTCGTTAGGCAATTGCTGTTTGTAAATATTTTCACCATCCATAAAAGTTCCTAAAATCGGTAATTCGTATTTTCTTAAATATTTCGGTAAATCGGTATAAAAAACATTTACACGTGTTAACGATCCCATGGTAGCCTGCACCACTTTTGGATTATAAACATCAACCGTTTCTTCGCTGCAGATTAAATCAGTAATGCCGAACCAATCGCATAATCTGATGATGGTTCCCAAATTTCCCGGGTCACGCACATCGTCTAAAGCAACTTTTAAACCAATTTTTGACGGCGGATTAACGTCTTTCATTTTAAACAATGCCAAACATTCATTCGGAGTGGTTAAAAGGGAGATTTTTTTTAATTCAACATCTGAAATTTCAGTTATAAATGCACTCGAAACATCAAATTTCAATTGTTGGGTAGTGTAAATCTGCTCAAGCTTAAAATTAGAATTTAACAGCTCTTTAATCACTTTAAATCCTTCGGCAATAAAAATTTTATTTAAATCGCGATATTTTTTTTGCTTTAACTGCGTTATATATTTGATTTGGTTTTTAGTAAGCATTCGTAAAAAATTGTAATTTTACCGGTTGAAACTGTTATGACTTTGAAAAATAATTTATCAAAAGTAGTATTTATTACTGTAATTTCCAGCATTTTTTTAGCATGTTCTTTAACAAAGAGGGTTCCTGTTGACGAGCGTTTGTTAATGGAAAATAAAATTCTGGTTAATGGCAAAACAGAAAACAGCGAAACCATAACGACACAATTGTATCAACAGCCCAACAGCAATGTTCTGGGCTACCGCCTGCGCTTGCACTTGTATAATATGGCAAAGGTAAACCCCGATTCAAGCTATCAGGCATGGTTAGATAAACATCCAAAAAACGAACGGTTTTTAACCAATCTTCTATCAGCAAAACAAGTAGATCGCTTGGGGACATCTTTTTTTGTTTCAGGTTTGGGCAGAACGCTTAAAAATTTAGGCGAAGCTCCTGTGATTTACGATAAAGAACGTACCAGTAAATCGGTAACCAAATTAAGGAATCATTATTTTAACCAAGGATATTTCAATACCAAAGTCTTGTTTGAATTAGATAGCCTGCAACCTAAAAAGGTAAAATCCTTATACAAAATCACTACAGGAAATCCTTATGCGTATGACAGTATTTCGGTAGTTGTTCGTTCGCCCGAATTAGATTCTTTATATAAAACCAACAGACGGACAAGCATTATTAAAAAAGGAGAACAATACAACGCTGCCAAATTAGACGAGGAACGCGACCGAATTACGTCGTTCTTTAGAAACAATGGTGCTTACGATTTTCAAAAAACGTATATTAATTACGAATTAGATACCTTAAAAAACAATCACACGACTGATATTTTGTTAAATATCGAAAACAAAAACATTAAAGAAGGCGATACTTTACGAACAGAACCTTTTAAACTGTACAAAGTCAGTCAGGTTAATGTTTTTAACAGCAACACCTCTTCAGATGCTTCCGTGATTACCGATTCTGTTCAATATAAAAACATTAATATTTACAGCAAAGGCAAATTAAATTACAAACCTAAAGTGCTAAGCAACGCTATTTTTATCGATAAAGACGGATATTTCTCTGATATGCGTCGTTCTATCACTTCACGTTCGTTAAGCAATTTAAAGGTGTTCAGATATCCATCTATTGAGTATGTACCCGATACACGAGATAGTTTAGGCAAAGCCCTCATAGCAAACATTACTTTAAACCCCAAACCACGAGCTATGTTTACGCCTTCTATAGATGCCACGCATTCAAACATTCAGGATTTTGGTATCGAAGGTAGTTTAGGGTATCTGTTTAACAATGTATTCAGAGGAGCCGAAGTTTTAAACGTAAGCATCCGTGGAAATATTGGTTCCTCATCAGCAAAATACAGAAACAATAAAAACACCTTTTTTGATATTTTAGAATATGGAGCCGATGTGAAACTGACCTTTCCACGCTTTTTGTTCTTTCCAAATATCATTGACAGGCTGGTAGATCGTACATCGTTTCCAAATACTACATTAAGCGTAGGTTTTTTCAATCAGCAAAACATTGGTTTAGACAAACAAAACCTTACGGGAATTTACAGCTATTCATGGTCTTATAAAAGGCGAAACACTTTAAGCTTAGATGTTTTTAATTTACAGTTTGTTCGTAACATGAATCCGGGAAATTACTTTAATGTATATCGCTCGTCTTATAATAACCTGAACAACCTTGCTGATCAAACCAATACCAATCCGGATTATTTTGATGAAAACGGAAATCTGACCATTGCCGAAGGTGGTGCCGATGCGTTTATTTCAGATGTATTAAACGGAAATACGGACATTGCACAAAACGACCCAAAATATCAATCCGTTCGCAGTATTTCTGAACGTAAACAGCGGTTAACAGAAAACAACCTTATTTTAGCAAGTAACATTGTTTATACGTATTCTAACCGTTTTAATATCAAAGATCAGGATTTTTTTACATTCCGTACCAAAATAGAATCGGCAGGAAATGTTTTAAATGCTTTGGCAAAATCTAACAGCAAGTTAAGCGATAATGGTAAACGAACCGTTTTAGATGTTGCCTATTCACAGTACATTAAAGGCGAAGTAGATTTTGTAAAATATTTCGACTTAGGAAATAAAAACGTGTTGGCATTACGTGCCTTTGGCGGCATTGCCATTCCGTACGGAAACAGCGACAATATTCCGTTTTCACGAAGTTATTTTGCAGGCGGATCAAACGATAACCGTGCGTGGCAATCTTACCGCCTGGGGCCCGGACGCAGTGGTGGTATCAACGATTTTAACGAGGCCAACATGAAATTGGCATTTAATGCAGAATATCGTTTCAATGTTACCGGTCCCTGGAACATGGCTATTTTTGCCGATGCAGGAAACATCTGGAATACTTTAGATAATGAGACCGATGAAAAAATGACGTTTAACGGCATTAAATCTCTTCAGGATATTGCTTTGGGAACAGGTTTGGGCGTTCGGTACGATTTCAATTTTTTTGTCATTCGGTTAGATGCCGGTTTTAAAACGTATAACCCTGCCAATGAATCAAATAAACAATGGTTTAAAGAATGGAATTTGAGTAAAACCGTTTTAAATGTCGGAATTAATTATCCGTTTTAATAAAATTACTACTTTTGTATATTCAACATTTTTCAAATTAAAACGCACAACATAAAAAATATGGCACATAATATTAAGCCGGGTGTTGCAACCGGCGATCAGGTTCAAGAAATATTCAATTACGCAAAAGAAAAAGGATTTGCCTTACCGGCAGTAAACGTAACTTCGTCAAGCACCATTAACGGTGTCTTGGAAACAGCTGCAAAATTAAATTCGCCTGTTATCATTCAATTCTCTAACGGTGGCGGATTATTTATGGCGGGTAAAGGTTTAAGCAACGAAAATGAACGTGCGGCTATTGCAGGTTCTATTGCAGGTGCAAAGCAAATTCACGAGCTGGCAGAATTATACGGTGCTACCGTAATTTTACATACCGACCATTGCGCAAAAAAATTATTACCTTGGATTGACGGTTTATTGGATGCCAGCGAGAAATTTTATGCAGAAACCGGTAAACCTTTATTTTCATCGCACATGATTGATTTGTCAGAAGAACCAATCGAAGAAAATATCGAAATCTCTAAAAAATACCTTGAGCGTATGAGCAAAATGGGAATGACTTTAGAAATAGAATTAGGAATTACAGGTGGCGAAGAAGACGGCGTTGATAACACCGGCGTTGATTCTTCTAAATTATACACACAACCCGAAGAAGTTGCTTATGCGTATGAAGAATTAATGAAAGTTTCTCCTCGTTTTACAATTGCAGCTGCTTTTGGAAACGTTCACGGAGTGTATAAACCCGGTAATGTAAAATTAACGCCTAAAATTTTAGATAATTCTCAAAAATACGTTCAGCAAAAATTCAATACAAAAAACAATCCTGTTGATTTTGTATTCCACGGTGGTTCCGGATCTACATTAGAAGAAATCCGCGAAGCAATCTCTTACGGAGTCATCAAAATGAACATCGATACCGATTTACAATTTGCCTTTACCGAAGGCGCCCGCGATTATATACTGTCTAAAAAAGAGTATTTAATGACACAAATCGGAAATCCGGAAGGTGCAGATGTACCAAATAAAAAATATTATGATCCGCGTAAATGGATGCGTGAGGCCGAATTAACATTTAACAAGCGTTTAGAGCAAGCTTTTGCCGATCTTAACAACATAAATACATTATAATAATTTGTTTCAAGTTCTATTTGTTTTAAATCGTTTAGAACAAATCCTGAAACCCTAAACAAAATAATAACATGGCTTGGTTTAAAAGAAAAGAAAAAGGTATTACAACACCTACCGAAGATAAGAAAGACATACCGAAAGGTTTATGGTATAAATCGCCAACAGGAAAAATCGTTGAATCTGAAGAATTAGCAAAAAATTTATGGATTTCTCCTGAAGACGATTACCACGTACGAATTGGTAGTAAAGAATATTTCGAAATCTTATTTGACGACAACAAATTCAAAGAATTATTTGGTTCTATTACATCAAAAGATCCTTTAAAGTTTGTTGATACCAAAAAATACAGCGATCGTTTAAAAGAAGCAAAAGATAAAACCAAATTAAAAGATGCCGTACGCGTTGCCGTTGGTAAATCAAAAGGCGCCGATTTAGTTGTTGCCTGTATGGATTTTGCTTTTATCGGTGGATCAATGGGATCGGTAGTAGGTGAAAAAATTGCCCGTGGAATTGACCATTCCATCAAGCACAATATTCCGTTTATGATGATTTCAAAATCAGGAGGTGCCCGTATGATGGAAGCTGCTTATTCATTAATGCAAATGGCAAAAACATCGGCAAAACTGGCACAGCTGGCAGATGCTAAAATTCCGTATATCTCTTTATGTACAGATCCAACCACAGGAGGAACAACAGCATCTTATGCTATGTTAGGAGATATTAATATTGCAGAGCCGGGAGCTTTAATTGGCTTTGCCGGACCGCGTATCGTTAAAGACACCACAGGTAAAGATTTGCCGGAAGGTTTCCAAACATCAGAATTTTTATTAGAGCATGGTTTCCTTGATTTTGTAGTTCACAGAAAACAATTAAAGAACAAGGTAAATTTATATATAGATTTGGTTTTAAACAGACCAATTCGTTAAGAAAAAGGCATCGTACAAGCGATGCTTTTCTTTTTTAGACTAAACAAAAAGCTTAACATAATAAATGCTTAACAGCTATTGTAAACAATATCAAAAGTTTAAAAAATAATTAAAAATTAGTTTCGTAAAACCCTTGTAAAATAAAATAATCATTTTATATTTGCACACGCAATAAGGCTTACAAGCCGTGACATTGATAGTTCTTTGCTCGAGTGGTGGAATTGGTAGACACGCTGGACTTAAAATCCAGTGAACAGTAATGTTCGTGCGGGTTCAAGTCCCGCCTTGAGTACTTTTTGCAAATAATAAAATTCTTATTAAATTTGCATTTATGTTCTTTAAAATAAAAACGCGAAAATAGCTCAGTTGGTAGAGCGCAACCTTGCCAAGGTTGAGGTCGCGGGTTCGAACCCCGTTTTTCGCTCAACGTTATTACAATTTGCTCGAGTGGTGGAATTGGTAGACACGCTGGACTTAAAATCCAGTGAACAGTAATGTTCGTGCGGGTTCAAGTCCCGCCTTGAGTACTAACGTTTTTTTTAACTTTGCGAAAATAGCTCAGTTGGTAGAGCGCAACCTTGCCAAGGTTGAGGTCGCGGGTTCGAACCCCGTTTTTCGCTCTATACAATAATCGCTCGAGTGGTGGAATTGGTAGACACGCTGGACTTAAAATCCAGTGAACAGTAATGTTCGTGCGGGTTCAAGTCCCGCCTTGAGTACAAAATCCTGAATCTTTTGATTCGGGATTTTTTGTTTATTGCCTATTAGCTGCTATTTTTAATCATATAATTCTCTATTTTCTCTTATTTAGAACTTAATTTTTCTGCGTACAGGACAAAACCAATAGCCTTTTTAATTTAAAATGATTTTATATTAACCTCATTAGAAAGCTTTTATCAACATTTTATCAACATTTCATTTTAAGATGTGTAACTTTAAAATAATAAACTTAATATTTATTGCTATGAACACAGTTAGAATATCAAAAAAATTAGAAAAAGCTTTGAATGCTCAGGTTACTTTAGAAGCTTACTCAGCTCAAATGTACCTAATGCTTGCTTGTTGGGCCGATGAAAATCAATTAGACGGAGTTAAGAACTTTATGATGAAGCATTCTCAGGAAGAACGCATTCACATGGCCAAAATTATTGAATATATCCAGGAACGTGGCGGAACCGTGAGTATTGATGCTATTAACAAGCCCGGACCAAAACCAAATTCTGTAATTGAATGCTTTGAAAGTGTTTTAAATCAGGAAATAGAAAACACCACGGCAATTTACAAAATAGTAAAAATGAGTATGGATGAAGAAGATTGGGCAACGTGGAACTTTATGCAATGGCTTGTTGCGGAGCAACGCGAAGAAGAAAAACTGGCTCTTGACCTGTTAGACAAGGCCAAACTTGCCGGTGGTTCTTCCATGAGCGATACTGCAAAATTTGAGTTAAACAAAGTTATTGGCAATACCGGACAAGAATTCCCTATTGCAGATGATGTAAATCCTTTGGAATAAAAACGTGTTCAATCAAATTTTAAAGGCTGTCCTTTTTTGGGGACAGCCTTTTTATTGAATTACTCCTTAACTTTAACAATCGTTCCGTTGCTGTGTTGCGAATGTTCCGGTGCATACATACTTTGGATGGTAGAAATACCGCTTGTAAAGGTTCCGATGTTGTTTAAACGTACTTCATATTCCAAAACGTATTTCCCTTTGGTTAACATATCAACAAAGAAATGTGTGGCAGCATCGCGGGTAGATTGATAATATCCTAAACCATTTTTATAATGATAACCCGACAATACATCAACCGGTTCAAATGTAGCAGGACGTACGTCTTTAATATGCACAAAACTCATATTGCGAATAGCTTCTATTTCTATTCTTACTTTTACTTTTTGTCCTAAAATCAGTTTGGTTTCTGCAGTTACCAAATCCCATTTACCTTCTTTGTTTTCGGTATAATAATTTCGGGAAATGTTTAACAAACCATCCTGAGAGTTTTTGATTGTACTCATATCTTCAAAATATTGCCAATAAACACCCCCAAAAACAGGTTGTGAGGTCGTATTTTTTACTTCAATTTTTCCCATCGATGGTTTTACTTCTTCACCTGTCCAACGATACGAATAGTTTCCAATTTGTTGTTCGGTTTCAGTAGCTTTACCGGTATTTATTTTCTCATTTCCTACCTGAATCTGGATACTTCCTTTCTCCGGTTTTGTATCTTGTTGACTCAATAAAAATGCGTACAATGACTGAGTAGTTGCTTTGGTAGTTCCCCAATCGGTTTGCAGTTTTTGACTCAACAACCAGGCATTTAAACGTTGGACTTTGTCCTGTGGCATTTCCGTTTCTTTGTAAGCTTCGATAATTAATGCCTGAACTTCCGCAGCATTGTAATAGTAATAATTTTTACTTGAGTTTTCTTTCCAATACATTCCGTAGGTTTCATCAATCACAGCACTTTCTTCTAATTGATGGATGATTTGTTTTGCCCAATTGGTATCACCTTTTCGCTGTAAAACCAAAATTAATCGGGCTTTATCATACAAAGGCAATTTAACCCAATCTTTTTTCAACGCTTCTAACCTTTGGTCAATTCTCGCCTGATTTTCTTTGGAAACCGCAAACGAATCTGTGTAATAACTCTTTACAAAAGCATAATCAATGACTTCTGAAAATGAAGCTTCTTGTTTGTTTTTAAATTTCTTTTCAAACTGAACATCCAAATAACGATAGGCTTTGTTGATGAATCCTTCGGTATTGTTTAAAAACGGATTCTGAATACCTAAATTTTTCAACTGTGCAATCGTTACCAAAATATGTGTGGTAATGTACGGATTTTCATTTCCACCCGAAAACCAAGGCAAAGCTCCCGACGGCAATTGTCGTTCCGTTAAAATATCTTCAATTTTCTTGGCTTCGTCGTCTAATCGATTTACATCGAAATAATGAGCAAATTGTGCTTTTTGTTCTTCGTCCGAAACTAAATCTTTCATCCAAGGTGTTTCCTGCAACAAAATTTCTTTCAGCTCTTCGTTTTCTTCCAATTTAGATTTCGGGTTTTCTTTCCATTCTTTGACTAATTGTTGAATCGACGGATTGTTTTCCAAAACATTTGATGCAATGACATTCGCAAAATATTTAGCAAACAACTGTTCCGAACATTGATGCGGATAATCCAACAAATATGGTAACGATTGCATCATCAACCAAGTGGCATTGTTGGAAACATCAATACGCAACTGATGATTTTCCAAAGTCGCAGAGGTATTTTCCGACAAATTTGTTAATTGATAGGTTTTGTTTTCATTTGCTAATTGCCAAATCGGTACCGTTTCCGTAACCAACTGACGATTGCTTAAAACCGGAATTACACTTTCTTCTCCATCCGTAAAATTGCCCGACTGCACCGAAATACGATACTGTAAACCTTCAATGTTTTTGGGAATCTGTACCGTCCAACTAACCGCATTCGCACTTAATCCTTCAATGGTAACCGGAACTAATTTTTCGGTTTTGATGATTTCGTCCGACAGTTCTTCGCCCGTAATGGTATTGAACAAACGCAACATAGCCGTGGCATTTAGTGGCTGAGCCGTGGTATTGCTCACACGGGCTTTTAACACCACCTCATCGGTTTCGCGGACAAAACGAGGCATATTCGGCTGAATCATTACGTCTTTTTGGGTTCTGCTCAACGTTTCTATATAGATATAATCTGTGGATTTATTGTGTGCCAAACCTCTGAATTTCCATTGCGTCAACGCCTCAGGTGCTGTAAAATCAATCACAATTTCTCCCTTATCATTGGTTTGCAAATGCGGATAGAAAAAGGCTGTTTCGTTTAGGTTTTTGCGTAACGGAATGTTATTATGTGTATCTTCAACATTTTGTATTCCGTAGGTTGTTGTTGAAGTTGTTGTTGTATATGCTACTGAATTTTCTTCCATAAAACGTTCTCCGCTCCCCGGTCCCTTACTGCTTTTGTCTGCAGCACCACCCTCCATTGTTTTTGAAGAAACAGTGCTTGCTACAACATTGCTTTTAGGTTTACTAACCGTTCTGTAAGTATCAACAACAATTTCATCAAAAGAGAAAGAGTCATCTTCAATTAAAACAAAATTTAATATTTGTGTAGGTTGTACATATAATATTTCTGTTTTAAAACCTTCATAAACAACTTTAACCTGATCTCCAACTGAAGCTTTAATTTTATAAACTCCTTCTATATCAGTTTCTGTGAATTTATCTGTTCCCAAAACATTTACAGCTGCTCCCGGTATTGGATCTCCAAATTCCGTTCTCACAATTCCTGTTATTTCTTTTACAATACCATCTCTGATAATATGTTTTGAATCTATAATATCATATTCTAATGCTTTATCATTTCGTAATACTTTTTCGATGAAAACTTTTTCTTCATCTAAAGTATCAGTAAAACTTTCAACTCTTTCTATATAATACTTATAAATTCTATTAAATGTTTTCATCTGTTTATTTAATCTGTTATAAGAAATTTTTGAAACAATTTCATCAATCGGTTGCAAATGAACTACTGTTAGTCCTTTTTTCAATTCCAAACGTTGTTCTTTATATCCTAAAGCAGTAACACCAATCAACTGTGATTTCTCTCCCAAAACTTTTGCAAAACCGTCTTCGTTGGTTGTTGTTTGATTAGCGTTTTTGAAATTAAAAATCATCGCATTGGAGATAAATGCTCCGGTTTTTTCATCACGCACTTCAATTTGATAAAAATCAGCTGTATTATTTAGGATATCTACGGGAAGTTGACTGTAATAATCGGTGTAATTTGTTCTGTTGCTAAAATTATACCCAAAATAATTCCACGTATTCCAATAAAAATGGATATTAGACGCACCAAAATCTGAACCGTATAAATAATTATGCTGTATCATATCTTTCTTTTCTGGTGATGAAAAGCTTACGTAAGTATAATCATTCAGTTTTTGAGAATTTGTGATCCAAGATTTTTCATCTCTATCCCATTCATCAATTAGTAAATCTAAAGAAGCATCGTACATAGAGGCTAAAAACTCGCCTTGAAACGCTTTGTTGGTTTTGGCATTTTTTAGCAACAATTTCCATTGGTATTGTTGTGCAGGATTTAATTTATCGTTCCACGATTGCCATTCTACCAACCATTTTTCGTCTTCTTTTTTCTCTTGCTCAATGGTATAACTTCCTTTATCTGAATACAATTGTTGCTCTTTCATAAAAAACCAATTGTACGAAATGGTTTCATTTTCGGTGCTGTTTGCTAACGGAATTTTAATTAATTGCGAACCTTTTTTAACCAAAAACTGTTTCGATTGAACCGTGGCGTCACGGTCAAAATATTCTACATACAACCAAACATTATCATACAAACTGTTGGTTTCTAAAATCAGTTGGTTTTTGTTTGATTTGGAATGATTTGTAACCGCAACGTTTTTGTTTGTCGCTAATTTTTCTTCTGCATTTTTAATATCAAAATTCGTAGAAGATTTAACAGACAAACCTGATTTTTCGTCTAAAATTTCAAACGCTAATTGATAAGCTCCTGTTTTCCAATTTTTAATATCTAATTCAAAATCTTTATCTTTTTGAGTGGTATAAGTGCCTTCGTAAACCAATTTTCGTTCTAAAGGTTCATTATCTTTTTCAGTATACGTTTCATACGGAAATAATTTTCTGAATGTCGTTTCATCTATCGACGTTAATTCAGGCAAACTCCACGGACGATTGCCATAAAATGTTGAATTAGGTAAGGTTTGATAAATTTTCACTGTTCCGGTTACCGGCGAAAATTCGTTATTGTGTGTAAACGATTTAATTGAAACATTCAAAGGTTCATCTGTTTTTGCTGTATTATATTTATAAATGCTTAATCTATGGTTGGTATTTGCAACTGTGAAACGGCGATCGTATTCACGAACTTCTCCCGCCGTGTCGGTTACTTCAATAAAATAATTAACGTAATTTGTTATTATTTTCTCTTTCAATATGTTTCCAATTGAATCCGATGGAATAGTAAACGTATATTCAAAAGCACCTTGCTCATTAGTTAATAATTCTTCTTGAATATCAATTATTTTTTTTGATTGATAGGTTTCGTTATCGTAATACGAACTGTTAATTCTCAACTTCACCTTTGCATTGGCAATTGCACCGCCTGCCAAACTGTTCGCTTTCCCTTTTATGGTAACTTTTTCATCATAAAAAACATTTTGTTTGATTTCTTCTAACGTTACATCAAAAGTGGGGCGTTTGTATTCTTCTACTTGATAATCAAATCTTTCATCAGGAAATGAAAGACCTTCCCAAAATTGCTTATCATTTTTATCTGTGTATTCGTCTAATTCTTCAAGCGCTATAGAAAATTCACCAGTTGCAATAGATTTTGGCAACAAAAAAGTTCCGCTAAAAGCACCTAATTTATTGGTGGTAACAATAATTTTGTTGACTTCATCGCCATTGTCATCTTCCAAAATTACCTGAAACGATTTATTTTCCAATACACTATTACCTTCCTTTTCTTTCAGATACAAAATCCCTTTAAAATGAACTTCTTGTCCCGGACGATAGATGCTTCGGTCGGTAAATAAATCAATTTTTGCTTCTCGTTTCGCATCGTCTTTGCTTATATATTGCCCGTAACTATCTACATACAGATTGGTTTTGTAGGTTTCGTTTTTCAAATATACCGCAACGGTATTGTCTGTGTTATATTCTGTTTTGTTGGGAACAATTACTTTCCCCAATTCATCGGTTACAAAACTTTTGTTTTTGAATCGAACCACTACTTTTTCATAAGGTTTTCCTGTTTTTGGATGTACCACATATAAAGCAGAAGTTTCATTGTCGATATTTTTTGTAAACACCGAAACATTTGTTGTTTGAAACGTATTTATTCTTTGATAATGAAAACTTTCCAAATCTTTCGTTTCTGAATAAGCCACTAACAAATACGTTCCTAAAGGAAATTGAGCTCCTAAAATTTCTGTTGATGTTTGAAAGTAAGGTAAATCTTTTGGTAAAACGTGTGAAATAATTTTAAGCGGTTGCTGATTTTTAACAACCAACTGATAAACACTGTCATTTAAAACCGTGTGTTTAGAAAAATCGTAATATGCTAAATGCACACTGTCAATATTTTTGTAATCAATAAGGTATTTTACAGGTTCTCCTTCGTAAACCTCTTTCTTTAACGAAACCGCAAACTCTTTTTGTTTAATACTGTTTTCTAAAAGCTGTACATTTTCTAACTGATCGTTTTCCTGTTTATTTTTCTTAACTTCTGCAATGGCTTTTAAAGAACGTTTATAATAATCTTTCTTATCGGTTTTATTAGCTTCTTTGCTCAATTTAATCGCATAATCAGCGTACCACCGATTTTTATAAAAGTTGGTCGATAGATTTTTTCCTAAACCCTGAAAAGCTGTTCCTTCTGCAGATTTGTCATCAGCAAATTTTTCAAAACGCAGGTATCGGATTTTGTCTAATGTTTTGTTTTGATTGGTAGCGATATAGTGTTGTTCCAACTTTTGAAACAATTCAACAGCCTTTTTACCCAATTCATTTTTTAAATCATCTGCTTTGGGTGGAAAAACGATTTTCTCCTTTGAGAAGGAAGCGTCAAAACGATAGAATTCCTCCTGAAGGGGACGCACTAAAGATGAATTGTAAGCGTAATCATTAATAAAATTTATCGCAAAAAATTCATACACCGATTGATTTAGATTGTTATCAATATAATCATAATCAATCAAATCTTTGATCGTTGAAACTTTAGTTTGTTTCAATAACGATTCCTCTTCAAACAGTAATTTTACTTCTTCCAAAACCACTTGTTGATAATGTTCCTTAGACCATAAATCAATATCCTTTGGAATTTCTGCCGTTGTGGTTGTTACTAAAGAATTCCTTCTCCAATAACTTTGTTTTGAATCGTAAGCCGACAGTATTGTTTTGATATAATACCAACGATAAACTTCTTTGTAAATTCCTTTACTACCTGCTAATTCTTTTTGCAGACGGTCAACTTTTTTTTGATAATTTGTTTCTTCTAAGACATTTTCCAACTTCATTTGAAACAAAACGGCTTTCGCTTTTTCAGCTTCATTTTTAGATTGATGTGCTTTCTTGTACAATGCATCCACATTCGTTTTAAGTGTTTTATAACTCCCTTCCTTCTCCAACTGATAAATTTCTTTCCATTCTTTAGAAAAATTTTGAGCAGTAAGCAATGATGTACAAAAAAGTGTTACCAAGAAAACAACAGACTTCATAAACAGTTCTAATTTAGTTTTAACAAATTAACAAAAAATTCTCCAACCTTAATTCCCTATCTTTACTTTTTATAATTTTAAGCTATGAAAAAGTTAGTTTTTGGCGGAGTATTGTCTCTTGTTTTGGTATTGTTTTCTTGTCAATCCAAAAAAGAATCCACAGAAACGGATGAAACCGGACAACAAATCGCTTTAATTACCGATTACAATGACTTGTTTGCAAAATTCACTAAAAACGACGAGAAGCTTTATGTAATCAACTATTGGGCTACGTGGTGCAAACCTTGTATAGAAGAGCTTCCGGAGTTTATGGAAGTGAATAATGAATTGAAAGACAACACAAATTTTAAAATGATTTTAGTCAGTCTGGATAAATCGAGTGCCTTGGAAACCGACGTGAAAGCCTTTATCGAAAAAAATAATATTCCCACGGATGTTTATCTTTTGAGCGATAACAAACGGCAGATGGAATGGATTCCGTTGGTTAATGAACGCTGGAGTGGTGCTATTCCGGCAACGGCTTTGTATAAAAACGGAAAACAGCTTTATTTCACCGAAGGAACTTTAACAAAAGAACAATTAAAAGAATTAATTCATAAACACCTCTAAATTTTTAAATCCTATGAAAAAGATGTTCCTTATCGCTGCGGGAGTTTTGTTCCTTACGGCTTGTAAAAAAGAAACGACCATTACAGAAGAAAATGTAGCAAACGATACGCTTGCGCCAACCGAAGAAGTTGCTGTTGAAAGAACCGGTTACAAAATCGGCGACAACGCAACCGACTTTTCATTGACGGGTACCGACGACAAACAGCATTCCTTATCTGATTACACGGATGCCAAAGGTTTTATCGTTATTTTTACGTGTAACCATTGCCCTTATGCAAAAGCTTATGAAGATCGAATTGTGGCTTTAGACAAAAAATACAAAGAATTGGGTTATCCTGTAATTGCCATTAATCCAAACGACGCTTCTGTTCAACCCGAAGACAGTTTTGATTTAATGAAAGTACGTGCTCAGGAAAAAGGATTTACGTTTCCTTATTTGGTAGATGAAAATCAGGAAATTTATCCGCAATACGGAGCTACTAAAACACCGCACGTTTTTGTATTGCAAAAAGAAAACGGTAAAAACATTGTAAAATACATTGGTGCTATTGATAACAATCATGAAGATGCGAACGATGTTTCGGAAAAATATGTTGAAGCAGCCGTTGATGCACTTTTAAAAAATGAGCCCATAAAACAAACCGAAACCGTTGCAATTGGCTGTACAATTAAAGTTAAAGAATAATTTTTGATAAAAACTCTTTCAGATTCATTGAAAGAGTTTTTTTTTAATTTATTTGAATTGTTACCTGATGAATGTGATAACGGTCAAATAATTCTCTGATTTCCTTCATCAAACGTTTTCGATCTTCTAAAATAAGATCTTCTGTTTCAATTTCTAATGTAGCAATATGGTTTTGCCCATCCATTGTCCAGATAAGCAATTCACGAATAACAGTGACTTCTGGTAAGTTTTCTATTTCTTTGTGAATGGTTTCAATAGCGATTCCTTCCGGAACTGCCTGTAACAAAACTTTAAACGTCTTCCAAAGATTTTTAAAAGCATTATACCCAATAAATAAAGCAATTCCAAGGGTAAGCACTCCGTCAATCCAATACCATCGGGTAAAATAAATAATTATTGATCCAACTAAAACTGCGATCCAGCCTAACACATCTTCCAACAAATGCAACATTACGGCGGTACTGTTGGCATCTCTTGTTGCGTGAGAATGATGAGAATGTACGTGATGATGTGTAGCCGTCCCGCCTTTTTTAATTTTCAAGAAAGCAAAACCATTGATTGCAATCCCCAAAACCGCCAAACCAAACATCCCGATACTATTCACTTCTTTAACGGTATCAAAGGACTGAACAGCGTTAATTGTCATAAAAAAAGCACCTATCAATAAAATACCCGACATTATAATTGCCGACAACAATGAAAATCGGCGGTAGCCATAACTAAATGAAGACGATTTAGGTTTTCGGGAAAACTTATCCATATAAACCGCCATTCCAATCGCAACGGCATCCATAAAATCGTGAAAAGCATCAGCAATAATCGCAGTGGAATTGGTAAGAATACCACCAATCAATTCTATAATCGCAAAAAACAGATTGAGAAAAAATGCCAGCGATAAACCTTTTGACGCTTTGGAAGCTGTATTCATAATAGCAGGAAGTTTATGTTAAAGGTATTAAATTATCAATACATATAAAAGTCTTTATCGTAATCAAAAAACACATCATAAAAATTCATCTATTGAATAAATCAACCTACTTAAAAGAAAGTATACTCTTAATTTTGGATAGAAAAACTCTTGTTACTATTTTATTTCCCTATATTTATCTGTCTAAAAAATACCACTTGATATGGGCAAACACCAACAACGCGTAAAAGAAGTAATCACTTTTTTTGAAAACAAAGACCTGTTTTTGGGATTCCGAAAGCTATTAGATTGTGCTATTGATACACAAGATATGGCTGTTTACAAAGAGACTGTGGAACTGACCGACTGGAAAGAGAAACACCCGAACGAAGAAGAAACACTAATTCATCGATCCATTGCTTTACTGAAAAAAATCAGAAATATTGAGGTCAAAGAACATCATACCAACGAGCATGTGCTGAAAGCTACAGAAATTACCAAAAGCTACGGAAACCAAAAGTTTACTTTAGGTCCGGTTTCACTAACGCTGAAAAAAGGCGAAGTTTTTGGATTGGTGGGCGAAAACGGGAACGGAAAAACTACTTTATTAAGGATTCTTGCAAAAGAGCTCGATTATTCATCAGGTACATTGGATTATTCGTTTGCTGCAAAAAAACCAACGGATTACGAATTGAGAACCAAACTTGTCTATATTCCGCAACGCACCGAAAAATGGTACGGAAGCCTGATGGACAACCTGCGTTTTGTACTTTCCAATTACGGCGAAAAACCGGAAGAAATCGAGCTTCGCGTGTTGATGATGGTCGCTCGTTTAGGCTTATGGAACTACAAACATTTGAAATGGAGTGAATTATCTTCCGGTTACAAAATGCGTTTTGAACTGGCAAGAACGCTTTTGCGTAAACCCGAAATATTATTGCTTGACGAACCTTTGGCAAATCTGGACGTTTTGGCACAGCAAATCATTCTGGAAGATTTGAAATCCATTGCCAATTCAGTCAATAATCCGATTGCTTTGATATTGAGTTCGCAGCAGCTTTATGAAGTTGAGAAAATCTCTAACAAAGTTATTTTCCTTAAAAACGGTAAATACAACGAGCCAAAACCGGAAACCGAGACTGAAAAACCAACACTAATTTTGGAACTAGACAGCAATAGCACACGAGAGGAACTGACCAATGTATTTTCGGAACTTGCAATAGAAAAAATCACGTTCAACGGCGGAATTTATATGCTGTATTTCTCTGGCGAAACTGCCTTTTCCGATGTCATTCTCACTTTGGGGCAAAACAGAGTTCCTATGACTTACATTCGTGACATTTCCGCCTCTACCCGCCGATTTTTTGTAAACTAAAAACTACTTTTATGAACTTTATCAATAAAATAAACAAATATCTTATCGAACGGTTTCCAACCATTTGGAATACTAAAATTGTTTGGATACTTCTCATCTGTTTACCTATTCACGGATTGTTCTTTTTGATTGGTTATTTTTCGCACACCAATCCGCAAACATTTCATTATGGTTATACTGCAAGCGATTATTTCAATTCGGGAATGATTTTGGTGCACATCATCATTTCGCTGTTGATGATTACAGGCTGGCTGGTCGCCATGTTTAAAAACAATGCTTTTAAGAATTTTTATCCGGTAAGCCGTACACAGCTTTTTGGACAGTTTTTGTGTTATTTCATCATTATTTTCTGTTCGGTCAGTTTTTATTTCTCTTATATGTTTGGGTTTAAACTGTTCATAACCAAAGAATATCCCGATGATTTAATGATTAAAAATGTAGCGATTATCAACAAAGCTAATGCTTTTTTAAGCACTGATTATCAACCTTATCAATTATCACAACGTAAATACCCGCAGATTTTTGAAGAATTGCATTGCGAAACCAACTCAGATTATATCGATTATTCCAAAAATCATTATGCGATACGCAACGAAGTGTATCAGTTTTATTCGTTGTATCAAAAAGCAGTTACACAGAAAAATGAGTACAACGAATTTCTGTACCCTGAAGAAGAACAAAAGAAAAATATTGATTTTGTGCGTTATCAGGTAAGAAATGATACATGTTTTTATTTCTACCGCAAAGAGGTTGTTGATGTTTCGGAATATGTAAAAAATGCGGAATTGTCTTATTATAATTTTTCACGTCCGTTTTATACGTTGTCCTCAGGAACATCTTCAAACCGGTATGATTCCTATTATTATAACGAAACTTATTATCCTCCACAAAATGATGCTCAGCTCAATCAACAGATTATCGAACTTTTGGACCGGAACAATCCTGAGGAAATCAAGCAGATTTTAGATGATTTCCTAAATATATCCAAACAGCTAAAAATCAAAACTAATCTCAACACAAACGACTGGTTTAAAATTGTTTACCACCCCGATAATTTTGAAGTGAAGCAGTTCATTTACAACAACTTTAATTTTGATTTAAACCCTTCTTATTATCCATATGATGCAGAAGCTGTCGTAGAAGCAGCTACCGCAAATGCTTCAGACGCTGTGATTGCGGAAGAAACCGTGTCGAGAAACAGCACTTATTATTTTTTCAAGAACAATCACACCAATTATTTCTATGAAACGGGTACGCTGAAAAACACTTTGTTAAATATTGATTCTATGAAAAACTATGATTTTATATCACAAAATATTCATATTTATCTCTGGATGTCGTTTATCCTTTCTGCTCTTATTTTCAGTTTCAGGGTAACCAATCTGCGAACGGTTATTTTTACAGGAATTACCACAGGTGTTTTAAGCCTATTGGTGGGATTGATATCTTTGATGTATTCACTCAGCGTTTCTTCCTACAATGTGGAATATTTTACTTCATATTTCATTTTAGCATTAGGGTTTGTCATCTTAAGCATACCCATTTTTATGCCTAAATCAGGTTCAAAATTGTTCCGGGGGATTTTAATTAATATGAGTATTCTCGGTTTTGTACCTTACGTTTTTTTGATTTTAGGCATCATCACTATGCACCAAAAAGATGCTTGTACTGAAATTTATAATTATTCCGATTGCTTTATTTTGCTGGATTGGCTGGATATCATACCCACAAGTTGGATTTTATTAACAACCGGATTTATATTTCTGTTGATATATACATCAGTCATAAAAAAATGGCGGGCATTGCCGGAATAAAAAATACGAATGATGAAAACACATACCACCAATTATTTTAGTACATTAATTACAGTTGCAGAAGATTGTAAGGCAGAACGTGGAACCATTCCTCCGGAAAAAAACAAATTGACGATTGCCAATTATCAATTTGATTTATTGGCAAAACAACCTTTTCAATATACTTCTGATGAAATTCTGTTCACAGTTTTTAGCATAAGAAACGATATTTCTGCTTCTGAAACAGCTACCGAAAAAAGGAAATTCTTTTCAAAAGGTCAACCATGCTTAAGGACTTCACCTTTGGCAAAAAATTATGGTTGGGGCATTTATTTTAACGAAGAAGGCAAAATAAAACTGATGGATTCTGCTTCAGACGAATATCAAAAACTGCTGAAAGATGAAAACATTAAAAAAGTTTCGGCAATGAAAAGTAAGAGAACCTAATGGAATAAAACTAAAAATCCTGACAAACTAATGAATGTCAGGATTTTTTATGTTTAATATCAAAAAGCTACATATTTCTTCGATACTGCCCGCCTACTTTAAACAAAGCTTCGGTAATTTGTCCTAAAGAACAAACTTTGGTAGCATCCATCAAAGCTTCAAAAATATTCTGGTTATTGATGGCTACTTCCTGAATACGTGTCAGCTGTTGTTGCTCTTCTTCGGCCTTAGCCTTGTGAAGATTTTCTTTTGTTTTAATCTGGAACTCTTTTTCTTCTTCGGTTGCACGAATGACTTCTTTCGGAACAACTGTTGGTGATCCTTTTGAACTTAAGAAGGTATTCACTCCAATAATCGGGAAATCACCATTGTGTTTCAATGTTTCGTAATACAATGATTCTTCCTGGATTTTTGAACGTTGGTACATAGTTTCCATGGCTCCTAAAACACCACCACGTTCGGTAATACGGTCAAATTCCTGTAAAACGGCATCTTCAACCAAGTCTGTTAATTCTTCAATAATAAACGAACCTTGTATCGGATTTTCGTTTTTCGCCAATCCTAATTCTTTATTGATAATCAACTGAATTGCCATTGCTCTGCGTACAGACTCTTCAGTTGGCGTAGTAATCGCTTCATCGTAAGCATTGGTATGCAACGAATTACAGTTATCGTAAATCGCATACAGTGCCTGCAACGTAGTACGAATATCGTTAAAATCAATCTCTTGTGCGTGCAATGAACGACCCGATGTTTGAATGTGGTATTTCAACATTTGTGCACGTTCATTGGCTCCGTATTTTTGTTTTAAGGCTTTTGCCCAGATACGACGTGCCACACGTCCAATTACCGCATATTCCGGGTCGATACCGTTTGAAAAGAAGAATGACAAATTCGGTCCAAATGCGTTGATATCCATTCCGCGCGACAAATAATATTCTACATACGTGAAACCGTTTGCCAGCGTAAATGCTAATTGTGTAATCGGATTAGCTCCTGCTTCTGCAATGTGATAGCCCGAAATTGAAACCGAATAGAAATTACGTACATTATTATTAATGAAATATTCCTGTACATCGCCCATTAAACGCAAAGCAAATTCCGTTGAGAAAATACAAGTGTTTTGTGCCTGATCTTCTTTCAGAATATCTGCCTGAACCGTTCCACGAACTTGAGCCAGCGTATTCTTCTTGATTTCGGCATAAACATCAGCAGGCAAAACCTGGTCACCTGTAACGCCCAAAAGCATCAATCCTAAACCGTCATTTCCTTCCGGCAATTCGCCGTTGTATCGAGGTCTTTCTAAACCATTATCTTCATAAATCGCTTTGATTTTTGACTCAACTTCTGCTTCTAATTCATTTTCTTTAATGTATTTTTCACAGTTCTGGTCAATCGCTGCATTCATAAAGAAACCTAAAAGCATCGGTGCAGGACCATTAATTGTCATTGAAACTGAGGTTGCAGGATGTGATAAATCGAAACCTGAATACAATTTTTTCGCATCGTCCAAACAACAAATCGAAACCCCAGCGTTTCCAATTTTTCCGTAAATATCAGGACGATGACCCGGATCGTTTCCGTATAAAGTTACCGAATCAAAAGCGGTTGACAAGCGTTTTGCAGGCATTCCTTTTGATACATAATGGAAACGGCGGTTGGTTCGTTCTGGTCCTCCTTCACCGGCAAACATACGCGTTGGGTCTTCCCCTTCGCGCTTAAACGGATACAAACCGGCTGTAAACGGAAATTCTCCCGGTACATTTTCCTGCAATACCCAACGTAAAATATCGCCCCAAGCTTCATACTTTGGTAAAGCGATTTTTGGAATCTGCAAATGCGATAACGATTCAGTATGTGTTTGAATTTTGATTTCTTTGTCACGAACTTTGAACGAATAAACCGGATTTTTGTATTTGTTTACTTTATCGTCCCAGGTTGTAATCACTTCCCAGTTATACGGGTCTAAATCACGTTTCAACTTGTCAAATTCAGCTAATAAAACTTTGGCTAATTCTGTATTTTCTGTACCGTTAATTTCAATGCCGTGTTGTGTCAATACAGGAATTTTTCCCGAAATAGTTTCAATGGTTTTAAAAATTCCATACAGTTTCTGAGCAACTTCTTTCTGTGTTTTTGCCTTTGCGTCATAACTTCTGTTATTTTCTGCAATTTCAGATAAATAACGGGTTCTGCTTGGCGGAATTACAAAAATCTTCTCGCTCATTTCTTTGGTAATCTCAAAAGTAGAATTCAAATCAGCTCCTGTTTTTTCAACAACTTTATCAATGATTGCTTTATACAATTGATTCGTTCCCGGATCGTTAAACTGAGAAGCAATGGTGCCAAAAACCGGCATTTCATCAGGATTTATATCCCAAAGATTATGGTTTCTCTGATACTGTTTTTTCACATCACGCAACGCATCCAAAGCCCCACGCTTATCGAATTTATTAATCGCTACGATGTCGGCAAAATCCAACATATCGATTTTTTCCAACTGTGTAGCCGCACCAAATTCAGGTGTCATAATATATAACGAAGCATCGGAATGGTCTAAAATTTCCGTATCTGATTGACCAATACCTGATGTTTCCAAAATAATCAAATCGTATTTCGCCGCTTTCAGTACCTGAATCGCTTCCTCCACATATTTTGACAATGCCAGATTGGATTGACGCGTTGCCAATGAACGCATATACACACGAGGATTGTTGATGGAATTCATACGAATACGGTCGCCAAGCAATGCACCACCTGTTTTCTTTTTCGAAGGGTCAACTGAAATCAATGCGATATTCTTTTCCGGGAAATCAATCAGAAAACGACGAACCAATTCATCTACCATTGATGATTTTCCTGCTCCACCCGTTCCGGTAATTCCCAAAACTGGTACAGATTTATCCTCTACTTTATTGAAATCAAACAACTTCAGAAAATCATCTTCACGATTTTCGGCTAATGAAATCAAACGGGAAATTGTGGTAACATCTTTATCTTTTAAGGATTGATAAATATCTTTTCCTTCCGGCAAATTCAAATCTAAAGTTGGGTAATCAGCTTTTTCAACCATATCATTGATCATTCCCTGCAAGCCTAACTCACGACCATCATCCGGCGAATAGATACGGGTAATGCCGTAATCCATTAATTCCTTGATTTCAGAAGGAAGGATAACGCCGCCGCCGCCGCCAACAATTTTTATATGACCTGCTCCTTTTTCCTGAAGCAGATCATACATATATTTAAAATACTCGTTGTGTCCGCCTTGATACGATGTCATGGCAATGGCATTAGCATCTTCCTGAATCGCCGTGTTTACTACATCTTCTACCGATTTATCGTGACCTAAATGAATCACTTCACATCCGGTAGATTGAATAATACGGCGCATAATGTTAATGGCTGCATCATGACCGTCAAACAAAGCTGCTGCTGTTACGATACGAACCTTGTTTTTGGGAGTGTATATTTTTTGTTCCATCTTGTTTTTATTTCGACTTCGCAAGTTACATCTTTTAAAAATTATATAAAATAGCTTAAGGCATTATCTTTAAAATGTTTAATCAACAAAAAAACAGGAAACCAATTGTTTCCTGTTTTTCATTTATTTAAGCCGGGACTTATCGTTTTAACGAGAAGTGACCATTTACTTCTTTGTTTAATCCTGTTTTTGGATCTAGATATTCGGCTTTGAACCAGTAGTCGGTCGATGGAAGCGGTTTGCCGTTGAAAGTTCCGTCCCATCCTTCGCCTGCCGGGCTTAACTGTTTGATCAGTTTGCCAAAGCGGTCAAAGATGTAAATCTTCGATTCGGGCTGGTTCTTTAACGACCAGATGTTCCAGGTGTCATTGTAACCATCGTTGTTCGGGGTAAAGTATTTTGGATAATCCATCAC
>NZ_FNXE01000079.1 GCF_900108395.1 Paenimyroides marinum | reverse complement strand
TGCGCAGATGGTACTGCGTCATAGCGTGGGAGAGTATGTCGCCGCCTTTTTTTTGAAACCCTATCCATTTATTTGGATAGGGTTTTTTGGTTATATTTGGGAAGAATATAAAATGTTTAATTATGAGATGGAGTTATTTAGTCGGGCATATTTTAACTACTTTTATACTGTCTCCTTTCGTTGCCTTTTTGTTAAAAATTATCTCTAACATTTTGGAATCAGGAGGAACAACCACTTTTGCTGACACTGATATAAACCAAGTTGTAGGAGTGGGAACAATGCTCGGAGCTTTGTCTATATTTGGTTTTTTCATTTATTTTTATATTGCCGCTATATCTTCAATCATTCCTATAATTATTTACATTGCCGTTTTTTTTGTTTTAAAGTTATTTAGGGTTGATTTTAGAATAGCAAAAGGTTTTTTAATAACTACAATCGTTTCAAGTGTAACTATTACTTTTTATTTGGTAACTGAAGAAGAAACAATTATTAATAACCTTTTAATTCAATCCTATTGTGGCGTAGCAATCGTTTCAGGCATTTTCTTCAAGCTAAAAAGATTTGAATATAAACTCGAAAGTATTTAAACACATTTAAATTACCTTTTTGGTATCGTTTTTAGATTGTATTTTTGTAAAAATGTTTATTATATGAAATACGCAAGGTTGACAAAAGAACAATTGGAAGAACTACATGTTGAATTTACCAATTTTTTAGCTTCGCAACAGATAGATAAAGCAGAATGGGATACACTTAAAAGAACAAAACCGGAAGTTGCAGAGCAAGAAATCGATATTTTTTCGGATTTGGTATGGGAAGGTGTTCTAAAAAGTGCCCGATATATTGAGCACTTTTCTAAAAATCATATATTTTTGTTTCAGTTTGATGATAAAAATATAGATACAATTGTTTTAAAAACACTGGATACAGAGGTCGATTTCTTAACAAATCAGGGTTTAAAATGGCTGGGCAACCACATAGAAACAGACTTGGTTGAGATTCGTTATGGAGCTAAAACGTTTGGTGGCGACAGGAATGGAGAAATCTTTGAAATTATTCAGCAAGGCGGTATTTTAAGTCAGGGTGAATTGTATCAGCAAATAAAGTCAATTTTAAAAAAATAATTCCGATATAAATTATTCTATGGATGTTTTAGCCTTAATAACTTCGTTGCGAAATGAATTAAATGAGCATAATTACAATTATTATGTTTTGGATAATCCTACGATTTCTGATTTTGAGTTCGATCAAAAATTAAAGCAATTGCAGGAATTAGAAACGCAGCACCCCGAATTTTTTGATCTAAATTCTCCTACGCAGCGTGTTGGCGGAAGCATCACTAAAAATTTTGAGACAGTTGTTCACCAAAACAGAATGTTTTCATTAGAAAATTCATATTCTAAAGAAGATCTGACCGAATGGGAAAACCGCATTCAACGAGTTTTGGGCAATGTTGATGTGGAATATGTTTGCGAATTAAAATACGACGGTGCATCGATTTCTATAACATATCAGAACGGTAAATTGCTTAGAGCGGTAACTCGTGGTGATGGCTTTCAGGGTGATGACGTAACGAACAATATCAAAACCATTAAATCGGTACCTTTACAATTAAAAGGAAATTATCCGCCTAAATTCGATATTCGTGGCGAAATTATCCTTCCGTTTGCCGGATTTGAAAAAATGAATAAAGAGTTGATCGATATTGGCGAAACGCCGTATTCTAATCCCAGAAATACTGCTTCGGGCAGTTTAAAATTACAAGACAGTTCCGAGGTTGCCAAACGCCCGTTAGAATGTTTGCTATATACGATTGTTGGTGCGAACCAATTTTTTAAAACGCATGAAAACTCATTAGAAGCAGCACGTTCGTACGGATTCAAAGTTCCTAATCAATCAAAGCTGGTGAAAAATTTAAACGAAGTTTTTGAATTTATTGATTATTGGGACACTCACCGGCACCATTTGCCATACGAAACTGACGGAGTTGTAATTAAAATAAACGATTTAGATCAACAAGAAGAGTTAGGCTATACGGCAAAAAATCCTCGCTGGGCAATTGCTTACAAATTTAAGGCAGAGCAAGCCGTTACGTTGTTACAAAATATTACTTATCAGGTGGGCAGAACCGGTGCCATAACACCTGTTGCCAATTTACAGCCTGTGCAGTTGGCAGGAACCATTGTTAAAAGAGCTTCGTTGCACAATGCAGATCAAATTGAAAAGTTAGACGTGCGTGTGAACGATTGGGTGTATGTGGAAAAAGGAGGGGAGATTATTCCAAAAATTGTAGGGGTCGATTTTAATCAAAGACCTATTGGCAGTGTACCCACGCAATATATCACAAATTGTCCCGAATGTGGAACAACATTAGTACGCAAACCGGGAGAAGCCCAGCATTATTGCCCCAATTTTTATGAATGTCCGCCACAGATTGTTGGTCGTATCGAGCATTTTATCAGTCGGAAAGCAATGAATATTGATGGATTGGGAGGAGAAACCGTTACGTTGCTTTATAAAAACGGATTAGTGCAAAATTATGCTGATTTGTATGAATTAAAAAAGGAACAAATTCTTCCTTTAGAACGAATGGCTGAAAAATCGGCAGATAATTTAATGAAAAGCATTGAACAATCTAAAGAAATTGCTTTTGAACGTGTATTATTTGCTTTAGGAATTAGATTTGTAGGTGAAACCGTGGCAAAAAAGTTAGTAAAACACTATAAAAACATTGATGCTTTAATGCAGGCAGATTATAATGAATTGGTAAATGTTGATGAAATTGGTGATAAAATAGCTTTAAGTATTCGTGCTTTTTTTAAAGATGAAGCAAATTTAGAATTGATAAACCGACTAAAAGATTACGGTTTGCAATTTGCAGTTGAAGAAAAAGAAAGTACGCAGGTTTCAAATAAATTTGAAGGAATGACGATGGTTGTTTCCGGGAAGTTTGAACATTTTTCGCGCGATGAAATCAAACAAAAAATTGAAGATTACGGTGGAAAAAATGGTAGTTCAATTACCGGGAAAACATCTGTGGTAGTTGCCGGCGCCGATATGGGACCAGCGAAATTGGAAAAGGCTACTAAACTTGGGATTCCTATCTGGGCTGAAGAAGATTTTATAAATCAGCTTAATAATTAATTATTTTTCAAAAAAAGAAGTAATAATTCCTTAATATTTATTAAATATGTAAATAACACGATGTTGGTAGTTTTGTACTGTAAAAAATTAAACAATATGAAATCTATCGAAATGAAATCTGTACTTAAAGGAATTATGAGCCTGTTGGTGTACATTGTCTTTATGCTTTTGGTTTTTTCAAATGTGTAATTGCAGATGTAGGTAAGCTTGATTTTTCATTAAGCTGATGGTTAAATGATTGTGCAAGCAATCATTCTTAAATTTGAATTAGTTAGTTAAAATATAAAAGAGGCTGTCTAAAAAGTCACAAAACGCAAAAATCCCG
>NZ_FNXE01000026.1 GCF_900108395.1 Paenimyroides marinum | reverse complement strand
CCCTAATGGTGTGGATAAGCGGAGCTATTTCTTTTTGGGATATGATAATATCGGTCATTGTCTTTTTGATTTTTTGTTTTCAAACTCAAAGGAGGTTTTGCAGTCGGCATCCAACACGATGTAGGCATCGAATTTCTTACCTGCCTTGCTTTTCATTCCTTTGATGAGTGAAGTTTTGCCTTTATTGACAAGATTTTCTATATCGGCTACACCGATTTGAACACCGCACACATTGCGGAACTGTACCCAATTACAAACTTCATCGGGGCATTTGGCAAGTTTATCACGGATAATGAGTTGCTGGCTTTTGCATTTCGGGCAGGTAAGTTTGGGCAGGTTGCTTTGGGCAATGGAGGTTTGTAACAACTCATTGGTAATCGTTGAAGCATAAGTTTCCATTTCCTTTTGAAACGCACCCGCATCAGCTTCGTTGTTTTCGATTTTCTGCAAAGCCAATTCCCATTCAGCGGTCATAGAAACATCTGCAATTTTTCGGTCTTTGACCAATTCATACACCTGCAAACCCTTTTCGGTCGGGATTAAGGATTTCTTTTCCCTTTTGATATAATTGCGGGTAAACAAGGTTTCAATGATTGATGCTCTTGTAGCCGGAGTACCGATACCGATATTTTGCAGGGCTTTCCGTTCTTCCTCGTTTTCGATTTCCTTACCTGCGGTTTCCATAGCCGACAAAAGCCCGGCTTCGGTATAAAGCACGGGCGGTTTGGTTTTCTTTTCCAAAACGGTAGCTTCCTTGATTTTGAGTTCATCGCCTTTTTTCAGCTCAGGCAAATCTTGTATCGTTTCGCTATCATCATCGGAAAAATTGCCTTTGATACCACGCCAGCCCGCTTCGGTAATCTTACAGCCTTTCAACGTAAAATCATAGTGCGACACTTCCAACGAAACATCGGTTATCTCTTTGATACAGGCTTGCGAAACGGCTTCGAGCAAGCGAAAGGCAATCATATCATACACCTCATTTTCCTTTGCGTTCAGTGCAGACGGGATTTTGTCCGTAATTAATAATCCGTGATGGTCGGTAACACGCAGGTCGTTTACAATGCGTTTATTGAAACGACCCCATTTCATTTTTGACAAGGCTTTTTTACAGGTTTCCCTGTTTTGCAAAGCCCTCACGAGGTTAGGAATTTCCACCCACATATCTTCGGGAATGTATTTACTTCCGGTACGTGGATACGTGATAAACTTCTTTTCGTACAGGCTTTGGGCAATGTTTAGGGTTTCTTCGGCTGAAAGGTTGAGCTTTTTGTTCACTTCCTTTTGCAGTCCTGTAAGGTCGAACAGTAGGGGCGGTTGCTCCGTTACGCTTTTGGTCGCTACCGATGTAACCGTTGCCGTTCCGATACGTTGAACGGATTTCAACGTATCATCGGCGAGTTTTTGGTCTTCCCATTTGCTTTTTGAAATGCTCTTAAACTCAATATCTTCTTTGTAGTACAATAGCTGTATCTGCCAATACTTTTTAATTGAGAAATTTTTGTTTTCGAGAAAGCGTTTGCAAATCAACACCAATGTAGGCGTTTGCACTCTACCTAACGAATAAACGCCATTACCTGCGGAAATGCTCAACGCTTGTGTAGCATTGATGCCCACAAGCCAATCGGCACGGCTTCTGCCTTGTGCAGATTGATACAATCCGTCAAATGCTGCCCCGTCTTTAAGGTTCTCAAAGCCCTGTTTAATGGCTTTTTCGGTCAATGAACTAATCCAAAGGCGTTCAAAGGGTTTGGTGCATTTCAGATATTTATAAATGTAACGAAATATCAATTCGCCCTCACGACCTGCATCGGTAGCTACAATAATGCTATTACTACGGTTAAAGAGTTGCTCAATAACTTTCAGTTGCTTCAATGCTCCTGTATCGGCTTGATAGCCTTTGTCTTTCTTAACCTTACGGACGGTCAACAAAAAAGGGTTTGGCAATATCGGCAGTGATGCCTTGTCAAACCCAGAAATGCCGTAGTCTTCAGGCATTCCTAAACCGATAAGGTGTCCGAATGCCCACGTAACAAAATAGCCATTGCCTGTCAGATAACCGTCCTTTTTATCGGAAGCTCCCAACAGGCTTGCTATTTCCCTCGCTACACTTGGTTTTTCTGCGATGATTGTTTTCATAATTAACTCACTTTTCTACTTTTTGATTTTGCAGGCTTATTTTGTTGCTCCTGTTGCTTTTCATTTTTCGGTCTTTGTTGCCCCGGCTTCAAAGGCTCTTTGATGTTTTTGGTCGCTTCGTTGGTTTTACCCTGCGAATTGACGGCAGTCTGCGTTTTGTGGGCTTCGGTCGGTTGAATTCTTTCCTTATATTGATTGGGAAACTCAAAACCTGTTCTTCCGGTGTCTTTGTTGAACGTGATGTAACCGTTGTACGTTTGCCCTTTCTTATCAACCAGACCTGCCATATACACGGTTTGACCGGCTTTGAAGTCCTTATACTGTTCATCGGTCAGTTCCTTACCACGAAATGTTCTTGGGGCTTCCTGCGGTTGGCTTTGCTGATTGCTTTGTTGGTTATTTTTCTTTTGTCCGTTGTTATTGCTACGGTCAAACAAAAATTCGGGATAGCGTTTTTCGGCATTGTACTGTAACGTTGCCGAGAACTCTGTACCTTTTGTGGAAATCATACCGTCCAATTTGAGCGGTTTACCCTCCATTAAGGTTTGTTTTTGCTCGTCATTCAGCTTCACACCCTTAATCTCATCGGGAATTTTAATGTAGTCCGTCCGCAGTGCGATTACATCATTTGTAAGCCTGTCAATACTAATAATGGAAGGCATAAGTTCGCCTGTTTTAGAATTGATTAGATTTACCACTCGCCCCATATTACCTGTTTCGAGCAAGTTTTTCTTATCCTCAGCTGTAAACTTGTGTCCAAAGAAATCAAAGTGCAGGTTAGGTTCTTTTCTGATACCGTGCATTGCCACGATAACATTTCCGTCTTCACCTTGCTGTAAAGACAAACGAGCATCTGTGCGGAGGATTGAACCTCCGAGATTAACGCCTATCGGCACAAGTTCGTTGGTTTTATAACCTCGTAACAAAGGGTCAAGTAGGTTTCTTTTTTCAAGATATTCCTTGCTCAATCCGAGATTTTTCATTGTGTCCCAATCAATCTGTTCCGGTTGGTAGCGGTATTCGCTTGTTTCCGGTGTTGTTTGTGCTGTTGCCATATCATTTTTATTTTCTTGTTTATTATTCTCTTTTGTATCGGTTTTCACTTCGTGTTCTTTCATCATTTTTTCGCCTTCCGGTGTAGGCTTATCAATCTGCTTCTGCATTTCCTTTGCCTTTTCGACAGCTTCGGGTTCAGCTACCCTAAAAAATGAAAAGTTGGTCGGGTTTTTCAGTTGGCTGAAAAAGTTAGAAAAGAAATTGGAAAAGAAATCGCCGTGTTTATCCACACGCATAAACTGATTTTGGTTTTTATTCGTGGGGTCAACGGTTTCCATTTTTCCGTTCTCGTCAATGCTCTTTACGGCTTGGATTTTCATTTTCTCCTTATCCAGCACTAACAATATGTCCGATAACTGTTCGGGCATTTCCTGTTTGTTTGTTGTTTCTTCACTCATAATCTGAAAAATTTAAAGTTCATCGCCGAAAGTAAAATAAGCTTTGACTGCCTTGTCCAATGTGGTACTCAAAGGCAGTGTTTGGCACTCATTGGCTTCATTTTCTTGGAGGTGGATTAAAGCTCTCTCTGATGAACTGATGCACATCGGACAACTTGTAATACAGTTTTCCACTTATCGTATAATAGGGTAGCTTCCCAATGGAGCGATACCGTTGTAGAGAACGATTGCTGATTTTCAGCATTTGCAATAAATCCTGATTGTCCAATAATTCTTCTCCGTCTATACTGTTCCTTTTCTTTTGCAAATCATAAATATTGTCGCCAAGCATATCAAGGCGAGCAATCAAACGTTCCATCCACGCTAAAAATTCCATTCTGTCAATGTTCATAGCTTTATTCTTATTGGTTGATACCTATTTTATATTTTCATTTAACTTCCTGCCTTTTTCGATATACCCTTTGCCTTTTGCCATTAGTTCTTGTACAAACTCGTCACTACTTTGTATGGCATTGGCGTTCAGCATATCCTTAATTCTTCCGATGGTATAGAAGTATTGTCCGTACATTTTTGCGTAGGTTATCTCGCCTTTGGTACGCATACGCCACAACGTCTTTTCACTAATGTGCAGATATTGGCATACCTCGTGGTTGTTGAGCCACAGGTCATCATAGCTTGTGTCCTCCAACCTTTTTAGATGGTCCGCAATGGCGTTGATACGGCTATTGAGCTGTTTCCACGCTTCTTCTTCGATTGTGATTATTTTCATTGTAATTCTCTTTAAAGTTTACAATGCAAAGTTCCCAAAGGTGGTAGTGTTTGTCTGCCAATGCTTACCCATTGGTTTGGTGGTTTTTTGATTTTTTTTTCAATCGGCATAAACCCTTATTTCATAAGGGTTTTAAAGAGTTTAGAACATTTTATGTGTATGTTTTGCAACCATTTGCCAATGTATGCCAATTGGCAAATAGTGCAAATAAAAAAACAGTACACTTTTGATGTACTGCCTTGAACATAAAGCGCAAATTGAATTATAGGCCTTTGTCCATATATTCTTCGAGTGAAATTTTAAGCTGGTCTAAAAATGCCGTTCGTGAGCCTGCTCTTGTTTTCATTCGGTGGAAAGCGTGATGCAGGTCACCCAGTGTAATACCGAAAAGTATCTGAAACATCAAGCTGATTTTTCGGACACCGATTTTACCGTGCGAAATCACACCGGAAGCATAAAGGGCATAAGTCAATTCGACAAGTGCATTTTTGCTGTCTGTCCAAAATATATCTTTGGAGCTTCCCGGCTTTTGAGAAATAGCATCGGGGTTTTCATCGGGATTGATTTTCGTCAGCAGATATGTGTAGAGCAACTCATTGGCAATAATCCTCGCCGTCTTATAATCGTAGAATGTAGAAAATTCAGAGTCTATTTCAAAGACAATGCTATTCAACCCATCGTGGTAATTTATATTCCCTCTTTTGAAATAGACGGGGTCACGGTCAGTTCGCCCTGAACGGTAATACCTGTAAAAATCGGTATTGCAGATATGCTCAATGTATTCTCGTTTAAGGTTCGCCAAATGGGCTGAAAAATAGCTGTAATACATCTTTCCGTTATTGACCGGACAATTGGTCTCAATTCGATAAACCTTATTGTAGTAGATGAGTTTCCCGAGAATTTGCGGTTTAATGGTTCGGAAGAATTGTATTTCTTCCGTATCACTTTTAAAGCCCTCATCAACAATGTCTTTCTTGATGGAAAATAACAGGTCTTGCAGATATAGGGTCATTTCGTAAGCCTCATCAATAATCCCTTTACACTGTGACAAAATCTTGTCTTCCTTATTGTGTATCTCTAAAATAATGTGTTCCAAGGAGTGCTTCATACCTAATAGTTTTTGCGATGAACACTGAAATTTAATTTCAGTTTATCCCTAATTGACACACAAAAATCATAAGAATGAGTGACAGTATTTCCCCAGTTCAACCCCACTGTGGGAATATTTTTGTCATTATTTAGCCCCAACTGTGGGAATAATTCTAAAAATATTCAGTATGAATTGCCCCGAGAGATAAATTTAAAAAGCACAAAATTAACTGTTGAAAGGAGGTTTTAAATCTAACAGATTTATTATATTTGCTACTGATTTACAAGGTAATCAAAAGAAAGCAAGTGCAGTAAGCACCATTACTAAATCGTTACCGATAGCACTTTCACTTCTTGTAAACTACTCTTTTTAAAGAACTTTGACCTTTACTAATCTTTTTATAAAAAAAAAATCAATTAATGGCTTCTAACATTCTTTCGATATTTTTTGGACTGTTACCTACAAATATCTTCTCATTATAAATAATCACAGGACGTGCTAAAAAAGTATAATGCTCTAAAATGTATCGTTTAAAATCATTTTCGGTTAACGTTTCATCTTTTAAACCCATTTCTTTATAAAGCTTTGCCCGTTTGCTGAACAGTTTTTCATAGCTGCCGGTTAACCGGTGCATTTCTTCAAGTTGTTTTACAGTGATTTCCTGTTCTTTTATGTCTTGTAACTGAAACTGGTCAATGTTTTTAATTTGTTTTAAAATGCGTTTGCAGGTATCGCAGGTTTTCAGGTAGTATATTTTATTCATAATTCATAATTTTCAATAATATAACTAAGCATTTTTTTATCTTGTTTATAGGTTTCTATTTCGCCAATATGTTCTAATGTAAAATCTTTCAATGTGTTATTAGAATTTCTTAAATCATTTTCTTTTTTAGCTTTAAAATTTCTGTAGATGTACAAAGGCGTTTTTAAAAAACCCCACGGAATTGCCCACCAGCCAAACAATGCGGTAGAAATGATTCCTTTTTTATTTTCCTTATTTAAACAATCAGGACACGCTATAATTACCTCTTTCCGCGAACTTGAAAACAAAATAAAACTTGTTACTGTATAGCAAATTGTTCCATTTAATTTCAGCTCTTTTCTCTTGCAAATTGGGCAAGGTAATTTTCTGATCAATTCTGCATAAACCTCAATTTCTTCTAAAGAATATTCTTTGTTTTGAGCTAAAACTGCTTCGAAAAGATCAGGACTTAGCTTTCTTTTTTTGATTTCCTTTTTAATAATTTCATAAACTTCAGGACGCAAGCCGTGGGCATTGGTGGTTAAAAGCTTTATAAACCGATTATCCGACATTTTTTCATAATGTTTCCGAATGTCTTCTAAATCCATATATTATTTTGGTTGTGATTCTAACTAAATTAAAAAAGCAAGTTAGTAAATTACCAACTTGCTTTAAAATATTTTTATTGTTTTATATAACTTCGACAAAGTTGAAACTCTGTCGGAGTTAAATTTAAAATTAATTTTCGTTATGAATAACATATAATTTATCAGATAAACGCACACGGAACGGAACTTCGAAAGTGATTTTATCATTAATAACCGCCAAATTTGCATCTTGTCCGTTGACTTTGAATTTTGTCAGCGTAAGACGTTCTTCTCCGGTTGATGGCCCTACAATCAGCACTTCATCGCCTACTTTTACCTGATGGTTTTGAATACTAAATTGTGCTACCGACGCTTTGGTAAAATAATGTTCTCCCTTGCCGATCAAAATTTTGCGTTCGCGGTTTTTCTTACGGATTTCGGTTACTGTAGCAACTTTTTGCGGAATTACTTCTTCAAAAACATTGCGTTCTTTTTTAAATTTCAGAGCGTCCGACTTTCCTTTTTTGAAAATCAGATTGCCTTTTTGCTGTCCTTTTCTCAAACGTTTTTGTTCTTCAACCGGCAATTGAATAATCTCTAAACATTTGTCAGAACAACATCCGTGCATGGCTTCAGCACATTCATCGCACTGAATGAACAATAAATGACATGCTTCGTTAGAACAGTTTACGTGGGTATCGCAAGGTTTACCGCATTGGTGGCAATTGGCAATGATATCATCGGTAATGCGTTCGCCTAAACGGTGGTCAAACACAAAGTTTTTTCCAATAAATTTACTTTTTAATCCTTCTTCTTTAATTTGTCGGGTGTATTCAATAATTCCGCCTTCTAACTGGTACACGTTTTTAAAACCGTGATGCTTGAAATAAGCACTGGCTTTTTCGCAACGGATTCCTCCGGTACAATACATCAACAGGTTTTTGGTTTCTTTATGCTCTTGTAACTTTTCATTGATGATAGGTAATGATTCACGGAAGGTATCAACATCCGGAGTGATGGCTCCTTCAAAATGACCGATTTCTGATTCGTAATGATTTCTAAAATCTACCACAATGGTATTTGGATCTTCTAATAAGTCGTTAAATTCTTTAGCCCGTAAATGGATTCCTTTGTTGGTTACGTCAAATGTATCATCGTTCAAACCGTCGGCCACAATTTTTTTACGCACTTTTACGGTTAATTTCAAAAACGACAAATCGTCTTGTTCCACCGCTACATTCAAACGGATACCTTTCATAAAATCATACACTTCTAACGTTTCGCGAAAGGCTTCAAAATTTTCTGCCGGCACACTCATTTGAGCGTTAATTCCTTCATGAGCCACATAGGTTCTTCCTAAAGCATCGAGCTTTGACCAGGCAAGGAATAAATCGTCTCTGAATTTTTGCGGATCGGCAATTTTTGCGTATTGATAGAAAGAAAGTGTAATGCGTTTTTGTCCCGCTTCTTCAATTAATTGTGCGCGTTGTTCTGCGCTTAAGGTGTTGTACAGTTGCATGCTATAAACAATTTAAGAGTATAAAAATAATAAAACCGGACTCTAAATGGAAGAATCCGGTGCAAAGTTATGATTAATTATAACAACGTCAAATGATAAAAATCAGGAAATTAATATTGATAAAGAATTGGTGTGTTCCAACCTTCGATAGTCAACTGAACTTGATTTGCTCCCGGCATCTGCAAAGTCGTTAAATCAAATGAAACGGTTTTTTGGAAAACTGCCAAACAGGCTTCGTTGTTTATAAGTTCTGTTTTTGTTTTATATTGTGCAGGATTTGTTTCCACAATAAGTTCCGAAACGAATAAATTCATATCCCAATTATTCGGGTCGCAACCGCTTGCACCGATTGTTATTTCTAAACAATCCCCGTTTAAAACCACATTGGTTATAGTGTAATTGCTTGTGTCTGTTTGACTGTATTTTGTTTCATCAATCACTGAAAACTTATTACAATTTGTTGGATCTGGATGGGGGCAACAATTACTATCATCGCCTTTACAAGAAACAGTTACTATCCCCATAAAAAGTAACAACACAAAAAACTGTTTCATAATTTACTAATTAACAGGTTAATAAAACATAAATATAATAAATTTTTCTAAAAACTGATGATATTATAAGCTATTTCTTTTCTTCTTTTAGCGACATAAACGCCCGTGTATCGTCCATTGGTTTCGTTGAACCTCTGTGACAGGTTGCACATTCAATAGCATTTTTATATTTTTCGCCAATTGGTGCAAATTCGTTTGCATTCAACGCATTGGTAAACTTAATCATGTGGCGGGCTATTTCTTTTTCGTGTTTCTCGTCAGATGCTTTATTCATGGTGTGGCAATGATTACACTTTACACCCAATGCCTGATTGTAACCTTTCATCAATGACATTAAACTGTCTTTTGAAATATCTTTTGGTAAAATTTTAAGGTTTTTAAATCCGTCTTCAGAAACATCTTGATACGATTCACTTTTAAAATGATTGTTGAATGACATTAAAATAAATCCCACCAACAAAAAAGTACAGATATAAATTACATTCTTTTTCATAATTTTTTATTTTAAAATTACAAAAAGAATAAATACCGCAATAACTCGTTTTTAATTTGAATTTAATCTAATTAAGACTATCCTTAACAACTTTTAAAGAATCTACTTTTGATTCAGTTATTGGAGTTTTACTTTTAATATACTCTTCTCTAATGCTTTGCTGGTTCAAGATTTCAGATACATAAGGCTCTGCAATAGCTTCTAATTCACTTTTTGAAATGGTTGTTATTTCAGGATTTTCTACTAACCGATACCAGATACCTTTAACACCAAATTTATAATCGCCATAAACAATAACCGGGGTTCCCTTTACTTGTACAGTGTGTTTATCTGACAAAACCCATTGATCTGCCCAATTATACAGCCATTGCGCATCGGCGTCTAACAAACGTAAACAAGAGTGTGATGCAGGATAACCCGGCAATGCATACTGATGCCAACCAACTCCGCCTTTATTGCTGATGTTGAAATTCCAGTTTAAAATCCATTCATCGTCAACGGTACTGGTAACTTGGCGTCCTTTCCAGTTGGTAAAAAACAAACCACGCGGAGTTTGTGCCGATTGTTTTCCCATATTTGTTGGCCCCCATTTAACTAAATTTCCATTTTCATATACGCCATAAGCCTGGATGGGATATGAAAAGATAACGATTTTAGCAACATCGTTTAAATTATCCAGTTTTCGCGGAAACGGCGTGTAATCTATAAACGATTCTTTAAATTCATTTGGAACAATCAGTGTGTCACGCGTTTTAATGTGATCTGTATCAATACGGTTTAGCGCGGCAATGGTATATTGTTGCTGTTTGCTAAAAGTGTTGTAAAAAAGTTTGCGTAAAGAATCACTTGATTTTATTGGCCAATAACTAAAAGATTCTCCTTTAAAAACCTCGTATTTTTTTTGTTTTCTCTTTTGAATAATAAGATTTTGCAAGCTATCTTTTTTAACCTGCTCCAAACTATCTTTACGAACCTGTGCAAGACTGTCCTGACGAACCATTCGCAAAGAGTCAATACGCAACTTTTCTGTATTAATCTTTTCTAAAGTATCAGTGTCAATTGAAACATCATCAGCGTTTGGGCTTTCTTTCTTACATGAAAAAAGCAATGCAAATAAAACCGCAATCAGTAATATTTTCTTCATTTTCAATTTTTAAACGAAGATACTAAAAAAATTAACTGAATTATTGAAAAAAAAATGACTTCAAAAGAAATTTTATTGTTGAATAGAAGCCCTGTTTTTCTGTTCTTTTAAAATCTCTGCCTGGTATTTTTTTACAATTTGGTCCAATTCATCCTTAGAAATATCGTTGGCATGGCTGTCTTTTGCCAGATCAAGCCAAGGTTTTCTGCCGTCAAAATTATAATTTCCATATACAATTACCGGAGTTCCTTTTGCTTTAACGGTTTCTTTATCGGCTAAAATCCATTCGTCTGCCCAATCGTACATAAATTTGGCATCGGTTTCTAACAAACGCAGGCACGAATGTGATGCAGGATAACCCGGCAATGCATACTGATGCCAGCCAATTCCTTCTTCGTTCTGAATATTAAAATTCCAACGCAATACCCATTCGTCGTCAAACGTACTGATTACTTCTTCTCCTTTCCAATTGCAGAAATACAAACCTTCGGGCGTTGAATGCTGCTTAGACCCCATGCTTGATGGTCCCCATTTAATCAATTCGCCATTTTCATACAATCCGTATGCTTGGATCGGATATGAAAAAATCGCCAGTTTTTTAATGTCTTTCGCATTCATTAATGTATAAGGAAAAGGGGAATAAGCCAAGAAATCATCATCAAACTGATCGGGAATCAGCAGCGTATCAACACTTGTAAAAGTGCTTTTATCTACGCGGTTCAGTGCCACAATAGTGGTTAATTCTGCCGAAGTGAACTTTTCTTTAAACACTTTCCGAACCGAATCGCTGCTTTTCAGCACCCAATTGGTATAGGTATAATCCTGAGCTTTTTCGTATTTTCGTTCTAATTTTTTTTCTAACGACGTTTCTTGTCGTTTTTCAGTCATATCTTTGCAACTGAAAATGGTCAGGAAAGAGATAAACCCCACCCATAAAATCATCTTTTTCATAACTATAATTTTAATTTTTAGTTGTTAAGGTACAAAAAGGATCTTTTAAAAGCAAAAAACAATCCATTTTTAAACCTTGAAAACAATAATAATTCAATAAAAAAAGGTATTTTTACCTTTAAAATAAGAGAAAAGATTATGAGTGCAGACAGAGAAGCAAAATTGAAAGCATTACAGCTTACGCTAGATAAATTAGACAAAACATACGGCAAGGGAACCGTAATGAAACTGGGCGATAGTGCCGTGGAAGAAGTAGAAGCCATTCCTTCAGGGTCTTTAGGTTTGGATTTAGCTTTGGGAGTGATGGGCTATCCACGCGGTAGAATCATTGAAATTTACGGACCGGAATCGTCTGGTAAAACCACATTGACTTTACACGCAATTGCCGAAGCACAAAAAGCCGGTGGAATTGCCGCTTTTATTGATGCAGAACACGCTTTTGACCGTTTTTATGCCGGGAAATTGGGCGTAGATATTGACAACTTGATTATTTCTCAACCAGATAACGGAGAGCAAGCATTGGAAATTGCCGAAAATTTAATTCGTTCAGGAGCCATTGATTTAGTAGTCATTGACTCGGTAGCAGCTTTAACTCCGAAAAGTGAAATTGAAGGCGAAATGGGCGATTCTAAAATGGGGTTACACGCCCGTTTAATGTCGCAAGCGTTACGAAAATTAACTGCTACCATTTCAAAAACAAATTGTACCGTATTCTTTATTAACCAGTTACGTGAAAAAATCGGTGTGATGTTCGGAAACCCTGAAACTACAACCGGTGGTAACGCATTGAAATTTTATGCATCGGTTCGTTTAGATATCCGTAAATCAACACAAATTAAAGACGGCGATAACGTAATGGGTAACCGTACCAAAGTTAAAATCATTAAGAACAAGGTAGCACCGCCGTTCCGTACGGCAGAATTTGACATTATGTATGGTGAAGGAATTTCTAAAACAGGTGAAATTTTAGATTTGGCAGTTGATTTTGAAATCGTGAAAAAATCAGGATCGTGGTTCAGCTACGGCGACACAAAATTAGGGCAAGGTCGCGATGCCGTTAAAGCATTAATTAAAGACAATCCGGAACTTCAGGAAGAATTAGAAGAACGCATTAAAGCACATATTAAAGAGCAGCAAAATGCTTAAGAAAAAACTCCCTTTCACAATTGAAAGGGAGTTTTTTATTTGTAATCGTTTGGTTTAACTACATATTGGTCAACAAAAGCACCATTTTTATCTTTATAACAATATTTAAAAGTTACATCTCTTTTTCTTTGAGGTTCCATAGAAGGATTTGTTTTGATGTTTTCTAAAATACCCGGATACACATATTTACGTACAGTATCTAAATTAACTTCAGATTTATCTAAACTTATCAATTTGTAATTGTATTGAAAAACCTTTCCTGGCAGTGCCACAGTATTTTCTAAAACAGTGTATTCATCAACTTGCACTGGACAGGTTTTATTAAGCTCATCTGCAATAGCCTTCATCTCTTTATCAATAGAATTATCATTATTAAAGAAAGATTGAACAAGGAAATACATTGCAAAAAAACCTACTACAGAACCTATTACTGCGGGTATGTTCGATTTTTTCTTAATAACTTTCTTGTCTGTTTCAGTTTCAGTATGTATCACTTCCTTCACAGAGTTTTGCTTTGGCAAAGAATAACCACAACTTTTACAAAATTTTGCGTCTAAACTATTCGCGGTATCACAATTGGTACAGATATTACTCATGATTTTTTTTTGCAAAAGTATTTAATAAATACGTAAAAACCTTTCACGATCCAGAAAAAATCCGCAATTTTGAACCCGCAACGGGGTGCCTTATTGGCTGAGATGATACCCGGGAAATTGGTTCTGCACCTGATCCGGATAATGCCGGCGGAGGGATTGTATCTTTATCATCTCATCATTTAATTTATTATATGATGCAGGAAATTTTAAGTAAAACCACATGGATTGAATGGCTGGGTGTTGCTTTCGCCGTGGTTCAGGTGCTTTTGGCGCAAAAAAACAACATTCACAATTATCTTTTCGGAATTGCCGGTATCCTTTTGGCAATGTATGTAAAGTTTCACGCAAAACTGTATGCCGAATTTTCACTGGATTTTTATTATTTAATAATGAGTATTTACGGTTGGTTGTTCTGGAAATTTGGCAAACAGCAAACCGAAACGCCCATCACGTTTACCACAAAAACCGAAAAATATAAAGCAACCGGTATTGTCTTTATCGCTTTCACGATTTTCTATACCTTTTTAACGCGTTTTACCGATAGCGATGTACCTGTTTGGGATTCGTTAGTTACTGCCTTTGCATGGGCAGGAATGTGGTTAATGGCAAAACGAAAAATAGAAAACTGGATTTTACTGAACATCAGTAACTTTATGGCGGTACCCCTGCTTATTCACAAAGATTTGTATCTTTATGCTGTACTAACCGCTTTTTTGTTTGTGGTTGCCATTTTTGGATACATCAACTGGTACAAAATCTTAAAACGACAACAACATGCTTAATGCCGATTTGCAAAACAAATTATCAGGCAGTAATTGGATGCCAGATGAAATAATGCAACATATTTTTGAACAACGCTGGTTGCAGATCTGGGTTCCAAAAAAATATTTCGGGTTAGGACTATCGTTTAAAGAAGGTTTGAAGTTACTGAAAAAGTTAGCCAAAACCGATGGCAGTTTGGGCTGGATGGTTACCTTATGCGCCGGAGCCAATTATTTCTCAAGAAACCTAAAACCCGAAATTGCCACAGAACTTTTTAAAAATCATTTCACATGTTTTGGCGGCAGCGGTGCTATTGGCGGAACTGCCGAAATGGTAAACAATCAATTTTTAATTAACGGCAAATGGACATTTGCTACCGGTGCACCACATTTAAGTCATTTTACGTTGAATGCACGCCTTACAACAAATGGCAAACCTGTTCTAGATAAAGAAGGAAATGAAATGATTCGTTCGTTTATTATCCCCAAAGATCAGGTTGAAATTATTGCCGACTGGCAAGCTATGGGAATGCAGGCTACCGGAACTTTTTCGTTTACGGTTGATGCTATTTTGGTTGATGCCAATCACAGTTTTATTTACAACGAATTTTATACCGATGCCGTTTTGGATAAGATTCCGTTTCGCATTTTTGCCGATTTAACCTTGTTGGTTAATTATCTGGGAATGGCAGAACATTTTCTTGATGAAGCAGAAAAAATTCGTTTGAATCTAGATTTATCGGGATTCAAACAGGAACTTCGAGACAATGAAAACCAAATTTATTTTTTTGCGGATAAAATGGAATATCTGTTAGGAAATAACGAAGAAATTCCAGACGGAATTCAAACCGAAATTCATGAGTTTGGCAAACGACTCGTTGCCAGTTTATCTCACAAAATTTTGGATTTATATTTTCAGTTAGGTATTAAAGCATCACATACTAATGAGCCAATTCATCAAATATTTTGCGATTATTTTACGGCTACACAACATGCGAATTTTAGAAACACTTATGCTTACAAAAAAGACAATCTTTTACCCTTTTTTACTAATTTTTAATAAAAAACACATCACTCATCATTTATTGATTTTTTGACACACAAAGAATCTTTCTACTATAGAAATAATAAAATTTAAAACATATTGATAGGAATTGAAACAAGAAAGAAAAAACTTAAATCAGACAGATTCATGCCATAACAACGGTTTTAAAATCATTTCGCGAACTTCTTCTTTCAGCTGTGGTTTATCGCGTTGGGTCAATCCTTTGGTTTCTACAAACGGGTGCTGATGAATCAATACCTTTCCGGGGTATCCTGCAAAAAACCGGAAAGGAAACATCTTTTTTAATCCTACAAAAGTCATAGGGACTACCGGAATTTCAAAATCAATCGCCAAGCGAAAAGCTCCGTCTTTAAATTCGTCTAAAACAACAGATTCGTCATCGGGCACACCACCTTCGGGAAAAATACAAACACTTAAACCATTTGCTAATTTTTGTGCGGCAGCAATCATTGTCTTTTGGCGGCTCACTGCACTTGATCTGTCCACAAGAATACAGGCTTTTTTATAGAAATAACCAAATATCGGCAACTTTGCCAATTCCTTCTTTCCTACGAATACAAACGGATTTTTTACTAAAATCAACATCAGCATAATATCCATCATCGATGTGTGATTTGCCGTAAGTATATAGCTTCTCCTTGGATCAAATTTTTGTTTTACCAATACCTTTTTGGTAAAGCCCGTGCCATAAAAAACGCAATGTGCCCAGATTCTTGCTAAAATAAAAAAGAAACGATAGAATTTATCTGTTGATAACGAAACAATCAGGAAAGGTGAAAGCACCAATATCACGATTAATATCAACGTATAAAACCATATTTTCCAGAGAAACCATGCAATTTTTTTTAGCAGCATCATTTATTTTGTTTGACCCTGCAAATTAATAAATAAAATAAATTTTACCACCACCATAGAATACTTTAAATTTGTAAAAATTTTAATCGATAAAATGGCAAAAGTATTAACAGGAGTTCAAAGTACCGGAACCCCACACTTAGGAAATCTTTTAGGAGCTATTTTGCCGGCAATAGAAATGGCAAACAATCCTGAAAATGAAACGTTTTTATTTATCGCCGACCTGCATTCGGCTACACAAATTAAAGACGCTAAAACATTAAAAGAAAATACATACAGTGTGGCTGCAACCTGGCTGGCTTGCGGATTGGATACCAATCGTGTAACCTTCTACAAACAATCAAGTGTACCACAAACCTGTGAGCTTACCTGGTACTTAAGCTGTTTTTTTCCGTTTCAGCGTTTAACGTTGGCGCATTCATTTAAGGATAAATCGAGTTATTTGGAAAATATAAATGCCGGTTTATTCACTTATCCGATGCTTATGGCAGCTGACATTTTATTGTACGATGCCGAATTTGTACCTGTGGGAAAAGACCAGTTGCAGCATATAGAAATCACACGTGATGTAGCTGCTCGTTTTAACCACCAAATGGGCGAAGTTTTTGTGTTGCCCAAAGCTAAAATAGCCGAAGACATTATGACTATTCCCGGAACCGACGGTGAAAAAATGAGCAAAAGCCGCAATAACTTTATTAATATTTTTGAAGACGATAAAAAGTTACGCAAACAAATTATGGCGATTGTTACTGATGCCACTCCGTTAGAAGAACCTAAAAACCCGGATACCTGTAATGTATTTGCGTTGTACAAATTATTAGCTTCTGATGAACAAATAGCTCAAATGCGTGTCAATTACGAAGGTGGAAATTACGGTTACGGACATGCCAAACAAGCCTTGTTTGAGCTGATTTGCGAAAAATTCAAAGATATTCGCGAAAAATATACTTACTATATGAACCATTTAGATGAAGTGGATCACTTCTTAAACGAAGGCGCTGCAAAAGCCGCTGTCATCGCTAACAGAACTTTAAATAAAGTTAGAGAGAAGCTGGGGTATTAAAAGTTTATACAAAAAACCCTTTATCAATTGATAAAGGGTTTTTACTATTTCAGTTTTTAAAAGCGATAACCAATATTGATACCTGCATTTAATTCAATACCTGCAAATTCGTCAATTACATCATCACTAAAGTTTCTTGCTATATTAATAAATGGCGAAATGGTAAAAGCATCATTTTTTACTAATTTATAACCTGCTCCCACACCAATAATGAATGAATTCATATCGGTTGTTGTGCGTGTATAACCAGATTCTGTTTTTATATCGTGCTCATAATCTCCAAAACGGTATTTTAAAAAGGGTTGTGCATATAAGCCTGAAGCGTGTTCTCCTTCTTTTCCTCCAAAATAAAAACTATAATTTACTGCAATGGCATTGGTATTAAATTGTTTGAACTTACCTTCCTTTTTATTCTGCCCGAAATAAGAAAAACGGTCATTAATCATTAAATCTACTCCTACTGATTGATCCTGATCAATAAAATGTTCATAACCAATTTCAACCGACTGGTTTACAATAGTGTTAAAAATGTTTAATTCTACTTCGTTTAAAGCTTGTGCCTGTACATTTGCTGTACCCACTAAAGCACAAATTGCTACAGCTATTTTTTTCATTTTTACGATATTTTTGACAAATATAGAAATTTTACAGTCAATTTATTTCTTTTCTTAAGGATATAATATCACCAGGTCATACCTTTTACAGATTGTTACCTCCTGATACTATTTGCAATATCGAAAATAGGCATAAGAATTCCAATATAAAGACCATTAAAAACAAAACAACTCGTTAAATGTATTTTTCTTACTAAATGAAATATGTATTTTTGGCAAAACCCTATTTTATCAATGAAAATTTTATCATACAATGTAAACGGAATTCGTGCGGCAATTACAAAAGGTTTTTTAGATTGGTTGCAAGCTGCAAATCCGGATATTATTTGTTTACAGGAAATTAAAGCAACACCAGAGCAAATTCCTGTATTAGAGATTACGGCAGCGGGCTATCCCTACCAATATTATTTTCCGGCAGAAAAAAAAGGATACAGCGGCGTTGCCATTTTAAGTAAAACCGAACCTAAAAAGGTAGTTTTTGGAACCGGAATCGATTATATGGATAAAGAAGGACGAAACCTTCGTGCCGATTTTGAGGATTTCTCTGTAATGTCATTATACCTGCCTTCCGGAACAAATAGTGAGCGTTTAGGACACAAGTTTCAATATATGGCAGATTTTCAGAATTACATCAACGAACTAAAAGTTATTGTTCCCAACTTGATTATTTGTGGCGATTACAACATTTGTCATCAGGCAATTGATATTCACGATCCTATACGCAATGCAAAAGTATCAGGATTTTTACCCGAAGAACGTGAATGGTTAGATACATTTATGAAAAACGGATTCATCGATTCGTTCCGAATGCTGAATCCGGAGCCCCATAATTATTCGTGGTGGAGCTATCGTGCCAATGCCCGAAACAACAATAAAGGCTGGCGTATTGATTACCATTTGGTTGCAGACAATATGAAGGATCGTATAAAACGAGCCTATATTTTGCCCGAAGCCAGGCATTCTGACCACTGTCCCGTGGCAATTGAAATTGATTAACAAAACATTCAGAACAATGAAAAAAATACTATTGGCAGCTTGTTGCCTTCCTTTTTTAACAAGTTGCGTTACCAGAAGATTGTATAACGAATTAGATGCAAAATATAAAAACTGCGCCGAAGAACTGGAACGTTTAACCGGAGAAGCAACAGATTTAAAATCGCAATCGTTTGATTTGGGTACTAAAAATCAATCTTTGCAATCACAATTAGATGATGCTGTTGCCGAACGCGACAAATTACAAATTGCTTATAATCAATTACAAAAAGATTATGATAATTTAGAAAAAAACAGCGATCAGGCAATCAAAGCAGAAATTGAACGCCTCAACAGCTTAAAAGAAGAATTAGCCGGAAAATCATCTCGTGTTGCAGAATTAGAGAGTAAATTGGCGGCACAAGATAAGAACCTTCGCAACTTAAAAGAATCACTTTCTAAAGCATTATTTGAATTTGAAGGCAAAGGATTAACTGTTGAGCAAAAAAACGGAAAAGTATATGTATCAATGGAAAACAAATTATTGTTCCCATCGGGCAGCTGGACAGTGAGCAATGAAGGAAAAACTGCTGTGGGACAGTTGGCTGAAGTATTGGCAAAAAATCCTGATATTTCCATATTGATTGAAGGACATACCGATAACGATAAGATTGTTGGAAACCTGGGCGGCGGAATCACTAACAACTGGGATTTATCAACCAAACGTGCCACTGCCATTGTAAATATTATTGAACAAACGCACGGCATCGACAAGAAAAACTTAACAGCAGCCGGGCGTAGTGAATATGCGCCTGTTGCATTAAACAATTCGGCAACCAATAAAGCAAAAAACCGTAGAATCGAGGTAATCCTGACACCAAAGTTAGACGAAATCTCAAAGATGTTAAACGACTTATAAACCTTGAATCCCGGACAATTCGGGATTTTTTTCAAAAACCCCTTATATTAATGAATGTTTTAGACCATCAATTAAAAAGCAATATTTACTCATTTGGATATGACACCCTTTTAAAAATAGGAATTTCTTCTGAACTTGCCCATTATTTAAATGCTGTTTTACTCTTAATGGTTCTATTTGCTTTATTGTATTTAGTAGATATCTCATTACGTAAATTATTAAGAATTTCAGTTATTAAAATTGTAAGAAAAAGCAAAACACGGTTCGACGATTTTTTAATTCACAACAGGGTTTTAAAATATGTTACTCATTTAGTACCATTGATCATTGCCAAACAGTTGTTACCAGTAATCTTTATAGGTTTTCCAAAATGGATTAACTTTACGGTAAAAATCACTGACATTCTTATTATTGTAGCGGTAACCGTACTTGTAAAAGCTATTTTTTATGCAGTAAAAGATTATTTAAACACAAAAAAACGATTTGCAGATAAACCTTTAGACAGTTACTTTCAGGTAATTGCGATTCTTCTGTATATTGTTTGTGCCATCTTAATTTTTTCTGAATTAACCGGTAAAGACCCTTACGGATTACTTATTTCATTAGGAGCGGCATCTGCCATTGTTATGTTAGTTTTTAAGGATACCATTCTTGGTTTTGTGGCAAGTATTCAGGTTTCGTCAAACGATATGGTTCGTGTGGGCGATTGGATTGAAATGGCAAAATACGGTGCTGACGGCGATGTGTTGGAAATAAATTTAAATACCGTTAAAGTTCAAAATTTTGACAAAACCATTACCACCATTCCCACGTATGCGTTAATCAGCGATTCGTTTAAAAACTATCGGGGAATGCAAAAATCCGGAGGCAGACGCATCAAACGATCCATTAACATCAAATTGGGATCTGTTCGCTTTTTAGAAGCTGATGAAATTGAAAATTTAAAGCGTATTAAGCTTTTAAAATCATACATTATGGAACGGCAACAAGAAATTGCCACATATAACCACACTCACGTTGACGACCCCACAATGTTAGTAAACGGCAGACGAATGACAAATGTGGGATTGTTTAGAGAATACGTTAAAAGATACCTTTTAAACATTCAATCTACCAATAAAAGATATGCCATCATGGTACGCCATTTACAACCCACAGAGCACGGTTTGCCTATTGAGATTTACACATTTGCAAACTCTATTGTCTGGGCAGAATACGAAGGCATTATGGCAGATATTTTTGACCATGTAATAGCTGTGGTTCCGTACTTTCATTTAGAACTTTTTGAACTGCCAAGCGCAGCAGATTTCCACGATTTGTTTGCAGACCAATACCATAAAAAAACCAACTCGTAATGAGTTGGTTTTTTCTATTTAATTTGCTAAAATATTTATTCTATTGTCTTTCAATTCCAGCGTTCCCGATTTTATTGGCAGATAATAGGTATTATTGTCAATCTTCTCGAAACGGCTTTCAAATTGAGGTTCAAACTGTAAATTAGTACCGGCAATTTTAATTCTTCCTTCAATTAATAAAGAAACAATCGGCGCGTGGTTATTCAGCATTTGAAACTCTCCGTTAATTCCGGGCACAGACACTGCGGTAACCTGACCTTTAAATAGTGTAGCTTCCGGAGAAACAATTTCTAAAATCATACTAAATTGTTTTTTGTGATTTATGATTCAGCTAACATCTTCTCTCCGGCTGCGATTGCGTCTTCAATTGAACCTTTTAAGTTAAATGCAGCTTCTGGCAAATGGTCTAATTCACCATCGATAATCATGTTAAATCCTTTAATTGTCTCTTTAATGTCAACCAATACACCAGGAATACCTGTAAACTGTTCTGCTACGTGGAAAGGTTGTGATAAGAAACGTTGTACACGACGTGCACGGTGAACGGCTAATTTATCAGCTTCTGACAACTCTTCCATACCTAAAATCGCGATGATGTCTTGTAACTCTTTATATTTTTGCAGGATTTCTTTTACGCGTTGTGCACAAGCATAATGTTCTTTACCTAAGATTTCAGGAGTTAAGATACGTGAAGTAGAATCTAATGGATCTACCGCAGGATAAATACCTAGTTCTGAAATTTTACGAGACAATACAGTTGTTGCATCTAAGTGGGCAAATGTTGTAGCAGGAGCCGGATCCGTTAAGTCATCCGCAGGAACGTAAACCGCCTGTACCGATGTAATTGATCCTGTTTTTGTTGATGTAATACGCTCTTGCATAGCACCCATTTCAGTTGCTAAAGTTGGTTGGTAACCTACTGCAGAAGGCATACGACCTAATAATGCAGATACCTCTGAACCAGCCTGTGTAAAACGGAAGATGTTGTCAACGAAGAACAATACATCTTTACCTTGACCATCACCCGCTCCGTCACGGAAATATTCAGCAATTGTTAAACCAGATAAAGCTACACGTGCACGTGCACCTGGTGGTTCGTTCATTTGTCCGAATACGAAAGTTGCTTTAGAATCCATCATTCCTGGTTTGTCAACTTTGGTTAAATCCCAACCGCCGTTTTCCATAGAATGCATAAAATCGTCACCGTATTTAATAATACCTGATTCTAACATCTCGCGTAATAAGTCGTTCCCTTCACGAGTACGTTCACCAACACCGGCAAATACAGATAAACCTCCGTGACCTTTTGCAATGTTGTTAATTAACTCTTGAATCAATACAGTTTTACCAACACCGGCTCCACCAAACAAACCAATTTTACCACCTTTTGCATAAGGTTCGATCAAATCGATTACTTTGATTCCTGTGAATAAAACTTCGCTTGATGTTGATAGGTCTTCAAATTTAGGTGCCGGACGGTGAATTGGCAAGCCATTTGCACCCTCTTTTGGTAACTTTTCTAATCCGTCGATTGGCTCACCAACCACGTTGAATAAACGACCAAAAACTTCTTTACCTATTGGCATTTGGATAGGCGAACCGTTAGAAACAACTTCTGCTCCACGGCTTAAACCATCGGTAGAATCCATTGAAATGGTACGTACGGTATCCTCACCAATATGAGATTGAACTTCTAACACTAATTTTGACCCATCTGCTTTTGTAATTTCTAATGAATCATAAATTTTCGGTAATGCAGCAGAAGTAGTATCAAAAACTACGTCAACTACCGGCCCGATAACTTGTGCAACTTTTCCTGTAACTTTAGACATTGCTTATGTATTTATTTAACAGCTAATTATCAATTGCGAAAAAATCACTTTTTTCGATGTGCAAAGATAGTTTTTTTTTGTAATAATTAAAATCTATTTTTTGTTTTTTCAATTACAGTATTATCTGCTGTAAAAATAACTTTAAAAATCTTCTAAAATAAAAAATGGGATGGTTTAAAAACCGTCCCATTTTAATATAACCAAAAAAAACACTTATGAAAAAATTCTATTCTATTGGGTAGAATGAAATTTATTTTGCTAATATAAGGTGTTTTTTTATTTAAACAAATTCTTTTACTATTTTTTATTCAACCGTAACCGATTTCGCTAAATTCCTTGGCTGATCTACGTTCGTACCACGCAAAACAGCTACGTGATATGACAACAACTGTAAAGGAATCGTGGCAATGATTGATGTTAACGCTTCGGTTGAATTTGGCATTTCTATGATATGATCGGCAAGATTTTTTACTTGTTCATCGCCTTTTGATACCAATGCAATGATTTTTCCGCTGCGTGCTTTAATTTCTTGGATGTTACTCACCACTTTATCGTAATGATTTTGTTGTGGTGCAATTACAATTACCGGCATGTTTTCATCGATCAAAGCAATAGGACCGTGTTTCATTTCGGCTGCCGGATATCCTTCTGCGTGAATGTATGAAATTTCTTTCAACTTCAAAGCTCCTTCTAATGCTACCGGAAAATTAAACCCACGACCTAAAAACAGACAGTTGGCCGCATCTTTATAAATACGTGCAATTTCTAAAATACGATCATTTTCTTTTAAAGCTTCTTCTACTTTTTCAGGAATCAGTTCTAATTCAATTAAATTTCTTAAATAATCAGACTGAGAAATAGTTCCTTTTGCTTTAGCCAAACGCAACGCAATCAATGCCAAAACAGTGATTTGTGTGGTAAATGCTTTAGTTGATGCCACTCCAATTTCTGGTCCGGCATGGGTATAAGCTCCTGCATGGGTTTCACGAGAAATAGAAGATCCTACTACATTACAAACACCAAAAACAAAGGCACCTTTTTCTTTAGCCAGTTTAATAGCTGCCAATGTATCGGCAGTTTCGCCCGATTGTGAAATAGCGATAACCACATCGTCTGCATTGATGATTGGGTTACGGTAGCGGAATTCAGATGCATACTCCACCTCAACAGGGATACGGGCAAATTCTTCGATCATATATTCTGCCACTTGTCCTGCATGCCAAGATGTTCCGCAAGCAACAATAATAATACGTTTTGCGTTGGTGAATTTATTCAGATTATCTTCAATCCCTGCCATTTTAATCAACCCTTGGTCGCTTAATAAACGACCACGAAAGGTATCGCGAATAACATCGGGTTGTTCGTAAATCTCTTTCAGCATAAAGTGATCGTAACCACCTTTTTCTATCTGTTCTAAATTTAATTGTAATTCCTGAATGTACGGACTTACTTCTTTATCAGATTTTATTTTTCTAATCTTAATCGGTTTGTGTAAGCGGATAATCGCCAGTTCTTCATCTTCCAGATAAATAGCGTTGTTCGTATATTCTATAAAAGGCGACGCATCTGAAGCTACAAAATATTCGCCTTCGCCAATACCAATTGCCAACGGACTACCTAATCTTGCCGCTACAATTTCGTTTGGTTTTTTAATATCCATTACACAGATCGCATACGCACCAACTACCTGGTTTAATGCCACCTGTACGGCTTTACCTAATTTTAATCCTTTATTTTTTTGTACGTCTTCAATTAGGTTAACCAATACTTCTGTGTCTGTATCGGACTTAAAAGTATATCCGCGATTGATTAATTCTTTTTTTAACGGTTCATAGTTTTCAATGATTCCGTTATGAATAATAACCAATTTGCCGGAATTTGAAAAATGCGGGTGTGAGTTTACATCGTTTGGCACTCCGTGTGTTGCCCAGCGCGTATGACCGATCCCCATGGAACCTTCCAAGGTATTTTCAGCTTCTGCTCTTTTTTCTAAATCAGAAACTTTACCTTTTGTTTTACTTGATATAAATTTTTCACCATCGTATAACGCAACGCCGGCACTGTCATAACCACGGTATTCTAAACGTTTTAATCCTTTTATTATAATTGGATATGCGTCTTTAGGACCTATATAACCTACTATTCCACACATAATTAATTTTCTTTAGTGTAATAAATTTCAAGTTTCATTTTTAATTCGCTATTAGAAGCATCAGGAGCGTAGATTACGGTTCCAAAAGGATTCATGGTAGCTGTTACTGGTGTTTTTTTATCTGTTGTTTTTACAGGGTTCATAACAGAATTTGTAATATCGTTTGCAACAACCAATCCTAAAGGTACATTGGTAGAATCTTTCTGGATTAAATTGTTGATATGATCTGTTATTCTGAACTGGTATTTGTGAACCGATGAATTTGAAGTATTTAACCCACTACTAAACACCGACTTGTCTGTTGATGTATCGTTGGTGTAGTCTGCAAGTATTTTGTTGTTTTTAAAATCGTATAAAAATAACTGCTTTGGTACAGAAATGGTATCCAGCCCCATTACGGAATGATCTACATAAACGGTTAACAATGCCTGATTAATCAACCAGTTGTTGTTAATAATGGTTTCTAATTCGTCTGCTTTTCCGCTGTTGTCGTTATCGTTGCCAAAAAGCGAAATGGTTGCATACGAAGTTTTATTACCACCTTTCAGCCATAAATTTCCAACGGAATTATTCTCTAAATCAAAATTACTTTCTAACAGATTAACGGTTGTTGCCGATGAAGTTGCCGATGTGGAACTGTCGTACCCAATACTGAATTCGTATGTTTTACGTTCGCGTTTTGGCTGGTTGGTTTCACTGTCAACTGTTCCGTCTTGTTTATACACAAAAACTACTTTTCCCTGACTTAAATTTAGCTGTGCCAATGCATTTTGATTGTACGCATCGACCACTTCAAAATACAACCCGCGGAAATAGTCTTTTAAAACAGCGTTATTCGAGATAGATTTGTATTTATTATTTGCAAAAAACTTATCTTGAAAATAGTTCTTGTCTAAATCTAACCAAATACCGGGTGCAATGCGTTCTTTTACCTTTGGATTTCCATCATCATCTAACTGTGGAGTTCCGTCGGCATTGTACGCATACAGTTTAATTTCACTTTTGTTAAAAGTAAACTCGGTATTTTGCGCAGTGTTAGCAGCATTGTTTAATCTGTCACTTCCGTTTAATCCTTTTTTATATTGATCAAACATTGGTTTTTCATCAGCATAATAGAATTGTGTTTCAAACTCATTATTAGGATCGGTAGCACGTAAAAAATATCCGTTTTCATAAACATTTAAGGTAAACTTTCCGCTGCCGTAAATGTTAGATACATCGTATGATTTGTTTCCGTCAGAATCGGTTGAAGAAACCGAACTTGTAAACGGTATGTAAACATACACTGAATCTAATACCGGATTATCTCCAAATGAAGACAAATCATTGTTATCTCCCATTTCAATCTGCGTAACAAAATGTGCCGCTGTTTTACCAAACGCACTGTGTGTGTAAACGCCAAAATTGTTTACCGGTAAATTGCGGGTATTTGCACTTGTGGTTTCGCCGTTTGCGGTTTCGATATTTTGAACCACGTATTTATCAAAACCAAACGGATCGTTACCAATAATATCAGAACCCATTTCGGTAAACTCTTGTTCACACGAAACGATTGTTACAGATAATGCAGAAAATAATAAAATTTTAGCTATCGATTTTCTTCTCATATATGCTTTAAATTAAACCTTGTGAAGATAAAATTCCGGATAGAAATCCTTCATTTTTTCTTTTGCGTCGAAAGGTAAGAAAGGTTTATTTGAACTTTGTATATAATTTGTTAAATCTTCTGATATTTCCGATGAAGAAATCACGATGCCGTCTGAATGGTCAATGGCGTTTTTCATAATGCTTGTGTAATCGGCTGTTTTTAACCCTTCGATATCTTTTGTATCGAATTCGTCAAAAGCAACTTTGTCAAACATATTTTCTGAGAGTTTTCCGTTAAATCCTGCTGAAAAAACAGAAGTGATTACTTTAGTATCTGCGAAAATACTTTCATCATTATAATACTTTTTCATATACAACGGCAATAATGAGGCCATCCAGCCTTGCACGTGAATCACATCGGGAACCCAATTTAATTTCTTAATGGTTTCAACCACTCCTTTTACAAAAAAGATGGCACGTTCGTCATTGTCGTTGTACAGAGTATCTGCTTCATCACCGAATGTTCCTTTGCGTTTAAAATAGTCGTCGTTATCAATAAAGTAAACCTGAATGCGCTCTTTTGGGATCGAAGCAACTTTAATAATTAAAGGCATGTCCATATCATTGATAACCAAATTCATACCCGAAAGCCGTATAACTTCATGTAATTGATGTCTTCTTTCATTGATGCTACCATATCTTGGCATAAAAATACGGATTTGACCACCTAAATCATTAATCATTTTCGGAGTGTCAAACGAAGCTTGCGAAACTTCATTTTCAGGTAAATAAGGCACTACTTCAGATGATACATATAATATCCTCTTATCTTTCATTATTCTTTAATTAAATTAAAAATGCTTTTTAAAGTGCAAAATTACAAAAAATTGTCGACATTATTAAGTAATATGCTAATTTTGCACTCATTAAATTTTAAAAATCATGAATGTATTTCATTCACAAAGCCAGTTAAAAAGCTATTTAGAGCCACTTAAACAGGCTGATAAAACCATAGGTCTTGTTCCTACAATGGGGGCAATTCACGAAGGGCATCTTTCATTATTACAACGAGCTTTAGATGAAAATGAAGTGACTGTTGTGAGTATTTTTGTAAACCCCACACAGTTTAACAATGCCGAAGATCTGGAAAAATACCCCAGAACATTAGAACGCGATGTGGAATTAATCAAAACAGTTTCTGATAATATTTTGATTTTCTCTCCTTCTGTTGCCGATATTTACGAAGGCAACACCATTGCTCAAAAGTTTGATTACGACGGTTTAGAAGATGAAATGGAAGGCGCAAATCGCCCGGGACACTTTGACGGCGTTGGAACAATTGTTAAAAAGTTATTTGAAATTATTGAACCCACAAAGGCTTATTTTGGTGAGAAAGATTTTCAGCAGTTGCAAATCATCCGTAAGATGGTCGCAAAAAATAACATGGGTATAGAAATTGTTGGCTGCCCCATTTTTCGTGCCGAAAGCGGATTAGCAATGAGCTCGCGTAACGAACGATTATCTGCCGATGCCAGACAAAAAGCTGCTTTTATTTACCAAACCCTTTTGAAGGCAAGAGAAATTTTTCAAACATTTGATGTAATCCAAACCGAAGAATTTGTGAATGAATCCTTTAAAAACAGTGCTGCTTTTACCTTAGAATATTTTGTAATTGCCAACGAAGAAACCCTGAAAACGGTTACATCAAAAGAATCGGGTAAAAAATACCGCGGTTTTATTGTGGTTCACATTGAAGAAGTTCGCTTAATTGATAACATTGCATTAAATTAAAATTTATAACTTTGCGTCATGCAAATAGAAGTTTTAAAATCAAAAATCCACCGTGTTAAAGTAACAGGTGCTGATTTAAATTACATCGGAAGCATCACTATTGACATTGCTTTAATGGAAGCTGCCAATATTATTGAAGGAGAAAAAGTTTCGATAGTAAACATAAATAACGGAGAACGTTTTGAAACCTATGCCATTCCAGGACCACGCAACAGCGGCGAAATTACCCTAAACGGACCTGCGGCTCGCCGTGTTCAGAAAGACGATATTATTATTGTAATTACGTACGCTTTAATGGATTTTGAAGAAGCTAAAACGTTTTCTCCATGGATTATTTTTCCTAACGAAGAAAATAATTCTTTAACATAATAATTGAAGGCTTTAAAAAAAATACTAAATATTACACTCCCACTTTTGTTGGGAGTTTTTTTGGTTTATTACGCCTATAATCAGTTCACCGCTGCACAAATCGACGAGATGAAAAACTATTTTCAATCAGCCGATTATTTTTACGTAGCGCTTTCATTGCTCTTTATGAAAATCAGTCATGCATCGCGTGCATACCGTTGGAAATACAGCTTACAGTATTTAGGCTATCAATCGGGGTTTTGGAATAACTTTATGGCAATTGCCGTGGGATACCTTTTAAACCTTACCATACCAAGATCGGGCGAGCTTTCACGCGCAGTTGTCTTACAGAAATACAACAACATTCCATTCGATAAAGGTTTTGGAACCATCATTGCAGAACGCATCATTGACTTGCTGTTTTTAATCTTGTTTGTTGTTTTGGCTTTGGTTTTACAGTACCGCCAACTGGTTGGTTTTATATCTCAACAAATCCCCGTAACGCAGCTTTTAGTAATTATGGGTGTTTTTTCCTTAATTGGAATTGTTGGACTGTATTTACTTTACACCTCGCAATGGAAACTATTTGTATTCATCAGACAAAAAATTTCAGGTTTGGCAGAAGGTGTTTTAAGTATTTTTAAAATGCCTTACCGCTTGCCGTTTCTCATACACACCTTTATCATCTGGATAAGTTTTGTACTGACTTTTTATTTTGGCACCAAGGCATTACCCGAAACCAGTGGTATATCTTTAGGAGTTACCATGGTGGCTTTTGTAGTGGGCAGCCTGGCAATTAGTTTTACAAATGGAGGCATTGGTGCTTTTCCCCTACTCATTGCTAAAATACTGGCGTTGTATGGCATCTCTTTAACTGCCGGAACCGCTTTTGGCTGGATTTTATGGACCACGCAAACGGTTTTAATCATTGTTTTAGGAGGTTTGTCGTTCTTGTTGCTTCCCATTGTTAATAAGGAAAAATAAAAACTTCACTCCTTTATTCATAAACATATTTTGTAAATTCCCCTTTCTTAGATCCATCATAATTCATTAATAATGAAACCATTTTACATCATAACAGGAGGTCCTGGCGTTGGAAAAACAACGCTGATTAATGAACTAAATAATTATGGTTACCAAACTGTCCAAGAATGTGCAAGAAAAATAATTAAAGAACAAATTAAAACTAAGGGTGAAGGTTTACCTTGGAAAAACAAAGGGCTTTATGCAAAATTGATGTTTGAAGCTTCTTTAGAAAGTTATGATAACATAAATGTTGGTATACTATCCGATTTTATTTTCTTCGACAGGGGAATTTTAGACACTATTTGCTATATGAAAATGGAACATATTCCAATATCAAATCAAATAATTAAAATTGCAAGACATTATTTATACAATAAAAAAGTCTTTATTCTTCCTCCTTGGAAAGAAATCTATAAAACCGACAATGAAAGAAAACAAAGTTGGAAAGAAGCTGAATTTACATTTAAGAAAATGAAAGAAACCTATCTTGATTTTGGCTACAACATTATTGAAGTTCCAAAAGCAAATGTGCAAGAAAGAGTAGAATTTATCATTCAAAGCATAAACAAACCGTAAGTGTATTTGCAATCATAATCTTGAAAAAAACTGTTTTTTTTAACTGTCGTTCTCGTCACTTCCTGTCGTTAACAAAGGAAAATAAATTTGTAACTTCACGCTTTAATAATTTTTAGTCATTAGCTTTAAGTTTTTAGCTTATAGTATAATGCCTATTGCTTATAGCATTTAAAAAATGGCAAAAGTAAAAACAGCATTTTTTTGTTCATCGTGCGGAACACAATTTTCTAAATGGTTAGGACAATGTACCTCTTGTAAACAGTGGAATACCATTGTAGAAGAAGTGGTTCAGAAAGAAGAAAAAGTCGCCTGGCAGACTAAATCTTCAACGGGTATGAAACGTGCGTCAAAACCTTTGTTAATCAACGAAATCGACAGTACGCAAGAAATCCGGATGAACACATTAGATCAGGAATTAAACCGTATTTTAGGCGGCGGCATCGTTCCCGGATCTATGATCCTTTTGGGTGGAGAACCCGGCATTGGAAAAAGTACATTATTACTGCAATTATCCTTAAAATTACCTTACAAAGTGTTGTACGTTTCGGGCGAAGAAAGTCAGAAACAAATAAAAATGCGAGCCGAACGCATCAATCCCAACAACAATTCGTGTTATATTTTAACCGAAACCAATACGCAGAATATCTTTAAACAGGTGGAAGAAGTTGAACCCGATATTTTGATCATCGATTCCATTCAAACCCTGCATACCGACTATATTGAGGCTTCGGCAGGAAGTATTTCGCAGATAAAAGAAACTACCGCCGAACTAATTAAATTTGCCAAAGAAACATCCACTCCGGTTATTTTAATTGGTCATATTACCAAAGACGGAAACATTGCCGGACCCAAAATTTTAGAACACATGGTAGATACGGTTTTGCAGTTTGAAGGCGACCGTAACCACGTGTACAGAATTCTACGTGCATTGAAAAACCGTTTTGGATCTACAGCCGAATTGGGAATTTACGAAATGCTGGGTTCGGGACTGAGAGAGGTTTCCAATCCGTCAGAAATCTTGTTATCCAATCGCGAGGAAGAGCTTTCAGGAACGGCTATCGCTTCAACCTTAGAGGGAATGCGTCCATTAATGATCGAAATTCAGGCATTGGTAAGTACGGCAGTTTACGGAACGCCCCAGCGAAGTGCCACGGGCTATAACCTGAAACGCCTGAACATGATTTTAGCTGTTTTAGAAAAACGAGCCGGTTTCCGTTTAGGAATGAAAGACGTATTTTTAAACGTCACAGGCGGAATTACAGTAGATGATCCTGCGATTGATTTGGCGGTCGTGGCATCCATTTTATCCTCAAACGAAGACGAAGCCATATCCAAAGACATTTGTTTTGCGGGCGAAGTAGGATTATCCGGTGAAATACGTCCGGTAAACCGGGTAGATCAACGCATTCAGGAAGCTGAAAAATTAGGCTTTGCTAAAATATTTGTATCCAAATACAATAAAATCACCTATCAGTCAAAAAACATCAAAGTCGTTTTAGTTTCTAAGATTGAAGAATTGGTATCGGCATTGTTTTAAAACAGTTGCTTGCTCCTTAAAAAACGGCTCGGTCTTTGTTATAATTTTCAGAAATTTACTTTCTAAAAATATTCTTACATGAAAAACATGTTAATTCCTATAGCAATTGTTTACAGTATTACAGCAAATGCTCAAAAACCGGTTTTTACGCAAGCGCAAATTCAATCGGCACGAATCTATAATAATGCAGCCGAGTTAAAGCACAAGGCTTCAGCACAAATTTCTTCAGGCACTTCTGAAATTGTAATTACCAATGTTGCCAATTACCTTAACGAAAATACCGTACAAATCGGCGTACCAAAAAATGTCACGGTTATGTCTGTTCAATTTACCAATGCGTATGTAGAAGAATACGACAACAATCAGGATTCGCCTTTGGTTAAACCTGTAAAAGAAGAAATCGAGAAAAAAGAAGCTGAACTAAATGCACTATTGAATCAATTAAATTCCGAAAAAAAAAGTATTGAATTACTTGATAAAAATCAATCCATGAGCAATGCACAAAACTTTTCGGTTGCTGAATTGACAAAGCTTTTGGAATTTTATAAAACCAAACGAACGGATCTTTCTAATTCGATTGATAAATTAGAATTAAAAGAAGAAAAATTAGAAGAAGAATTAACCGTTTTAAAAGGCAAACTGACCTTTAACGAAACATCTGCCGAAAAAACAAGTCAGGGAAAATTAATTCTAAATGTAATGAGCAACCAACCGGCAACAATACCGTTAGAGATTTCCTATTTAACCAATCAGGCAACCTGGCAGCCAAGTTATGAAATGCGTATCGATAAAATAAACGAACCAATAAATATGTTGTACAAAGCACAGGTACAACAAAATACAGGTATCGATTGGAAAAACGTAAAATTGTCGTTAACCAGCGGTCCGGCAAACCAAAATACCTTTGCTCCCGAATTGCAACCCTGGTTTTTAGATTATTATAATATTGCATATCGTTCTAAAATGGAAGTAAGACCAAATGCAGATGTTGTAAACACCTTACAAGATCAAGTACCGGGATTGAATATCGAATCAGGCTCTGGGCAACCGGGAGCAAGTACTTCAGTAACATTGCGAGGTGTTGGTTCTATTAATAAAGACACAGAACCTTTATATGTTATTGACGGCGTACCAATGTCCTCAGATAAATTCAGAAGTATTAATCCTGATGATATAGCAAATATAGATGTTTTGAAAGATGCAGGAGCAACATCAATTTACGGCAACAGAGGTGCTAACGGTGTAATCGTAGTTACTACTAAAAGTGCAATGGGTACTTCTACAATGAATGATTTTACCCAAATAAATGAAAATCAATTAAACATTACATTTGATATCGATATTCCGTACACTATTTTAAGCAACGGCAAACAACACAGCGTGGCACTGAAAGATACACAGCTGCCAGCGACTTACAGTTATGTGAGTATTCCAAAATTAGATACCAATACCTATTTAATTGCTAAAGTTAAAAATTATGGCGAATACAACATTTTACCCGGCGAAGCCAATGTGGTTTTTGAGGGAATGTATGTTGGAAAGACCTATGTAAACGCAAATTCTAACGAAGATGAATTGAGATTAAGTTTAGGAAAAGATCAGAATATTTCGGTGACGCGAACACTCATCAACGATAAATCGGGAACAAAAACCTTATCGTCACGGAAAGTTCAGGATTTTGTTTATGAAATCGCCGTCCGAAACAATAAAAAGGAAAACATAAGCATTATTATCGAAGATCAGATTCCTGTGAGCAGCAACAACGACATCGAAATTACTTTAACCGATAAAAGCAGTGCAAAAATAGATGAAGAAAAAGGAAAATTATCTTGGGATGTAACTCTAAAATCAAATGAAACCAAGAAAATACGTTTTGGCTATCAGGTAAAATCTGCAAAAGACAAACATTTGGGACTGTAACACAAAACCGCAAGCTAAAGCTTGCGGTTTTTGGTTGTTTTATACTACATACTCTCTATTTTCACAATCATTGGATCTTGCTGTATGATCCAGTGATAATACGCATTGTCGTCATATAATTGATGGACGTACTCGGCAACTAAATAGAAAATGATATTTTTTTTGTGACGGTCTAAGTTAAAAGTTAATCCGCTTGCTTTTAAATGTGCCTTTAAATCGTTAAAATATTTTGGGTCGTTATAAATTTTTTCAGAGAGCTCTGTTGCCGTTAATTGTTCCAAAGCAGCACGCTCTTTTTCAATTTCTTCAAAAACATAATAACTTACCAAGCTTGTTTTCATAAGTAACTGAATGGCATCTTCACCGTGTTTGTTTTTTAACGGTACAAAAACATCGGGAACAATTCCACCACCGCCAAAAACAATTCTGCCTCCTGTGGTTTTAAACTTTAAGCTGTCTGCCAAATGGATACTGTCTTTAGAATACAGCTCGCCCGATTTAAAACGATTGCTCAAATCGCTGTTGTACTCATCTAATCCATTGGTGTAAGGTTTTTGAATGGATCTGCCCGAAGGGGTGTAATAACGTGCGGTGGTTAAGCGTACAGCAGAACCATCGCCCAGATACATTTCGCGTTGTACCAAGCCTTTCCCGTAAGATCTTCTTCCTACAATGATTCCACGGTCGTTATCCTGAATGGCACCTGCGATGATTTCACTTGCCGAAGCCGAATTTTCGTTGATTAAAATATAGAGTTTTTTGTCGGTAAACAACCCTTTGCTTGATGCTTTGGTTACTTTCACATTCCCTTTTTTGTTGACCGTTTTTACAATTACTTCGTTTGTTTTTAAGAAATCGTCAGCAATTTGTATTGCAGGTTCCATATAGCCGCCGCCGTTTTCGCGTAAATCTAAAACAAGTTCTTCAATGCCTTGGCTCAACAATGATTCTAATCCTGTTTTAAATTCCGGATAAGTAGTTTCGGCAAAACGGTTAATTTTTATATATCCTGTTTTTTCGTCAATTTTAATCGCCGTGTCAACACTTTTTAAAGGAACTTCGCCGCGGATAATTTCAACATTAAAGGTTTTATTGGTCGATTTTCTGTAAACTTTTAAAAGTGCTTTCGATCCGTTGCTTCCCTTTAACAGATTAACAATGGAATCATTTGAGAGCTTTTGGTCAAACAGCTGTACTTTTTCTGCATATAAAATTCGGTCACCGGCTTTTAAGCCTGCTTTGTCTGATGGACCGCCGGGTAAAGGTTTTACAACTGCCAAGGTATCATTCAGCATATAATAATTGATTCCGATGCCCACAAAGGATCCTTTCATTACATTTTGAACTTCGTCAAATTCTGATTTTGAAATATAGATAGAATGCGGATCTAATTGTGCCAGGATGTTGTTTACGGTCATATCGATAATAGAATCGGTATTTACGTTATCTACATATTCCTGTTCAATTAAATCAATAAGCTTGTTTAGCTTTACCCTTCCTCTATCTTCTTTTACAGAAAAAGGCAGACCGTTTTTACTAAAAAAACCGCCCAGAACAATACCCGCTGCCAGCGACCCCATAGTTAGTAAAGGCCACAAATAATTTTTTTTACTCATACAACAAAGAGCTTAAATCCTCTATCTGAATCACTTCTACTCCAGCTCTCTTTAAAAATTCAATACCGGCTAAATCTTTATAACTATTTTGATACACAACGCGTACAATGCCCGATTGATGAATTAATTTACTGCAATCTCTGCATGGACTCATTGTGATATACAATGTAGCATTCTCACAAGATTGTGTAGATTTTGCCACTTTTAATATGGCATTTGCTTCGGCGTGAAGCACGTACCATTTTGTTTTGCCTTCTTCGTCTTCACAACAATTTTCAAACCCCGAAGGCGTTCCGTTATATCCATCGGAAATTATCATTTTATTTTTTACGATAATTGCACCAACTTTTTTTCGCTGACAATAAGATAACTGACCCCATTCTCTTGCAATTTTTAAATAGGCTCTATCATATTTATTCAACTTTTCAGGGTTTTCCATAGTATTGAAAAAAGAATATATTTTTTTAACAAAAAAATAAGTACTGCAAAATTACATAAAAAATATTATTTTAAAACTTTAATGCAACTATATATTTAAACAGACTCTAAATAGCTCAAATAAAAAAGTGAGTTCTACAACTCACTTTGATTTTATAAGAAACGTTCTAATTTTTCTACCATATTTTTACTTCCGCAGAAGACAGGCACGCGTTGATGTAATTCGGTTGGCTCAATTTCTAAAATACGTTGCTTGCCGTCTGTAGCTTTACCACCCGCTTGTTCAATAATCATCGCAAAAGGGTTGCATTCATACAGCAATCGCAATTTTCCGTTGGGTTTAGAAACCGTACCGGGATACATATAAATGCCGCCTTTTAAAATATTGCGGTGCACATCGGCAACCAAACTGCCAATATAACGCCCGCTGTACGAATGGTCTTTACAATAACCAATATAATCTTTTACACCTTGTTCAAATTGGTTAAAATTACCTTCGTTTACAGAAAAAATGGCTCCGTCTTCGGCAATTTTCATATCGGGATGCGATAAAAAGAACGTTCCCATTGCCGGATCTAACGTAAAACCGTTTACGCCGTTTCCGGTGGTATAAACCAGCATGGTTGACGATCCGTAGATTACATAACCTGCCGCCACCTGATTGATTCCTTTTTGAAGGAAATCGGCTTGTGTTACAGGTGTTCCGTCTTCAGAAATTCTGCGGTAAATAGAAAAGATTGTTCCCACCGATACGTTTACGTCTATGTTTGACGATCCGTCTAAAGGATCCATCAAAACCACATACTTGTTGTTGTTACTGCCATCGGCTCCGCAAATAGAAATAAAATCATCGTTTTCTTCGGATCCTATACCACATACAATCTCGCGGTTAACTAATGTTTGAATGAAAATATCGTTTGCGAATACATCTAATTTTTGCTGTTGTTCTCCCTGAATATTCTCTTTACCAAAAGCTCCGGTAATATCTACCAAACCCGCCTGATTGACTTTTTGGGCAACAATTTTTGCCGCCAGCCTGATAGAATTCATCAATCGGGATAATTCGCCCGATGAATAAGGAAAATCTTCTTGTTTTTTAATGATAAATTCGCCTAATGTGGTATATCTTTCTTCCATAATCTGCTACAAAAGTATTGTACAATATATTATTATGCAATATTATTACCTAATAATAAGATAGCAAATATCGGTAAAAAAAACAGAATCCAAATATTTTTGAACCCGGTATTGTGTAGAAACGCTTTGTAACTTATTTTTGCAGCAAACAAACAAAACAATTTCAATCAATTATGAACTTAATTTACTATTAAAGCAAAAAATGAGAGTATTTAAATTTGGAGGTGCGTCGATCAAAGATCCGCAGGCTATTCGCAACGTGTTACACGTTTTAAAAACCGTAGGTTTTGACAACAGTTTAATTATCGCTTCGGCAATGGGCAAGACAACCAACGCTTTAGAAGATGTAATAAACGCTTATTTTAAGAAGCCTGAAGAACTGAAGAATGCCATTCAAACTGTTAAGGATTTTCATTTTAACATAGTAGATGAACTTTTTGAGAATAAAAACCATTTGGTTTTTGATAAGGTGAATGTTTTGTTCAGCGAAATGGAATTTTTCCTATCAGTAAATAAATCGCCTAATTACAACTTTGTTTACGATCAAATTGTATCGTACGGTGAAATTGTAGCAACTACCATTTTAAGTTATTTCTTTAACGATCAAGATATAGAAAACGTTTGGGTTGATGCCCGGAATTTAATTAAAACCGATACCACGTACCGCGACGGTATGGTTGATTGGAAAGCTACCGAGCAAAACATTACCAACCAGCTGCAATGTAAAAAATTGTACATTACTCAAGGTTTTATAGGATCTGATCCCAACCATTTCTCGGTAACATTGGGGCGTGAAGGTTCTGATTATTCCGCAGCTATTTTTGCTTATTGCCTAAACGCCGAAAGTGTTACCATCTGGAAAGATGTTCCCGGGGTTTTAAATGCCGATCCGCGTTATTTTGATGATACCGTTTTATTGAACCAGATTTCGTATCACGAAGCTATTGAGTTGGCTTTTTATGGTGCATCGGTTATCCACCCTAAAACCTTACAACCATTACAACGCAAAGAAATTCCGTTGTATGTAAAATCATTTGTAAACCCCACATTGCCGGGAACAACCGTTTCTAAAGGAGCAGACTTAGAGCCTGCCACACCGTGTTTTATTGTTAAGAAAAACCAATTGCTTATTTCTATTTCGTCTAAAGATTTTTCGTTTATTATGGAACATCAGGTAAGTGATATCTTCAAAACTTTTGCAGAACAACATATTAAAGTAAACGTTATTCAGAATTCAGCCATTAGTTTTACTGTTTGTGTGGAAGATAAGTTTGAAAATTTTAGTCAAATTTATGAAGATCTGGTAAACAACTTTAACGTAACCTATAACGAAAATGTATCGTTATATACCATTCGTCATTTTACCGATGAAGCTGCAAAAAAAGTAATTCAAAATAAAGAGGTTTTATTACAGCAGATTAATCGCGAAACCATGCAGATTGTAACTAAAGAATAATTTTTGAACCACTCGATATTCGGGTGGTTTTTCATTTTAATATTTTTTTGGCACATATTTTGGTTAGCGTTAACAAATCTTATAAATCTCTTAAGGATGAAAAAAATTATTTACTTGCTTAGCCTTATTTCTGTAAGTGCTTTTGCTCAGGAAAAACAAAAAGATGTTGTTACCATTTCTGCTAATTACAGTTTTTCTGAACCAACACAATATGGTGTTAGTTTAGAATTTACAAAAAGTGAACTTTCCAGCTCTCGCATCTTGAACATAAGTTACGGACAGTTAGAATATGACAACAACTATTTAAAAACTACCGGTGAGGGTTTTGTTGTGGAATTGGGGAACCGCAATTATTTTGGAAAAAATCGTGAAGGTTTCTATTTTGAGAACTTTTTAACGCACGGAGAAATTAAATTTAATGAAAGCATTGCCGGTGAAAGGTTTGAAGGGAAATATTCTTACTGGAGCATCTTTAACCCAAATTTGGGCTATAAAATTCAGCTGACTAAGAATTTAAGCATTGACCCTTCTGTTGGTTTTAACTGGAAATGGGAAGTTCGAGGTAAAGGCGATATCGACAATAAACACTTTGATAATTTTGTTTTTAAAGCCGGTGTTAAATTAGGTTATACATTTTAACAAAAATAAAGAAATCCGTTTCATAATAACTGAAACGGATTTCTTTATTTAATCTAAAGAATTTAATCTTTATTTAATAGCGATGTTTTTTTGGTATCCTTCATAAAAAGATATACCACTAACGAAAATGCAATACAAGCTGTAATATACCAATAATAATAAGATTCTACACCTTGCTGTTTAAACAATAAAGCAACATATTCTGCGGAACCTCCAAAAATAGCAACCGTTAACGCATAAGGCAGTCCCACACCTAAAGCCCGGATATTTGCCGGAAATAATTCTGCCTTTACTACCGCATTAATAGACGTGTATCCCGAAACAATAACTAAAGCTGCGATTAAGTAGAAAAAGGCTTCCCACATACCTGTAGCATGGCTTAAACCTGTTAACAAAGGAACGGTAAATACGGTTCCTAAAATCCCAAAACCCAACAACAACGGACGACGCCCGATTTTATCAGAAAGAGATCCGAAAACCGGTTGTAAACACGCAAAAATAAATAGTGATATGAACGAAATTAAAGTAGATTGTTCTTTTGTTAGTAAAACGGTATTTACCAAGAATTTCTGCATATACGTTGTATAAGTATAAAATGCCAACGTACCACCAAGCGTTAACCCTACTACTGTTACTAATGCTTTCGGATGTTTTAATAATTCTTTAATGGTTCCGTTTTTCTCTTTTTTCGTTTTTGTATCTTTATTTTTCTCAAAAGCTTCAGTTTCATGCAAATTGCTTCTCATATACAATGCAATGATCGATAAAATGGCTCCAATGATAAATGGGATCCGCCATCCCCAATCGTGTAGCTGGTCTTCGGTTAAAATCAATTTCTGTAAAATAAGCTGAATTCCTAATGCGGTTAATTGTCCGCCAATTAAGGTTACGTATTGAAAGCTTGAATAGAAACCTCGTCTGTCAGAGGTTGCCATTTCACTTAAATAAGTTGCCGAAACACCATATTCACCACCAACGCTTAAACCTTGCAGCAATCGCGCCACCAACAATAATGCGGGAGCAAGAATACCAATGGTTTCATACGTGGGAGTTAAGGCTATAAGCAAAGAACCAAACGACATTAATAATACCGAGAGTGTCATTGCTTTTTTACGCCCTATTTTATCTGCCATCGTCCCAAAAATCCATCCGCCTATAGGACGCATTAAAAATCCAACTGCAAAAATTCCTGCCGTATTTAACAATTGCGCCGTTTGATCGCCACTTGGAAAAAAAGCATGCGAAAAATAGATGGCGAAAGCTGCGTAAGCATACCAATCATACCATTCTACCAGATTACCAATAGAACCACCCACAATTGCCTTGATACGGTCGGCAGTGGTAATTTCTTTCTTTGGAGTTAAGGGCGTTGTATGTGCCTTATCCATCATGTCTTGTTTTATCATTTGTTTTTAAATTTTAATTATAATGCAACTTGAAAGCTTAAAATAAACTCTCCTTTTCTGTCGAAAACTTTTTTTGTGGTTTGATCATATAAAGGACGACTTGAATATTGAGCCGCTATTTTAGCGTTTTGTGAGAAAACAAACAGGTTGGCTCCTATGTCGTAAAAATGAGCTGCCTGGTTTAAACCATCCAGATCTTTGTAGTGATAAGCTGCAAACGGCTGAAGTTTTACCGTTTTGCTAAAATTGGGTAGCACAAAACCCGCCTGGGTGTACCATATACTACCTGTTCCTGTAAGGTATTTGGCGTTTCCGAATCCTTCTGCAGCAACAGGTTCTGTATAGTTTGTATCTGCTGTTCCCGGATTCATAATTCCGTTTGTTCTAAGGTTGTTTTTCCCGAAATCGTTGTAGTAATACACACTGTAAACACTTAACGACATCTCTTTTTCTTTAGCTCCTATGGGAACTTCCACAAAAGCATCAATCCCTAAATTCAACTGGTCGTGTGTTTTAAAAACACCTTCTTCGGGCTGCGACAACAAGGCTTCTTTATTGGTATAGAATCCGGCTCCTATATTAAAAATAGATTTCGATCCTAAATAAGTTCCCGGCAAAAATGAAGTTGTTGTTGATTCCTTGTCTAAAAACTGATACATGGCGTAACCGGCATACGATAATTTTCCGGAACCATTATTCTCTACAGGTACTTCGCCAACTTCTGGTTTTCTGTCTGTAGCAAAGGGTTTATTCACACTAAAACGATAGTTGATTCTGTCTAAATTTCCACGAAGGAAAATTCCGAATTGTCTGGAGAACTGATCTGATATTTCGATGTTAGGAAAGTTAAAAACGGGTAAATCGGCTGTTAACAGTTTGGTTGTACTGGCATTTGACAGGCGGCTGATTCCGTTCCAACTGTGCAGCCCCGCACCTATGTAAAGATTGTATTTATTGGTTTCGTTGGTATAAAAATTGGTCTGCGGAACAATTGCCAGCTCGTTATAAGCATCCATAAAGAACATTCCCGGTTTTTTACCTTGTCCGTTTGCGCCGGTTCCCGATCCGCCACCGCTTATAAAGGACTGGTTGTTGATTCCAAACTGAAAAAACACGGAATATCCTTTACTTAGCTGAGACTGCATGGTAATACGGACTCTTCGTACACCGGCATCAATGGTGTGATCCTGCGGAACACCGTTTACAGCAGTTCCCGGGTTATTTTCTATAGAACGAAACCAAACCTGACTGGAAACACCAAACTTTAAAAACTTATCTCCGGTTTCGTCAAACTTAATTTTCATCTCGCCCAAAGAATTCTTAAAAAGAGGTTCTTGTTTTGGTTCGTTTTTTTCAACGTGGTCCTGCGACCAGATAATTCCATTGCAAAAACAACAACAAAAGAGCGTAAAAAATATATTTTTCATTTTTTTAATGTTATTACAACACTAAATAACAAATGAAAACTGAAGAGATTTTGAAGAAAAAATGCTAAAACTTTGAAGTTTTAAAAAAATTACTGATTATCAATGTTTTATATCTAAAATAAATATATGAAAATTATTTTCGGCTTTATAAGTGATTTTATATCCGTACACATCGACTATTTTTTTAACCAATGCCAGACCGATACCTAACGATCCGGAGTCCGATGTGCCTTTTTTAAACCGGTTAAAAATGGTTTCATTGGTAAGTTCGTTAGGTACTCCTGTATTTTTAATTTCAAAAAAATTGTCTGTAAGTGTTATATGGATACTTCCGTTTTCAATATTGTGCCTGCTGGCATTGCTTATAAGGTTAGACAGTACAATTTGTAACAGCATGGGGTTTATGGTAATGTACACGTTGTCTTTAATAGAAACTTCTAACATTCTGCCACTCATTTCAATAATATCCTCGTATTGGGCAATTGTTTCTTTAAGAGCCGTGGAAAAAAGCACACGTTCTGACGAAGTTTCGTGATCTTCCAAACTCATTAGCAATACCAAAGACCGGTTTAATGACGACATTCTGTTCAACTCGTCGTACATAACGCTTAAAGCTTTCATTTGTTCTTCGTTTAAATCGGTGTCCAGCAGCAATTCAATTTTTCCTTTTAAATGTGCCAGTGGAGTTTGCAGTTCGTGCGAAAGGTTTTCTGTAAATTCTTTTAAAAGCTGGTATTGCTGAATAGACTTGTCTGCCATTTGCCTGAAAAGCTGATTTAACTCGTCTAATTCGGTGGTATGTGTATTCATTATCTGTATCTGCTCTCCTTTACGTACATCAAAACCTTTCATTTGCGCCAGCAAACTGTAAAAAGGCATGTAAAGATTCCGGGCAACCATCTCTCCAAAAAAAATAATCGTGATCAGTATAAAAACAAAAATCCACGCCACCACCATTAAAACACTTAACCAATATGCTTTTTCTATTTTAATAAGGTAATCTTCGTTGGTAATCTGGTAGTGCACATTATCTACAAACGGATAATGTATTACTTTTATATTGTAGCCGTAACTTTGCAGCTCATCGTTCCAAACGGCTTCTTTTTCTTCAATAACCTCATCAACGAGGGTGTCAAATTTTTCCGGCAAAACGCTTATGCTAACAGTGGGATGTTTCTTTTCTAAAGAATCTATAGGCTGTGTTTTAAGCTGCCGGATAATGTACTCGTTAAGATGTTCCATTTTACGTATGACAGACCGGTTGGTTACCCGTTCTATGGAAATATAGAAAATAGAAAAACCAATTGCCAACGACAAAAAAACAATAACAATGAAATAATATGTAATTCTACTGCTCAGTTTCATTATTCTGTCCATTTATAACCCAAGCCGTAAATAGTATGCACATAATCTGTACCACCTGCATCGATTATTTTTTTTCGCAGATTTTTTAAATGCTGATAAATGAAATCAACATTGTCCAGATTATAGGTATAATCGCCCCAAAGATGCAGGGCTATTGCCTGTTTTGACAGCACCCGGTTTTTATTGTTGATAAAGTAAACCAATAAATTAAATTCCTTTTTGGTTAAAACCACCGGCTGTTCGTTGACCTTACATTCTATAGAATCAAGATCTATGGAAATTTCATTAAAAACAAGCAGGTTGTCTTTGCTGTTAATACTGTTTCTGCGGGTTACGGCTTTAATGCGCGAATGTAGTTCGGGTAACGGAAACGGTTTGGTAATATAATCATCTGAACCGCCGTCTAATCCTTTTATCTTATAGTCTAAAGAATCCTGGGCAGAAATAATGATCACTTTACTGCTGATATGGTGCTTTTTGATGTATTCTAAAAGATGAAGCCCGGAATGATCCGGTAACGTTAAATCAAGAAGTACCACATCATATTCAAACATTTCAAGCATCTCTTTAGCCAATGTAACGGTTTTTACCCATTCACAGATATAGTTTTCTTTGGTTAAAAAGCTTATCATATTTGCTGCAAGCTCTTGATGATCTTCTACCAGTAATAGTTTCATTTTCTACAAAAGTGGTGTTTAAGTTCATAAAGATAACGATAATTTAGAGAATTTAATGTTTTATAAAACTTCATCGGGCTGTTACAAACATAGAATACCATTTTAATTTCTTTACTTTTACAAAGTTGTTATCTTAGTTAAAAAAATAAGGAGCTGTACACTATTTTTTATTTTTTTGAGTTTATCTGAATATGAAAAAGCGATTTTGGTTAATGGTTTGTTTGCTGAGTTTTGTTGTCTCCTGGGCACAAAACAACGGCTTGTATCAAACAAAAAAAATCATAACCGATTCGATCCCGCAAAAAATAGTTTTAGACAGTGTGGCGCTGAACAACACTTATTTTGAAATTGTTAATAATCAAGGGGTGCCACTTGACACACTTTGTTATAAGATTGATTTTAATGCTGCAACTTTAACATTAGAACCATTGAACGATACATTAACGGTTTCTTACCTGAATTATCCCGATTTTTTGACCAAAACCTACGCCCTTTACGATACCAAACGAATTGTTCCCAATAAAGAAGGTGCCTATATTTTCAAAGTTCCCGAAAAACAAGCCTCTACATTTATGCCGTTTGAAGGTTTGAATACCAATGGAAGTATTTCCAGAGGAATCACGGTGGGAAACAATCAAAACCTGGTGACCAATTCTAATTTAGATTTGCAGATTGTGGGAAACCTGTCTGATAAAGTTCAAATCAGAGCTTCGCTGCAAGACAGCAATGTGCCTTTACAAAATGGTGGATATTCACAAAAAATGGATGAATTTGACCAGATATTTATGGAACTTTTTTCAACTGACTGGAGCATTAAAGCAGGCGACTTGTTTTTAGAAAACAGAAAATCAAAGTTTCTCAATTTCAATAAAAAAGTGCAGGGGATTTCGGGGAGTGTACAGTTTGGAAACGAAAATTCAAAAACCACCATAGAAACAGCCGCGGCATTGGTACGTGGGCAATATGCCAAAAGTGAATTTGTGGGGCAGGAAGGCAATCAAGGGCCTTATAAATTAAAAGGCAGCAACAACCAACTGTATATTTTGATTATTTCGGGATCGGAATCGGTTTATGTAAACGGACGAAAGCTCACCCGTGGCGAACAAAACGATTATGTGATTGATTACAATTCAGGTGAAATCAGGTTTACCACGTTGTTTCCTATTACTTCTGAAATGCGCATTGTGGTAGAATATCAATACACCGACCGAAATTACACCCGTTTTCTGGGTTATGGAGGCATTAAACACGAACGCGAAAAATGGAATATTGCAGGATATGTTTACACCGAAACCGATATTAAAAACCAACCGGTACAGCAAAACCTTAACAAAGAACAAATCGATATTTTAAAACAAGCCGGCGATAGTACATCGTTAATGATGGCACCGTCTGCTTACCTTGATACGTATTCGGAAAACAAAACGCTGTATAAAAAAGTGGTTGAAAACGGTTATGAGTTCTACGAATATTCCAATAACCCCACCGATACTTTGTATATGGTTTCGTTTAGTTATGTGGGACCAAGCAACGGAAATTACCGATTGGCGAGTTCGGCTGCCATTGGAAAAATATTTGAATTTGTAGCACCAGTTGAAGGTTTTAAACAAGGCGATTACGAACCGCTGATTCAACTAATTGCCCCTACGCGACTGACTTTAGCGACTGTGTTAGGGCAATACAAACCTAAAGATTTTTCGGCGGTTGATTTTGAGGTGGGATTCAGTAACAACGATTTAAATTTATATTCGTCAATAGATGATGGCGATAATCAGGGATTTGCCGGAAACATAAACGCTACCCACCGTGTGTTAAATAATAAATGGAAAGTTGATGTGTTTGGAAATGTACAATATGTATCTAAAAATTTTCAGACCATTGAACGATTGTACTCTATTGAATTTGACCGGGACTGGAATGTATCCAACACCTTTGGAAATCAATCATTGATTACTGCCGGATCTAAATTTTCTCCCAATGACAACAGCTATTTCACTTACGAATACAGTAGGTTGGAATACAGCGACAATTACATCGGTCACAAACAATCATTAGTAGGAACCTATCAGTTGAACAATTTTAATTTCAATACCAATACAAGTTTTCTAACCGCAAAAGGCAGTACGTATAACACAAATTTTGCACGCAGCAAAACACAGGCTCTTTACACGAAAAACGATAAATGGGCGGGTGCTCGTTTAGATTTAGAGAATTATCAGGTAAAAGATGTGTTAACACAACAATTTCAAACACTATCTCAGAAATACACTCAAATCGATGCGTTTGTAGGGAAAGGAGATACGTTAAAAACGTATATCGAAATAGGTTACAGATTCAGAGTAAACGATTCATTGCAAAACAATATTTTACAAAATGTTTCAAATGCCCATTCCTTTTACGCCAAATCGCAACTTTTTAAAACCAAAACCAGTGATTTATCTGTTTACGCCAATTACCGGCATTTAAAATATACCGATACAGGAATGACGGAACCCACACTAAATTCACGTATTGCTTATAATGACCGCTATTTTAAAAACCTGATTCAAACAAACAGTATTTATGAAACGTCGTCGGGTTCTGTAGCACAGCAAGAATTTACGTATATAAAAGTTGACGCCGGTTTGGGAACACACATGTGGAACGATTACAATGGCAACGGCATTCAGGAACTGGAAGAGTTTGAAATTGCACCTTATCCCGATTTGGCGGAATATGTACGGATGTTTTTACCCAATCAAACATTTGTAAAGACACATCAAACCAAATTAACGCAGGTTTTTAATTTTAATTTCAGCATCTGGCAGAATGATACCGGATTTAGAAAATTTCTAAGTCAGTTTCACATTCAGTCATCTTTTATTATTGACCGAAGTATTTTGCGAGATGGAAACGGCATCGCATGGAATCCTTTTGGAAAAGCATCAGATGAACTGGTTGCTGAAAATTCAAATATTCGCAACTCCATTTATTTTAATAGAGGCAAACAACATTATACCACCATTTATTCGTTAATAAACAATCGGGCAAAAAACCTGATGAATTACGGTAGTTTAGACAATAAAATAACCACGCACCAATTGCAATTTCAACATTTATTAAACAAATGGTGGCTGGCACAGTTAACTAATAAATTGGATAAAGTAGAGAGTATTTCAGAAAATTACGGATCGAAAAACTACTTGCTGAATAACATCAGCATTCAGCCTAAAATTGGCTATCTGTTTTCTCAAAATGCCCGTATTGAACTTTTCTATGAATGGCAGGATAAAAAGAATGTACAGGGAGATTTAGAAACATTGGAACAACACCGCATTGGCACCGCTTTTAACTGGAGCACTTCGCAGAAATTTACATTGAACGGCGAGTTTTCGTTTTATCAGAATAAATTCAGCGGCAATCCGTTATCGGCAGTAGCATACCAAATGTTAGAAGGCTTGCAGCCCGGAAAAAACATCACCTGGCGTTTGCTGTTTCAAAGAAACTTAACCAAATATTTAGACGCAAACATAAGCTATCAGGGGCGTACCAGCGAAACCGCAAAAACCATTCATACCGGAAGCATTCAATTGCGTGCGTTTTTTTAAAAAAATGCTTATATTTGTTTCTTTAACAGATCAAAATCATGAAAAAAATAACAATTATTGCATTATTTGCTGCATTAGGAATGGTTTCTTGTAAAGATACTAAAGCAGAAGCTACAGAAAATCCGGCAACAGAAACAGCTGTAACAACAGGTGAAACGGCTACACCAGTTGCTGACAGTCACGAAGGACACGATCACTCATCACATGCAGGTCATGACCACGGTACTGATGTGGCAAGTTCAGCTGCAGAAGGAATGAATCCACCGCACGGACAACCAGGTCACCGTTGTGATATTCCTGTAGGTGCACCTTTAAATTCGCCACCGGCTCAAACAAATCAACAGACACCAACTCCGGCTGCTAACCAAGGTGGTTTTTTAGGCAGTGGAAATGAACAAACATCAGCTCCGGCGCAACAAGCTGCACCAGCACAACAAACCGCTCCCGGAATGCAGGGAAAACCAAATCCGGCACACGGGCAACCAGGCCACCGTTGCGATGTTCAGGTGGGACAACCTTTACCGTAAATTACGTTTTTAGTCTTTAGCTATTAGTTTTTAGACAGAAGCTATAAATGAAAACCTGTATAATTTCAAAATCATACAGGTTTTTTTGTTATTTTTACTACTATGAATCCAAAAAAAATATTTGGATACCTATTTATCATCGTTGCAGTTATTTTAACGTTAGCAATTATTGTGCTTTTACCTCAATTCATGAAAGCTTTATTACCTGCTGTTTTCAATAACCATTCAGGCAGCTATGAAATCGCATATAATGTAGGATATATAACCTACTGGATTATTCATCCGATAATTACCATAATTTTATGGAGAGTAGGAATTCGTTGGATAAAAAGATAATGACCTGAAATAGATTTTATTCTTTAAATTTTAATTAATTTAGGCACTTTGTCATTAGCACCAAAAGTAGTAAATTCGGGTAAACAAAACCCAAAACCATGGAGCAAAGATTCAAAAGCCTATCACTTTTCGAGTTTCGGGAAAAATTCCCGGACGCCGACAGTTGCCTTTCCTACCTTGCCAAATTGAAATGGGGAAACGGTTTCACTTGCAAAAAATGCGGGCATGGCAATTCATGCCGGGGGATGTCCCCCCATTCCCGCCAATGCACCAGTTGCAACTACACCGAATCGCCCACGGCCAACACGCTCTTCCACAAAGTGAAGTTCGACCTTCTCAAAGCGTTCTACATTGTTTATTTCGTCAGCACCAACAAAAAAGAAATCACCTCGACCGAACTGAGCCGGAAGCTCTCGCTCAGGCAAAAAACCTGTTGGGCGTTCAAGCGCAAGGTCATGAAAGCGATGAAAAGTTCGGGAAACCATCCCATAAATGGAGATGCGGAAGTGGACGAGGCCGTTTTCGGCGGACAGGAAGAAGGTGTCCGCGGCAGGAAAAACAAGAACAAGAAACTCGTGGCGGTTGGCATCGAGAAAAAGAAAAAAGGCATTAGCAGGTTGTACGCCAAGGTAATCCCCGATGCCGGGTCTGTTTCGCTCGGGGGTTTCATGAAACACCATATCGGTCCTTCGGCAAATGTAAAGACCGATTTATGGACAGGCTACAAACCATTGGAAAAAGATTTTGAGAACCTGGTCCGTGTGCCTTCGGGCAAAAAAGGGCGGAATTTCCCGGAAATGCACAGGGCGATAATGAACCTGAAAGGGTGGCTGCGGGGAGTGCACCACCACGTAT
>NZ_FNXE01000070.1 GCF_900108395.1 Paenimyroides marinum | reverse complement strand
ATTTTCCTTTGAAATATTTTCTTGGTGATAATGAAAACGCCATCAAAATACAGATTTACTGTGTATTAATCGTAAATCTTCTGCTGGCAGTCATCAAAAAAAGATTGAAACGAAAGTGGGCATTTTCAAATTTGGTAAGTTTTTGCAAAATTCATTTATTCAATTACATCAACCTGATGAAATTTTTGGAAAACCCAGAGAAAGATTGGGTTATTGACAAAGATGACGGTGAGCAATTGTCTTTTAATTGGTAGCTTGTTTTTGAAATTCGGCGAAAATGAAAAACTAAACATCTAACAATCAGTCAAATGTAAGGAGGGGAATCTGAGAATTAGTTTTTATCGGACGCTAATGAATGAAAATATATAACCCTCTATTCAATTTGAATAGAGGGTTAAAATTAATCTACTGTTTTGCGGTTATCGTTAGAATCCCTGTCAATGAGTTTGTTGTAAGGATCAACACCTACTTCGACAGGTTTTTGATTTACAATAATCGAAACCTTATTATTGATTTTATCAATAAGGTATTTTTTATTGTACAACTCGTTTTCGTATTCGTGTTTACCTTTTTTGGTCTTCTTACCAAAGATACCTACTTCAACATAATCGTGCAGCGGGTACGATTTAACTTCATTTTTACCAACTTTTGTAGTCAGCGTATTTCCTTGCTCGTTTTTGTAGATTTGATCTCCTTTCGGCGTTGTTCTGTATTTTGAAACCGTAAAGGTGATATCCACCTGATATGTTCCGTTTTTCAAATTGGTAACCTTTACATTTTCTACTTTATTGTCATAAAGCGTAATGGTTTCAAACATATCTTTAATCAAATATTGCAAGCTATCCGGAGTGTTTTGTTTCAATAAATTAACGAATTCAATGGAATTTGTATAAGGTGCTTCCTGAAACTTCACTTGAGAAACAAAGGTTTTTAAAACATCGTTAAAACGTTTTTCACCCAAATAATCGCTCATAGCGTACAATACCAACGATCCTTTGTTATAATGAATGTATTGTTGGTTTTCGTTATACATCAACGGATTTTCTTCTTTCCATTCCCAAGTTCGTCCACGCAAATAACCGTCTAAAGCTTCTTTCAGGAATTTACGCATCTGAAATTTACCATATTCTTTTTCTAACACTTTCAACGAACTGTATTCCGACATCGATTCTGAAAGCAAAGTGGCTCCTTTTACTTTAGCACCAATTACCTGATGTGCCCACCATTGATGTGCCATTTCGTGCGAAACAACCGAGAACGGATAATCAACCGCATCGGGATTGTCTTCATCCACATCGGCAATAAATCCAATGGCTTCAGAGAAAGGCATGGTGTTGGCAAAAGCCTGGGCAAAAGTCCCCATTGTTCGTGGAAATTCAATAATACGAGCTTGTGAATGCTGGTAAGGGCCATAATTTTCGCCATAATAAGCCAACGATTTTTTCAAGGCTTCCATCATTCGGGTCAAATTATATTCATGTCCTTTGTGGTAATAAATTTCTAAATAAATGTTGTTCCATTTTTCACGTTTTACTTCATATCGGGCAGAGTTAAACGCATAGAAATTCAACATTTTCTGGTCCATTTTGTAATGGAAATAATTTCGTCCGTCTTTTTGCCATTCTTTTTGTAAATATCCCGGTGCAATTGCAATCTGGTCGCCATCGGTACTTACGGTTGTTTCAAATGTAATCCAATCGGCCTCGTCTGAAATATAGGTATTTTTACGGGCTTCGGCATCATTTGGTTCGGGCATACGTTCACGCGGAGGCAAATTGTATTTCTTACGAACATCGTTATCCTGCAATTCTACGCCATCTGCATATCCAAACGAAGGAAACATACTATTATTAATAAATGTCCCGTTTTCGATGATTGGCGAACGATCTTGCAACCACGTATTCGATTGGTTTTGAACAATCATTTGTACTTTTAAAGAATCGCCCGGATTTAATGGCTGATTTAACCGGTAGATATCAAAATCCATTACCGTATCGTTTAAAACCAGCTGATAGTCATGGTTGAATTTAATTTCACGGAAATTTTTTCCGTAATTTAAAAACAGCGAATCAATAGCTTTTTCGGTTTTGTTTACCATTACGTAATTCACCACCGCTTTGTAGTTGCGTTTTTTAGGATACAAATCCATAGCTACTTTTACATCAACAATGCGGGGTTGTGCATATTTTTCGAATTTTTTGTATTTTTTTTCGAAATCTACCCTTTGCAATTCGCGTTCTTGCGAAGTATAATAAGGTTCTAACTTAACTTCTTGATAATACAAGCCGTAGCCTAAACCTACAAATGCTAAAACAACCAACATTAAAGGAACGGCAATTGGGGTTTTAAAACGTTTTACAAACAAACGTAAACGCTCTTTTGCATTAGAGAGGATCCCTCGACGCCAAAATAATAACGTTAAACCGTACAGTACAAAACCAAAAAGCAGCCAGTACAACTTGTAATAAAAATAGCCGCGAACAACGCCAAAACCATTCATATCAGAATAGCTGTACCACATGCCTGAATTAAAATGGAAAACCGATTGTTCTATCCCTAATTTTGTTAATGCCATCGGAATCATTCGAGCGATTAAAATCACAAAGAATCCGATTAAATAGTTTTTAAAGAACGATTGAATGAATAAGGAGAATAAAATTAAAATGACATAATCAATTAATTGAAAACCGAAAAATTCTGTAAAATATTGACCTAATTCAAAATTATAATACCCTAAATATACCTGAATTAAAATTCCCGATAAAATTCCTACCAAAAATACCACACAAACTATTTGTACCAGCGCAATAAATTTTGATAACAGCAAGCTCCAGTTTGGAACCGTTGTAGCATCTACCAGCAAATTCATTCGTGATGATTGGGCATTGTTCAATAAAACCCCCGAGAACAAATAAATTAAAATGGATAAAAAGAACCCCACAACTCCGTTAATTTCTCCTATTACTTTCCAAGTAACAGGATAAACATTGGTTCCGTACATATCTCCTATATCATATCCGTTGATGATAATTACAAGGAAAAAGACAACCATTAAAGTAATGAAAATCCAGTTTTTTACAATGCTTTCAAATTCAAATTTAGATAATCTAAAAGTGGTTTTAAGATAGGAAATAAAAGAATAGTCATACGAAACTTTAGGCAGATTGACTTTTATAATGCTTCCGAAATTATTTTTAACCACTCGGTTTCCTTTTTTCTTTCTTGAAATAGATAAAGGAGTTTGTGAAAACGAAAACGCAAAATAAGTAGCTGCTAACGCTAAAAATCCTACACCAATCCAAATCAATCGATTGAATATAATTACTTTATCTAACGGAATCAACAAGGTGTTTTGTTCTTCAATTGTCCAATATTTAACCACATATCCCAACGCCTGATTTCCAAAAGGATCAAACAAAGATGCCACAAATTTATCGTCAACATTGGCTGTTAAACTGCTGATGATTCCCGGAATAAAATGCAATATAATTACTAAGATAAATCCGATATACTGATTACGGGTTAGGGTAACCAACATAAAAATCAGGGAACCGATAAAGAAAATATTTGGAATGACAAACAGTATATAACTTTGAAAATAGGCCCATAAGCGAATAGGTCCCAACAAATCGGGATTAGCAAACGGAAGTACTGAAGCTACTAAAAAAGCCAACCCAATAGAGAATGTAATGAGTATTGTGATAAAAAAGCCGCTTAAAAATTTTCCTGCCAAATATTGAAATTTGTTGAACGGATAAGCAAACAACAACGTGTGTGAATTGTATTTATAATCGCGGTAAACCGTTGCACCAATAACTGCCGGAATAATGAAATTGACAAATGTCGCAATTTCATTAATGATTCCGTTAATTGCTACCGGGGAGTTTACGATAAGATTAGAGGATGTTGTTGCCGTAAACACATCGAAATAACCTAATACAGTTGCCATTACCGAAAACGATAAGGCAAAGAAAATAACAAAAAACAAGTAAAACAGCCAACTTTTTAGCCAGCGTTTTGTTTCAAATTTAAAAATAGTTCCCAGCATTATATATCTCCTTTTAATGAAACAAAATACACGTCTTCCAAGATTGGTTTTGCCTTTATAAAGGTTTCATCTGGTTGGTTGTCACTATGCACGCGGATATTTAACGTATTGTCCTGATTAAAGTTTGAAGAAATGATATTGAATTTGCTGTTAAATGCATCAAACTCGTCACGGTTAATGATTCGCATCCAGATTTTTCCGTCTAACAATTCTTCTCCGCTGTTTGGCGTTCCTTCAAACAAAATTTTTCCTCCGTTTAAAATTGCCAATTCGTGACATAATTCGCGAACATCATCTACAATATGCGTTGAAAAAATTACGGTGTGATTGGTTCCTATTTCACGTAAAACATTCAGGAAACGATGACGTTCGGCAGGATCCAAACCGGCTGTTGGTTCATCAACAATAATCAGTTGCGGGTTGTTCAGCAGCAATTGTGCAATACCAAAACGCTGTTTCATTCCGCCTGAATAGCCGCTTACGCTTTTGTGGCGTACATCATACAAATTGGTCAGTTCCAATACTTCTTTAATGATTTTTTTGCGTTCGTCTTTTTTGGTAATTCCTTTTAATTGCGCAAAATAATCTAACAAGGTTTCGGCAGACATATTTGGATACACGCCAAATTCTTGCGGTAAATATCCTAAAACTTTCCTCAGTGCGTTTTTATCTTCTAAAATATTAATATCGTTGAACGTAACAGTTCCGGAATCCGGAGTTTGCAATGTGGCAATGGTTCTCATCAGTGAAGATTTTCCGGCTCCGTTTGGACCTAAAAGACCAAACATACCTTTACCAATTTCTAAATTAACATTGTCTAAGGCTTTTACACCGTTTCTATAGGTTTTGGTTAAACCCGAAATTTTTAAACTCATAACGTATCGTTTTTATAATAAGTAGCTTGATTGTTCGATATGTTACAAAAGGTAATAAAAAAAAAGAGAAGGAAACTTCTCTTTTCTTATTCAATATAAACCACTTTGGTTTGTTCTGTGGGATGATCTTTTAAAAAACCTTGTTCTTCCATCCATTGGTCGCTGTAAATTTTGGTCATATATCGCGAACCGTGATCGGGTAGAATAATTACCACTTTGCTATCGGCTGTAAATTCATTTTCTGTTGCTAATTGTTTTACTGCCTGAATAGCCGCTCCCGATGTATATCCCATAAACAATCCTTCGGTATGCGCTAAATCACGGGCGGTAAAGGCAGCGTCTTCGTCAGAAACTTTTATAAAGCGATCAATAAATTCAAACTTAGTAGCTGCGGGAATCAAGTTTTTACCCATACCTTCAATTCGGTACGAATACGCTTCGTTCATATCCACTTCGCCCGTTTCATGGTATTTTTTGATAATGGAACCGTAAGCGTCCACTCCGATTACCTTTACATTAGGATTTTGTTCTTTCAGATATTTTGCCGTACCTGAAATGGTTCCGCCGGTACCTGAACAAGCAATTAAATGCGTGATTTGTCCTTTCGTTTGTTTCCAGATTTCCGGACCTGTTGTTAGGTAATGTGCTTCGGTATTTAATTCGTTAAAATATTGATTGATGTAAACAGAGCCCGGAGTTTCTTCGTGTATGCGTTTTGCCACACTGTAATAAGAACGGGGATCTTCTGGTTCAACTTTAGCCGGACACAAATAAACTTTTGCACCCATTGCACGCAACATATCAATTTTATCGTGTGAAGATTTGTCAGAAACAGCTAAAATACATTGGTATCCTTTTACCATTGCAATCATTGCTAAGCTAAATCCGGTATTTCCAGAAGTTGTTTCAACAATAATGCTTCCTGGTTTTAAAACGCCTTGTTCTTCAGCTTTGTTGATGATATGTAATGCAATTCTGTCTTTAGCCGAATGTCCGGGATTAAACGCTTCTAATTTTGCGTAATAAGCCCCCGGAAACCCGTTTGTTATTTTATTTAACCGTACCAAAGGCGTGTTGCCAACCAATTCTAAAATAGATTCGTGAGCCTCTATTTCTTCTTTCATAGTTTAAAATTTAAAACAGTACAATCTGTTTCTTCTGCGGTGCAAAAGTACTATTTTTTTAGCGATACACAAAAAGCTAAAAAGTGTAAGTTTCTTGGAGCGTATAATTTGCAGAAATTCTGTTGATTTCAAACTATTTTTCGCCAACCAGTGCTTTTAAACGCTCTATTTTAGTTTCGAGCATTTTGTTATATTTCATAAGCATTTCTATCATCCAGATACGTTGATGTACTACTGGTTAGCAATTTTTTTTATATTTTATTGAAAGAATTCCTTTATTTCGACTCCTATGGCATTAGCTATTTTATAGAGGTAAAGAGAGGTAACATTCTGTCTGCCATTTTCAATGCTACTTAAATTAGACTTTTCCATTTTTATTTCAGCACAAATATCTAACTGACTAAACCCTTTTTCTTTACGGAGTTTAGCAATTCTTGCACCTAATTTTTTAAGAAACTGTTCTTCGGAAACTGTCATTTGAGCAATTTCCAAAAAAAAGCAACTTCTAAAGTTATGATATATCATAACTTTAGTGTTATCTTTGTTTTTAAGTAAACTTCTTAAAACCTTAATAATATATAGAAAAATGAAGAATGAAAAAATAGTAAAAGATCTACAGTTAAATATAGAATCAGTTTTATATAAATACGAAGTTGAATTTAAAAACTCAGAAATAGATGTTAATGAGTTTTTAAGTATGAATTTTAATAAAATAAATTCTGAATTTGCAAAACTCATAACAGATACCATTCATACATCAATTATTAACGGTGTAAGTAGTAGAAAAGAGGATTTTATAAAAGAATTAATAGAACTAACAAATAACTCTTTTATAGAATTAATAAACAGATTATTGGATATGCAAATAAAAATTCCAGTTAAAGTTAAGCGACATTTTTGTAAAATTTATTTTGATTGTTAAACTCTTCTATTGTTTTGTAATTCAGTGCTCGGTGTCTTCTTTTTTTATTGTACCATACTTCTATATATTCAAAAACTTCTATTTCCATTTGTTGCTTTGTAACGAGCTTGTTCCCGTATATTAACTCGGTTTTCAGTGATTTAAAGAAGCTTTCCGCTACTGCGTTATCCCAACAATTTCCCTTTCGTGACATGCTTCGGGTTACGCCGTAAGACTCCAGTACATTGGTAAATTTCTTTGTGGCATATTGCACT
>NZ_FNXE01000025.1 GCF_900108395.1 Paenimyroides marinum | reverse complement strand
AAAAAAAATCCCGAAAATTTTCGGGATTTTTGCGTTTTGTGACTTTTTAGACAGCCTCTTTAGAAATATTAAAATTAGCATTCGTTATTTTATATCCCACCAAACACGTGTGTTTATATCATCAGGGCCGCCCATATTGTTCACGGCATCAAGGTAATTCTCGGTATTCTGGCGTTTAACATCTTGTGGATACGGATAACGCACCGGCATTTTTCCATCGTTGAAAAGATCAGGATGTTTTGGCAAATCAGGATATCCTGTTCTGTTGTATTCTAACCATTGTTGGTTATCGGTGAAATACAAAGCAAAATACTTTTGTAACATGATTTGCTCTAAAGTATTGTTATATGCTGTTTTTTCATTGCTGAAATAGTCTGCCGGCATATCAATATTCCAAATAGCCATAGCAGCTTCGGTGCCCTTTTTAAAATGGGTTTCAGCATCTCCGGCAATCAATCCTTTAAAAGCCAGTTCCGCTTTTATAAATTCAATTTCCGCATACGTCATAATGATATTTTTCATTGGAGCCTTGGCTGTATTATCATTCGGAGCGGATGGAGTATAATCAATATTGCTTTCAAACGAGTAACCTGAGTCAATCCCTTTATAACCAATAGGTTCCTTCTGCAAATTGGTTGCCTGTGTTGCCCAAAACGGTAAACGCGGATCGTTCCATTCCAGTAACTGATCTACAAAAAAGGTAGAAAGTCTTTTATCGCCTGCAGCATAATCTTGAATACGTGGCCAAGGTGTGGTATTTGGTGCTATACCGGTATTGATCAAAATGGCATCATCTGCAGATGATTCAAAAACAGGATAGGTTGCCGGATTGTTTAAAATGGTGTTTATTTTTGCTATTGACTCTGCCGATTGTACATCGCTTAAACGCAACAACATACGCAAATGCAATGAATTGGTGAGTTTTTGCCAATTTGCAACAGCTGTAATTCGTTCTCCGTATAATAAATCAGGTGCATAAATCAAGGTTTTAGATGTATCGTACAAACTATTCGCTTGTTCCAGATATTCTAAAACAGCTTTGTAAATTACTTGTTGGCGTTGGAATTTTGGTTTTACAATACCTTCGTCACCTTTTAATGCTTCTTCAAACGGAATGTCGCCAAAAACATCGGTAAGGTTCGCAAAACTCCACGCTTTTAAGGTAAGGGCAATTGCCTGATAATTTACATCGCCTGCTGTAACAGAAGCTTTTTCCATTTCATCAATATTTTTTAACCAGCGGTAATGGTTGTTCCACATGGTTTGTCCAATAGCATCGGTAACCCAGTAACGGTGATACCCCAAGGCATCGTTAGAAGGATAAGGTACAATACCCTGCATAAAATGTGCGGTGCGGTGATGCCACGCCGAATAAGAGTTGTGATTGGTTAACCCATATAAAACAGGATTTAACAACGATGCCGGACTAATGGTTTCTAATCGGTTGGGATCGGTGTTGATTTCTTCAAATTCTGCAGTACAGTTGTATAATGTGGCAGCTGCTATGAATGCTAATATGTTGTGTTTTATTTTTTTCATATATATCTATTTATTTTTTTTATTGGTTATATGGAATCGCATTATCATCATTGGTGTTTGTTTGTAACAAACCGTTTGTCCATGGCGATTTCATGATATTATAAACTTACTTTTAAATTAAAGCCATAAGTTGCAGGCGATGGCAATTGCCCCATTTCAACTCCGGGAACCATATTTGCCCCGTTTAAGGCTGCTGTTTCAGGATCGTAAATTGGGAAATCGCTCCATGTGTAAAGGTTTCTGCCAAATGCGCTTACTGTTAATCCTTTTAATTTATGACGTTCTAAAAACGATTTCGGGAAGCTGTAAGAAATACTGATCTCACGAAGTTTTACCCAGGTGGCATCAAACGTATTGGCTTCTACATTGGCACGGCGGTAATATTCTGAATAATAATCGGGTACTGCTACTTTTTTGGTATTTGGCGAGTAAGAACCATCGGCATTTTGTACCACGCCATCACCAATAATGTAACCGTCTTCTCGGCCAGGTAATGATCCGTTTAAGTGCCCGTGCTCCATCATTTTGTGGTATGATTGCGAATATAATTTTCCGCCAAAAGATCCGTCTAAAGTAACACCTAAGCTCCAGCCTTTATAAGTAAAACTATTCATCCATCCGCCTTTCCAATCGGCATACGCGTTTCCTTGATAGGTTTCTTCTGTTGGGCGAACAGGCAAACCTGTATTGGCATCGTAAATAATTTTGCCTTCTTCGTTACGAACAAATCCGTAACCGTACATATCTCCGGTAGAACCACCTACTTTACCAATAATTGACACGGTACCCGATGTTGCCAATACCTGCTCTTCTCCTCCTTCAATACCCGCTGCCAGTTCTAAGATTTCGTTTTTGTTTTTAGCGTACGTAAAAGTGGTTTTCCACTGAAAATTATTTGTTTTAATGGGCGAAAAATATAACATTGCTTCGATACCGCGGTTTTGAACTTTACCTGCATTAATGTACTGACTTGAATATCCTGTGGCATAATCTAACGGTACACTCAAAATCTGGTTGTCTGATACGGTATTGTAGTAAGCAACATCAAACCCTAAACGATCTCCAAACAAACGGGCATCGATACCAAATTCTGTTGAAGTAGTTTCTTCTGGTTTTAAATCAGCATTAAACAATTGATTATCTGTAATGGCTGATCCCACAAACGGACTGTTGTCGTAATACTTGCTTATAATGTAAGGTTGTGAATCGTTACCTACCTGTGCCCAAGATGCACGCAATTTGGTAAAATCAATCCAAAGAGGCGTTGCCACGGCATCGCTTAAAATAAAACTCAAGTTTGCCGAAGGGTAGAAATAACTATTGTTTCCTTGTGGCAAGGTAGATGACCAGTCATTACGCGCAGTAAGATCCAAGAATAACAAATTACGGTAAGAGAATGATCCTAAAGCATATATACTGTTTACCTTTTTATTTGCATCTGCCGATTCTGTATAAACATTACTGCTGGCGTTTGATAATTTATACACATCAGGCACTGCTAAACCGTTTGCAGAGGCGTCCATACGGCGGTATTTATTGCTCATAATATTTCCTCCGGCAGATAAGCTGTAATTAAAATGATCGGTTTCATTGCCTTTATAAGTCAATAAGAAATCGGTGTTGATTTCCTGAGATTTAATCATTTGACGCTCATAATATCCCGTAGCAAATTTCACTAAATCGTACGGACGTTTTAATTCTCTGAATTCGTTTTGAGAGTTGATTCCCGAGCGCATCATTAATTTTAAATTCTTAGAAAAATCTATGTCTAAACTTAAATTCCCTGTAAAAGTGTCACTGTTGGCACTGTTAATTACCTCGTTTACCAAAGCAAAAGGGTTGTCCAAATACGTACTAAACGGACTATTTAATTGGGTTTTTCCTTCATCTAACCACATTTTTCGATACCAGTCTATATTGTTATTGGCATTGGTAAGAATCATAAAGTATGATATGGTATGGTTGTTATATCCTGTTGAAGGCAGATTACCGCTGCTGCGGTTGTAGTAATTCATTGTAGAATTTAATTTAATGCCTTTAGCTATCTCGTAATCTCCTTTGGTTGATATTGCTACGCGTTCAAACCCCGTATTAGGCATGATCCATTCGTTATCAGAATAAGTTACCGATGCACGCATAGAGCCTTTATCATTACCGGCCGCGAAAGACAAACTGTTGGTTAATGTGGTTCCGGTTCTCCAGAAACCTTTGCGGGCATTGTCGTAATTTTGCCAAAGCGTACGTTGGGTACCCATAGTTCCTGTTGCGGGATCGTACTGATAATAATACTGTCCGTTAAAACGCGGACCAAAACCTAAATTACTTTGAGTGGCCGCACCGTCTTCACTTGCCTGATAAGAATAATACAGTTCGCCATTGGTGTTAAAAACTTTTCCTGTACCCGAACCGTACTGCGTTTGCCAATCGGGCCAGCGTTGAATAACATCAACACTTAGATTTGAATTAAAGGTAATTCCTAATCCTTGATTTTTTTTACCTGATTTTGTGGTAATCATAATCGCTCCGTTAGCAGCACGAGATCCATACAAAGCCGTTGCCCCTGCTCCTTTCAGAACCGTTACCGATTCGATATCTTCCGGATTGATGTCTGACATACCGTTACCAAAATCTACCGGAGAATCTGATGATAAATAACCGTTTCCTTCGCCCGAAGAAGACATTCCGGAATTAATTGGGATACCATCTACCACGATTAATGCTCCGTTTTTGTTAGAATCAACCGAACGGTTTCCACGTAAAACCACTTGTGTAGATCCCATTGGTCCTGAGCTTGACGAAGTAAAACTCATTCCCGGAACTTTTCCTTTCATGTTATCTACCCAGTTGTTCGAACGGGCATCAGTGAAGGTTTCATTTGAAAGTTTTTGTTGTGAATAGCCCAATTGCTTTTCTTCACGGGCAATTCCAAGTGCTGTAATTACAATTTCATCTAATTGTCCTTCTGTATCTTCATGAAGAACAATGTTTAGAAAATTAGCACCAGTAATGGTCTGTGTTACATCGGAATATCCTAAATAAGAAAAAACCAGAGTGGCGTTTTCAGGAACTTCCAATTCAAACACTCCCGATGCGTTTGTTTCTGTACCGTAATCTGCCCCTTTCACATAAACTGTTACTCCTTCTAACGGTTGATTATTTTTATCTACAACCTTTCCTGTAATAATTTTACCTGTTTGTTGTAATGCAATAACATTTTGTGAATGGGTGGGCGATGACCAAATGTACGATGTACTTAATGTTGCCGAGGCAAATAACATCATTTTTAGAAAATGAGCTGCCGTACGCGGATTTTTTTTCATTTCTTCTTTTACTAAAGATTAGTTAAATTTTGTTGATTAAAATGGTTAATGTGTTTGTTTTTTAAGCACAACAAAGTACGTTTGATTTTTTGAAAGCCCCGTATTTGCTGTGGTTAACAAAAATTTATTTAAATGTGTACCAAGTGTTACGAAAAACACAGCACAGCAGATTTTTATTAATAATTTCTTAAATGCAGAAAATTTGAAAAGTTGACCGTGTGCAGTTCTTTTGCAAACAACAAATTTTTATACAACTATGAAAAAATTATTTTGTGCTTCATTTGTTCTTTTAGCTTTAACAAGTATTGCACACGCACAAGAAAAAGTAAAAGGAATTGTTTATGAAGATGTAAACAATAATGGTAAAAAAGACAAAAAAGAAAAAGGACTTGCAAATGTTTTGGTAAGTAACGGAATAGATGTGATACCAACCGATAAAAACGGAAATTACGAATTAGATGTTACCAACGATTCTCCAATATTTGTGATTAAACCATCGGGTTATCAGTTTCATTTAGATAATTACAACCTACCAAAATTCTACTATCTGCATAAACCGCAAGGCTCGCCACAAAGTAAATATCCGGGCGTTCAACCATCTGGTAAATTACCTAAATCATTAAATTTTGCTTTGGTTTCGTCTAAAGAATCTTCTCAGTTTACAGCTTTCACTTTTGGTGACCCGCAAGCTTATACCAAAGAAGAAGTTCAGTATTTCATCACCGGCGTTGTTAACGAAATAGATAAAAGCAAAGCTGTTTTTGGTATCAGTTTAGGTGATTTGGTGGGAGACGATTTATCATTGCATCCGGATTATAAAAATGCCATAAAGCAAATTGGCTTGCCATGGTACAATGTAATGGGAAACCACGATATGAATTACGATGCAAAAACAGACGAACTTTCTGACGAAACCTATGAATCAAATTTTGGTCCGAATAATTTTTCGTTCAATTACGGAAAAGTACACTTCATTATTTTAGACAACATATTGTATCCCGATCCGCGTGATGGCAAAAGTTATTGGGGTGGTTTGCGCGAAGATCAGTTAAAATTTATTGAAAACGATTTAAAGTTTGTACCTAAAGATCATTTAGTAGTACTTTCTTTCCATATTCCGTTAGAAGATAATAACAACGAATGGTTCAGAGCTACTGACCGCGAACGCTTGTTTGAGCTGTTAAAAGAGTTTCCGAATACCTTATCTCTTTCTGCACATACACACATTCAGCAACAAATTTTTTACGGAAAAGACAAAGGTTGGAAACAAGAAAAACCGCATCACGAATACAATGTAGGAACCACATCGGGCGATTGGTATTCTGGCGAAATGAACGAACAGGGAGTGCCTGTTTCAACCATGCGTGACGGTACACCGAAAGGCTATGCACTGATTCACTTTAACGGCAACAAATATGAAGTAGATTACAAAGTAGCAGGAAAACCAGCAACATATCAAATCAATGTATTTGCACCAAAAGAAGTGTTTAAAGCAGAAAAAAGTCGTCATTCATTTTACGCCAACGTATTTATGGGATCGTCTGAAAACGAAGTTTTATACAGCGTGGACGGTGGTGAATGGGAAAAAATGAAATTCGCCAGTGAAGGTGACCCGGCATACGAAAGCACTTTTTATAAATGGGACGTTTCAGAAACAGCCGTAAAAGGCCGCCGACCATCAAAATCCATGTCATCAACGCATTTATGGTCTGCAAAATTACCAACCAGTCTTAATGCAGGCGAACATACCATTAAAGTAAAAGCCACTGACATGTACGGAAAAGTACATTATGGCGAAACAATATTTAAAATAACCGAATAGGTTTTATTCATTTTTACGTGTGTTAAAGCCGGTCTTTAGGGACCGGCTTTATTTTTAAAATTATGCTTACTTCATTGCTTCATAACTTGTTGCTGTTCACAAACTTTATTTTTTATTTTCGATAAAATTAATCAAATTTTAGTTGTATTTTTGCTTGCTTTAAACACAACTATAATTTTTATTAGCAGCAGATGAAAACAAACGCTTTTGCTTTAAGACATATTGGTCCGCGAGCAACCGATTTACAACACATGTTTGATACTGTGGGTGTAAAAGATATGGATCAGTTATTATACGAAACTTTTCCCGACAAAATTCGTTTAGAGAAAGACATCGTTTTAGATCCGGCAATGACAGAATACGAATATTTGGCACACGCAACCGCTTTAGGTGCACAAAACAAAGTATTCAAATCAATGATTGGTTTAGGATATAACGAGGCAATCGTTCCGGCGGTAATCCAACGAAACATTTTTGAAAACCCGGGCTGGTACACTGCTTACACGCCTTATCAGGCTGAAATTGCACAAGGGCGTTTAGAAGCTTTATTAAATTTCCAGACAACGGTTATTGAATTAACAGGAATGGAAATTGCAAATGCTTCTTTGTTAGACGAATCTACCGCAGCTGCCGAAGCTATGGCATTGTTGTTTGATGTCCGTACAAGAGATCAAAAGAAAAATAATGTAAATAAATTCTTCGTTTCTGAAGAAATTCTACCTCAGACTTTATCAGTATTACAAACACGTTCTACGCCAATTGGTGTTGAATTAGTTGTAGGAAACCACGAAACTTTCAATTTCTCTGAAGAATTCTTTGGTGCTATTTTACAATATCCGGGTAAATACGGACAAGTTTTTGATTATGAAACTTTCATTAATCAAGCACACTCAAAAAGTATTACAGTAGCAGTTGCCGCTGACATTTTATCATTAGTGCGTTTAAAATCTCCAGGAGAAATGGGTGCCGATGTGGTAGTAGGAACCACACAACGTTTTGGTATTCCGTTAGGCTTTGGCGGACCACACGCTGGTTTCTTCGCTACAAAAGAAGAATACAAACGTTCTATGCCGGGCCGTATCATTGGGGTTTCTCAGGATGCGAACGGCAACCGTGCTTTGCGTATGGCATTGCAAACACGCGAGCAACACATTAAACGTGAAAAAGCGACTTCGAACATTTGTACCGCACAGGTTTTATTGGCTGTTATGGCAGGTATGTACGCTGTGTATCACGGACCACAAGGTTTACGTCGCATTGCAAACGAAGCACACGCTAAAGCGGTTACTATCGAAACCGAATTAACGAAGTTAGGTTTTGAACAATTAAACGATTCTTATTTCGATACCATTTTAGTAAAAACCGATGCTGCTAAAGTAAAAGCCATTGCCGAAGCTAAAGAATTTAACTTTTATTATGTTGATGCAAATACTGTTTCAATTTCTGTAAACGAAACGATTTCTTTAGCAGATGTTAATTCGGTCATTTCTATTTTTGCTGAAGTTGCAGGAAAATCATTCGAGGCGATTACCGAATTTTCTCAAGAGGCTTTAATTCCGGTTAAATTAGAAAGAACTTCAACATTCTTAGAACACGATGTATTCAATACATATCATTCAGAATCACAATTGATGCGTTACATCAAAAAATTAGAGCGTAAAGACCTTTCTTTAAATCATTCAATGATTTCATTGGGGTCTTGTACCATGAAGTTGAATGCAGCAGCAGAAATGTTGCCTTTAAGCAACCCTAACTGGAACAACATCCACCCTTTTGCTCCGGCAGATCAAACCAAAGGATATTTAACCATGTTGCATAAATTAGAGCAACAATTAAATGTAATTACCGGTTTTGCAGGAACTACGTTACAGCCAAACTCTGGTGCCCAAGGTGAATATGCCGGTTTAATGGTTATTCGCGCATATCATGAATCTCGTGGCGAAGGGCACAGAAACATTGCATTGATTCCTGCTTCGGCTCACGGAACAAACCCTGCATCGGCAGCAATGGCGGGTATGAAAGTGGTTGTTACCAAAACAACAGCAGAAGGAAATATTGATGTGGAAGATTTAAGAGCAAAAGCAGAATTACATAAAGACAATTTATCTTGTGTAATGATTACTTACCCTTCTACTCACGGTGTTTACGAATCATCGATCATTGAAATTACTGATTTGATCCACGCAAACGGCGGACAAGTTTATATGGATGGTGCCAATATGAACGCACAGGTTGGCTTGACAAATCCTGCGAGAATTGGTGCCGATGTTTGTCACTTAAACTTACACAAAACCTTTGCTATTCCTCACGGTGGTGGTGGTCCTGGTGTTGGTCCAATCTGTGTGGCTCAACATTTAGTACCGTTTTTACCAACAAATCCTGTTATTAAAGTGGGTGGCGATAACGCAATCACGGCAATTTCGGCAGCTCCATACGGTTCGGCTTTGGTTTGTTTGATTTCTTACGGATATATCTCTATGTTAGGTGCCGATGGTTTGAAACAATCTACCATGACAGCTATCTTAAATGCGAACTATATGAAAGCGCGTTTAAGCGAAGGTTACGACGTATTGTATTCAGGAGAACGCGGACGTGCGGCTCACGAGATGATTATCGATTGCCGTATGTTTAAAGCAAAAGGTATTGAAGTTACCGATATTGCAAAACGTTTAATGGATTACGGTTTCCACGCACCTACGGTTTCTTTCCCGGTTGCAGGAACATTAATGATTGAACCAACCGAATCGGAAGACGTAGCAGAATTAGATCGTTTTTGTGATGCGATGCTTTCAATTCGTAAAGAAATTGAAGCGGTAACAGCAGAAGATACCAATAACGTATTGAAAAACGCACCGCATACGTTAGCTATGTTAACTGCCGAAACTTGGGAACAACCATATTCTCGTGAAAAAGCAGCGTATCCGTTAGAATATGTAGCAGAAAACAAATTCTGGCCAAGCGTACGCAGAGTTGACGATGCGTATGGCGACAGAAACCTTGTTTGTTCTTGTGCACCTATGGAAGCTTATATGGAAGCTTAATTTTAGTACAATGTATATTGTATAGATGTATATGTAAAAACAGATATTTAATTGATAATATTCTGTGTGTAAAACAAAACTCCCGAATTTCTTCGGGGGTTTTTAGTTTTTTAATCAGGTTCTTCTTAATACCAATCTGCGTGATGGTTTCTATTTCCTAAATAAAATACAAAACCTGCATTTGCTGTTAGAAAAAATCCGGTTTGAGCCTTGTAATCAGCATCAAGAAGGTTACCTCCGTAAGAATAATGCTGCATTAAATTTAACACCGGTGTTACATCTAAATAAAAAGCAACCTGATCGCTTATTTTTACCAAAGGAGTAACTCCAAGCTGTAAATTACCAATTTTCTCATAAACATCACGGTCTTTGGGCTCTAGTAACGAAATTCCTGCACCACCATGCACCAATAATGTAAAACGCTCTTGTAAACTAAAATTAAAATTCAGTGCTTCGCCTAAATTATAAACAGCTTCCAAAGTAATTTTGTGCATTGTTGTCTTGTTCAAATGATTTTCTTTATCCTGAAAATAAAAGTAGCCATACTGTCCCTTCAGTCCAATTTTTTCATTGAACATATACCGCCCCGAAACCTGAAACTGTTTCATAGAAATATAATTGGAAAGGCTTGTCTGATCTTTTGAATCTTTTGGATTGAAAGGAAAATGAGCTCCCCCTCCTAATTCCAACGAAAAATTATTAAATTGTTGTGCTTGTGTACTATTAAATGGCAGAAAAAAAAGGAGTAAAACAATGATAAAACGCATATAATTATTTTTTAATTGAATATTAAGTCTTCAACCAAGAAATACAAGAACCAACCCAGACAATATTAAATGAGCATGGTTTTATTTATAAATAAAACCAGATAAAATAGTTAAACCTACGTTTTATAAAAGATGAGCACATTATTACACAGGTTGTTAAAAAGAAATTACATCTATAGTTGTTGTATTGATTGTTTTGTATGCGTGTGGAAAAATTACTCAAAGGCAACAATTTTAACATATAAAATAAAACCTCCCGAATTTCTTCGGGAGGTGATTTATAATCTATCTGTATCTTTTCGAAAACTGTCTATGAATTCTGTATTTTTTACAAAAGATAAAAAGTTATTATCTGCTTCATCATTTAAAGTTAAAATTTGTATTTCTCCTGAATAATGAATGGAAAAAAGAATATTTTGACTTTCATCTGAAAAATAATGATCACAGAAATAGGCTTCAAACTTTGTTAGCGTAAAAAAGTGAGTTAAAAACTCATTAAAACTTTCTTTCTCAACTTTTACGGCTCCGTTAAACTTTGTCCAAATAGCATTGCTTTTGAAAAACTTAATAGCTTTATTGTAAATAACAGAACTAAACCGTTTAGACATTGGTTTTGAAATCCAAGGTTTATCAATCTGTCCTAAAAATATTAACTCTTTAGTTTCAAAAAAATTCAATAATTTCAATAACTCTTCTATTAAAACGGCATCATTTTCCTCTTTTAACTTTATCCAATAAAAACCTATATAATCCGGACAATAAGAAAAGTAATCATCTAAATCTTCCTCAAATGCTAATAAAGGAAAGTTTCTATATTTTACTAAAACTAAATCTCTATTTATTAACTTAACATTTTTCATTTTAAATAGAAATCAATCTTAAACTCATCAAACAATAATTTTTCTAAACTTTTAAATTTATCATCATTAGAAAAATCTTCTAAAGGGAAATATGTTCTAAAAACAAATTGATTGTACTTTCCGTCTTTTTTAAATTCAACAACATACAAAGAAAAAGGTTCATGATCTAATAAAATATCAAAATTTTCTTGATCGGTATAATCTTCAAGTTTAAGAGTTTCAATCTTTAGCATAAATTCTTTAAAACCACTTTTAGGTGAAACATCATTTTCTTTAAAAAAATACTTCTCCTTTGTTGAAAACAAACTTTTCTTATCTAAAAAACCTATTTCTAATAATTTACCTTGTTTTTTAAACAAAGAATCATCTGATACGGTAATTATCCTATCAACTGAAGTTCCATTATTAATCCATACACGCAATATCCAATCAGCATTATTTTTTTGAACAGGCAGTAAACTTTGTCCGGAATATGCCATATTTCTAAAGGGCATAAAAGCTTCTTTAGATGAAGAACACGATATTAGCAAATAACATATAAATACAAGTAATATCCATTTTCTATACATAATTAAACTACTTCTTACTCTCGTTTAACAAGCGTTTCATAATTGCCCATTGTTTTAGGGTATCGCGGGCTTCTAACGCAGGGTAGCCCAACATGGTTTTACCAGCTTCTACATCACCAGTTACACCAGAACCTGCGCCAATAACGGCACGGTCGCCAATGGTTGTATGGTCTTTAATAGAGGCACTACCACCAATAATTACACCGTTACCTAATTTAACCGATCCTGCCAAACCGCTGTTACCAGCCATAATACAAAACATACCCAATTCGCTGTTGTGACCAATTTGTACTAAGTTGTCTATTTTACAGCCATCGCCAATAATGGTTGAGCTGAATTTACCGCGATCTACACAAGCATTTGCTCCTATTTCGACCTGATTGCCAATAACTACATCACCGATTTGCGGGATTTTTACCAAACCTCTTTCCGGGCAAGGACGGAAACCAAAACCATCGGCTCCAATGGTTGCATTTGGATGAATGATGCACTGATGCCCTATTTTTGAACGTTCACGCACTACTGCTCCAGACCAAATCACGGTTTGTTTACCTATCACACAATCGTCTAATACAGTAACATTCGGATATAAAATAGTTCCGTCGCCAATCTCGGTACGTGGTCCCACATAACATCCGGCACCTATCCTTACCCCGTTTCCTATTTTTGCAGTTACATCAATGATAGCAGTTGTGTGAATATCAACGGAAAATTCGGGCATAGGCAAGGCAAACAGCTCCAAAATCTGCGACATCGCCAAATCCGCATTATCTACCTGAACAAAAGCCCTGTCGGTACCTGGTTCAATAGAAATATCTTTATTTACAACAGCTACACTGGCTTTTGACGTATTCCATAATTTTTCGTATTTTTTATTGCCAATAAAGGAAATATCGGAAACTTTTGCTCTGGTAAGTTCTTCTGTAGCAGTTATATTTTGAGAAGTTGCTCCAATAATGGTTCCCTTCAAAATGTCATTGATTTCAAAAACGGAATACGATTTCATTGATAGTAAAGTTTGATTTTGGGTTCAAATAAACTATAATAACTTTAAAATTCCTATTTTATTTTGAAAAGATTGTAAAAAAATAACATTTCATTTATAAAAACCTCCGAATAAAATTAGTCGTCCAGAAATTTATTCATCAACTAAAAAACGATTTATCGTTAAAGAAACTGCCTCACAAATAAATTTTCCCTTCTACAATAGTAAGTTCTTTTTGTTTTTCTAATTGCTTTATGGTTCTGATTACTGTTTCCACGCGTAAGCCGGTTAAATCGGCTAATTGCTGGCGCGATAATTCAACCATAAACGCTTTGTTAGTCTCGTTTTGCTGTTCTTTAAGGTAATGTAACAATTTAAGCAGACGCTTTTCAGGACTTTGCGATGAAAGTTCAGGTGCCATGATTGATTTATAAAATAAACGACGTGCCAAACTACGGTTAATTTCTATAGATATTTCGGGATCGTTTCTCAGCATTTCATAAAAAAGCGTTTTGGTGATCTGAACCACCACGCCTTTAGTTATGGCAATGGCATTTGCCGGATAACGTTCATTTATAAATAAGGGTGGCTCGCCAAAACTGCGACCTGCAGTAAAAATATCCTGTATGAACTCTTTGCCATCGTCGCTGTAATTATTCATTTTTACTTTTCCTTCAACTACCTGATAATAGTATGAGGGAAATTGTCCGGCTTCAAAAATCATTTCGTTTTTTACTACCTTACGCAACGTGGCACCACAACTTAATAACAAATCTACTTTAATCATAGCTTTAACCTAAGAACTACAAATATAAGACGATTTAAATAAATATTTTTAACGTAAGAACTGGTACGTTATTTAAAATTTTTCAATGAAAAAATCATTTTTTTAACGCCAGGGTATAAACAGTGTACGGAAATATTCTTTTTGAAATAAAAAAACTTAAGAATACCAAAATAATTAAAGGTATCCATAATCCGTAAGAGTTAAACATACCAAAGGTTAAAAACAATGCGGTAAAAGGTGCATGAAGCGTTGCTGCCACTGTTAACCCAACGCCTAAGATTACGAAATTAATTATTTGTGCATCGGAAAAAAAATAGGTTTGTACAATGAATCCTATCAATGCACCCATTATTGCCCCTCCGAAAATACTTGGGGCAAAAACGCCGCCATCACCGCCTAATTTTAAAGAAAAGCCTGTTGCAAATGGTTTTAGAAACAACGCACCTAACAAAAACCAAAATCCAACGGATACAAAGCGATTGTTGTGAATGATGTTTTCTATGGCGTGGTAGCCATCGCCATAAAGCTGTGGCAATACAAACAATAAGCCGCCCAATAGCAAACCGCCGATTAAAATTTGTAGATACGGATTAAAATCAAGGAAATTTTTACTTTTTATCCAGGTAACCATTTTGGTCATATATACGCCATATAAGGCAGCCAACAGGCTTAATATCACAAAAAAAGGTATTACCTGATAATGAATTACCGTATCGTGATTACCTAAATTAAATACCGGGTTAACATTCATTAACAATAGAATCAAAGTTGCAAAACTAACACTAACCAAATGTGTAATCCAGAAAACTTTTGTTCGCTGTTTACCAATGGTTTCGTATGAAAAAAACAGTCCTGCCAATGGACTACAAAATAGTAGTGTAACTCCGCAGGCAATAGCCGAGCCTATAAATTCTTTACGGTATTTTTTAAAAATAGGGTCTTTACGCGATGCCATATCTCCCAATGCCGAAGTAGCTACCACAGTTGAAACCTCGATACCCGTACTACCACCAAAAACCACAGTTAAAAATCCGTTGAAGAAATGCGAAGGTACTTTATATGCCGGTAGTTTTTTATCGTTACGTACTGCTTCTAACACTTCGGATATTCCTTTGTTTTTCTTTTTGTTAAAAACGTACATTCTAAGAAAATGAATAATCATTAATCCGATTACCGGAAAAATGAAAAAAAACAGTTTAAAATTCTGTGCTTTATTATATAATAAATGCTCATATTGTTCTACTAAATTCTTAAACATCAGGGTAATTAATCCTACAATGATTCCTACTAAAGCCGCACAATATACCACACGGCTCCATTTAACCCATAAAAAATTTTTCTTTGTTACCACACTATTGTTCATATACACAAAAAGAGAAGCAGTGCTTCTCTGATTTTTATTAATTACTTTTTTTATTAAATTGACTTTGGTCCGAATTCTTCATAAAAAATATGTTCTTCACTTACTTTATTTTCTGTGAGCTCTTTCACGGCTTTTTCTATGAAAGGTTTTGGTCCGCAAATATAATACTCTGCATTGGATTCAAACTGCCATTTATCAATTTTAGAAAAATCCAGCATACCTTTATATACTCCTTTTTCTGCTAATGTTTCATCAACTACGTCATAAAACTGATGTTGTTTTAGCCTCACATTGGTTTCTGCAATTGAATCAATACTATCTGAAAAGGCACGAACATCGGCATTTCTGCATGCATGAATCCAGACCAGTTCATTTTTATCTGATGTATCTTCTAAATACTCTAACATAGAAAGCAATGGTGTTTGACCTATACCGCCGCTTATAAATACTTTTTTAGAAAATAGATTCTGCAACGTAAAATTTCCTGCCGGTGCACTTAATGACAACACGCTTCCTTCGTGTACTTCATCGTGTAAAAAATTGCTGATCATTCCGTTTACATCTAACTTTTCATTACGTTCGCGTTTTACCGATATTCTCAAGTAGTTTTTATTTGGTGCACACGAAATACTGTATTGTCTGATTTGGGTTAGATTGATACCTGGAAGAAAAACCTTTACGCTAACAAACTGACCGGGAATGAAATTTGGAGCTTCAGAACCGTCTTCTGTTACCAAGTAAAAAGAAGTAATTTCTGTTGATTCCTTCTCTTTGCGTTGTACCACAAAATTCTTCCATCCCACCCATTGTCCAACGGTTTGTTCTTTATCCTGATACATTTTGGCTTCGTGACCGATCATTAGCTGAGCCAATTGACCATAAGCTGCTTTCCACGCATCTAAAACCTCATCGGTAGCCAAATCCTGAAGCACTTCTTTGATAGATGCCAATAAATGCATACCAACAATCTCATATTGTTCCGGCTGAATGTTTAAACTGGTGTGTTTGTGTCCGATTAAATCAACAGCTGGCATTAAAACTGCCGGATTTGAAATATTTTCAGCATAAGCTAAAACCGCCAAAGCCAAAGCTGTTTGCTGTTTGCCCGATTGTTGATTCCCCATATTGAACAGGTTTTTTAATTCGGGATGATGTGTAAACATTCTGTTGTAAAAATGCGTGGTTAGCGCTACTCCGCCCTCACGTAATAAAGGCACAGTACTTAAAATAATTTCTTTTTGTTTATCTGACAACATGTGAGCTTAATTTTATTTTTAGCAAAAATACCATCCTTTTCACTCCTGATTTTATGATTACAATCATAAGAAATCTCTTTTACCTAAAAATTCGCATTTTTATGATAAAATCAAACAAAAAAGACACCTATAAAACAAAACAGAAATAATCCCATAAAAATCAAAATTTGTTGCAAGCAGCAACTTCTTTTAATGAAAAAAATACAGTAATTTAGTTATAAAAAAATGAAATATCTGGGTTTTCTTTTGCTTTTAATAAGCTGTAATTCTTCTAAAGATCATTTTACGGATACTTTAACTTATTCTGATTTTGAGAGAGCACAATATGCAGATTATTATCTGGTGATTCCCCACAAAAGTTTTGTGTATAACGATTTAAAAAATACCATGCTGGCAATCAATGACCAATACCACCTTGAAATTGATACCATGGGCAGATATTTTGATAAAACCAAACAACAAATTGTTTTACCCGAAGAAAATGAAGATGAATTGTACCGTGGGGAATATTTTCCACGCAGATTTGAATCGGAAACTTTAAGCATTGAAAACGCTTATTTTTATACGGAAAACACAATAGAACCTAAGCAATATCCTACCGAAATGATTGTTGTTTCCGGTATGTTCGCCAACAAATCAAAAGCAGACAGTTTAAAAACTGTTTTAAAAGGCACCTATCCAAAAACGTATGTTTTAAAATCAAAGATTTACATTGGTTGTATGCATTGAGGGGGTGAAACTACGTGTTATATAGTTAATTTAATCTAATTTATAAATTAATATCATAATTCCAAAACTTTACCCTTTTCTACATAGAAATTTCAACGTAACTTTAGGCTGCAAATTTTGAATCTATGAGCTTATTATTTCAATCCTTACAATTAAAAAATCATACGTTACAAAACCGTATTGTGGTATCACCCATGTGTCAATATTCTGCCGAAGATGGTTTTGCGAATAACTGGCACCTGGTTCATTTGGGGCAGTTTGCTACTGGAAAAGCAGGTTTAATCATGCAGGAAGCTACAGCTGTTGTTCCTGAAGGGCGTATCACTTACGGCGATTTGGGAATTTGGAAAGATGAACACGTTCCGTTTTTAAAGAACATTGTAGATTTTGTTCATTCACAAGGCAGCTTAATGGGTATTCAACTGGCACATGCCGGCAGAAAGGCATCTACCAACAAACCGTGGATTAACCGCAACCAGTTTTTACCAAACGATGTAAACGGCTGGCAAACCGTTGGTGTATCACCCCTTCCTTTTCGTGAAACCGATCATCCACCGGTAGCTCTTTCTAAAGACGCTATTAAACAGATCATTCAAGATTTTAAAACGGCAGCACAACGTGCGGTTAACGCCGGCTACGATATTATTGAACTGCACGCAGCTCACGGTTATTTAATCCATCAGTTTTTTTCGCCGTTAATTAATAACCGTACCGATGAATACGGCGGTAGTTTTGAAAACCGTATCCGCTTTTTAATTGAAATCATTGAAGAAGTTTCAAAAGTACTTACAACTCAATCATTATGGGTCAGGATTTCTGCAACCGATTGGGCAGAAGGTGGATGGACATGTTACGAAAGTGTAAAGTTGACACAGATTTTAAAAAATATAAACATTGAAGTAATTGATGTATCAACCGGTGGTGCGGTGGCGCATCAGCAAATTCCGGAAAGCGAAAATTATCAGGTTCCGTTTGCAAACAGAATTAAAACCGAAACTGGAATGATTACCGGAGCGGTTGGTTTAATAAACAATGCACAACAGGCAGAAACAATTTTACAAAACAAAGAAGCCGATTTTATATCGGTTGCACGCGGCTTTTTACAAAATCCGCATTTGGTTTATGAATTTGCCAGCCAGTTAAATATTGCCATTGACTGGGCACCGCAATATGAACGTGGAAAAGAGTCTTTTTAAACCAAATCGTTAAACCGCTATTTTATCCCACGCAATAACTCGTACACCTGGCGAATAATGCACTTTCAATGGTTGTTCGTTTAAATCTAAATTACCCAATACATAATTGGTTTCCAGTTCGTATAAGTTTAATTGATTTAACTGCCATGGGAGATGGTGAATATCGTATCGATACAAACTTTTATCCGCATCAACATACAGACAATACCGTTCGGTTAAGAAACCGTCCAAATCGGTTTTATCTGTTATTTCAGAGCCTATTTCGTATTTGGCTGAAAACGAAAATTTCTTTTTAGTAAAGGTTGATTGATAGTAATCTTTATTGTTTCGATACATATCGGCATGTTCATAAGGTAAAACCGACAGTAATTTTGCTACGGCTACCGAAATGATTTTACCGGCTTCAATATTCAAAAAATACACACCGGGAATATCGTCTTTAATGACATAAGTTCGTAGATTGATCTCTTCAAAATTAGATACAGGCGCAAACGGAGGCAAAAATCGTGGTCGGATTTTTTCCATTGTAAATGCTACCAGCGACACATAGGCTTCGTTATTAAACAAGTCTATTTCTAAATTTTCAGGAAGCAGTTCTTGTAAATCAGCTGCGTTAACTTTCCAGTGAAAAAACAGGGCTCGGTTCCATTCCTGATAAAAGCTAAAGGGGATTTTGGGGCAAGTCCAGCTTCTGTGATCGGTCTGCTTTAGAATTTCTTTAATGGATAAACTCATAATCGGGTATCTTATTTATCGTTCAGAAATTCATCAGTAAAATGTCTGCGTTGTTTTCCTGCTGAAAATTTAGCAGCATTATAATCGTTTGATTTATTTCGGGGAATTGATAAAGACTGCCATTTTTCATTTTGAATCATCTTTCCGATAAAAACAATCTGCCCAACGTGATACGGATAGTGTGCCAATTGGCGGTTAATGGCTTCCAGCACCGTATGTCCTTCGTTGCGAATGTAAATAATACGTTCCAAATCGGTTGTTAACAAGCTGTTCAGTGTATTAAACAGGCAATTCCAACCGGCTTCCCATTTTTGTAATACTTCGGTTTTAGTCTTTAAATCGTTCTCAAATTCAGTATCGCGGTTGCGAGTTTCTTTTTCGCCATCAGTCGTGAAAATATCTGTCCAACGTGACAGCATGTTGCCCCACAAATGTTTCACAATAACCGCAATACTGTTACTTTCTTCGTTAAACTGCCAAAAGAAATCGGCTTCTTGCAGCTGGTCAAACGTTTTGTCGCCTAAATGTTTATAATAGGTAAACTGCATTTTTACACTTTCTATAAAATTTAAATCCATATAACTTTTTAAAATAATGATAAATTGTTTTTTTCGGGATAAGGTAAATTCAGATTAAAAACGGTATTCAATTTTTTAATGAAAAAGGTTGCCAGTAAAGGCGATTCTATTTCGATATTTTGATGAATGAAAAAGTATAGTTTTTGCAAGCCGCTTGCACGCCAGTCTTTTAAAACCTCTAACCAATCGTTCAAACGGTCATAATCAGCAGGTGTATTCGCACCTACATATCTTATAAAAGCCGTACTGCTTGTCAGTCGCATGTGAAGCATATCGCGCCTTCCGGCAGTATCAACAATAATATTGGCTGCGTTGTTCTGCTGCAACATATCACAATATTTATCTAAAACCGTTTTATTGGAAAACCATTCATCGTTACGAACCTCAACAGCCAACGGAAATCCTTTTGGAAAATCCTCAACAAAATTCTTTAAACGGTCAAAATCTTTTGGGTTGAAATTTTCATGCATCTGTAAAAAGATCATTCCTAATTTTTCTTCGAAAAAAGCTACCGAATCGGTAAACGTCAATACTTTTTCACGGGTATTTAACAACCTGCTGTAATGACTGATAGATTGCGGAATTTTAGGAAAAAACTTAAAGTCTGCCGGTGTTTTCTTATTCCAAGTACTTACCTGTTCTTTAGACGGGGTGTTGTAATAAGTAGCGTTGAGTTCAATACTATTGAATTGTTGCGAGTAATAAGCCAATTCATCTTTTATGCCTTTTGGGTAAAATCCCTTTAAATCAGTTTTGTTCCATTTGGCACATCCTACAAATACTTCAAAAGTATCGTTTTTTTTATAATTATTTAAAACAGTATATGTTTCAGCAGGTGTTGGTGGTAAGGTAAAATCTACTAACGACGGATTTGCTACTTTTCCGAATTTCATTTTTTGTTTAAATGTAAGAAATATGATTTAGAATTGGATATTTATTTATATCGATAAAATATAGTACTTTTAAACCAAAAGTAGAGTTATGAAAAATATTATTTATCTGTTAGGATTATCTTTAATACTAAGTTGCGGAATTTTAAAAAAAGACAGTAATAGCTACAACGGCACTTGGATTTTGCAATCAAAAAGTGGCGGTTTTGCCGGAATGACCAAAAAACCTGAAAAAGAAACAAAAATTGTTATTAAAAAAGAGAAAATGTTTAGTTATGAAGACGGAACATTAATTGCAGAAAGTGCTTTTAAAGTTGAAAAAGGAAAAGTGATTCAAAGTACTGAACCGCAGGATATAATTGTTGGCAACAAACTAATGAAACAATCTATTGCTGTAAGTGGCGACACCCTTATTATTGCCGACCAATGTTATGATTGTTTTACTTATTTTTATTTGAGAAAGAAGTAAAAGCTGTACATCTTTTTTATCAAACATATATTGTACTTTTGTCATAAAGTAAAGAATTATGTTAGAAAATAAAAATCAGAATAAAACCTCGTTAGCACAATTAGGCGAATTTGGTTTGATCAATCATATTACACAAAATTTCCCTGTTCAACAAAAATCTACTTTAAAAGGTATTGGAGATGATGCAGCTGTTCTAGATTTTAAATCGAAAAATGTAGTTGTTTCAACCGATTTATTAGTAGAAGGCGTACATTTTGATTTAAGCTATATGCCGTTGAAACATTTGGGATACAAAGCAGTCGTTGTCAATTTGTCTGATATTTGTGCAATGAATGCCAGACCTACGCAAATTACGGTTTCCATTGCGGTATCAAACCGTTTTCCTTTAGAGGCTATTGAAGAATTGTATGAAGGTATCCGTTTAGCTTGCAACAGTTATAAAGTCGATTTAATTGGTGGTGATACCACATCAAGCACAACAGGATTACTGATCAGCGTTACTGCTTTGGGCGTGGTAAAAAAAGAAGAAATTGTTTATCGTTCGGGAGCTAAAGAAAACGATTTACTGGTCGTTACCGGCGATATTGGATCGGCTTATATGGGTTTACAAGTGTTAGAACGTGAGAAACAAGTGTTTTTAGTCAACCCGAACAATCAACCCGATTTAGAAGAATATTCTTATATTATTGAACGTCAGCTAAAACCTGAAGCACGTACAGATATAAAAGAATTACTTGAAAAATTAGATGTAAAGCCAACAGCAATGATTGATGTTTCTGATGGAATTTCATCTGAAATACTGCACATTTGTAAGGCTTCAAACACAGGATGTAATTTATACGAAGAAAAATTGCCCTTAGACCCGCAATTTATCAACGTGTGCGAAGAATTTAATTTAGACAGTACCACCATTGCCATAAACGGCGGCGAAGATTACGAATTATTGTTCACGATTTCTATGAATGATTTTGAAAAAATTAAAGCCAATCCGCATTTAACGGTTATTGGTCATATCACTGCCGAGAACGAAGGCACACATTTAATAACACGCGAAAATACAAAGCTACCTTTAAAAGCCCGCGGTTGGAATGCGTTAACCGAATAATATAAAAAACCAGAGCAAATTCTCTGGTTTTCTTTTAATGCGGATTCAACATGTTTTTTGGGTCTAAATACGTATCTAATTGTTCTTTTGTTAAAATGTTATGTTCTAAAATTAAATCGTACACGCTGCGGTTTTCTTCTAATGCCTGCTTGGCAATTTTGGTACTGTTCTTATAACCAATGATTGGGTTTAACGCCGTAACAATTCCAATGCTTCTATACACTTCATTCTTTAAATGTTCGGTATTTGCGGTTATTCCTTCCACACATTCCACACGTAATGTATCAATGGCATTTGATAAAATCTCAATAGATTCGAATAAGGTTAAAGCAATAATCGGTTCCATTACATTCAGTTGTAACTGTCCGGCTTCAGCAGCAAGACTTATAGTCAATTCGTTGCCAATAATTTTAAAACACACCTGATTAACCACTTCCGGAATCACCGGATTAACTTTCCCCGGCATTATAGACGATCCCGGTTGTTTTGCCGGCAGGTTGATTTCGTACAATCCGGCACGCGGACCAGAAGCCAGCAAACGCAAATCATTACAAATTTTTGAAAGCTTAACGGCTAACTTTTTCATTGCTCCGGCATACGCTACAAAACCACTGGTATCAGATGTAGCCTCTACTAGGTTTTCAGCCAGTTTAACCGGTTCGTTTAATAAAGCAGCTAGTTTTTCGGTACATAGTTGCGCATATCCTTTAGGAGCATTTAGACCGGTTCCAATTGCGGTTGCCCCCATATTGACTTCTAAAAACTGATATGCATGTTCTTGCAAATATGGAATTTCTTTTTTTAGTGTAAAGGCAAATGCTTCAAATTCTTGTCCCAATGTCATGGGAACGGCATCTTGTAATTGGGTACGTCCCATTTTGATAACACCTTCAAATTCTTTGGCTTTGCGGTCTAATGAAAAAAACAGCTTTTCCAACGCATCGGTTATTAGTTTTGACGATTGAAACAAAGCCAATTTTAAAGCTGTGGGGTACGCGTCGTTTGTAGATTGGGATAAATTAACATGATCATTTGGCAAACAATGCTGATAATCACCTTTTTGGTATCCCATTTTTTCTAAAGCAATGTTGGCAATTACCTCATTTGCATTCATATTCACCGACGTACCTGCTCCACCCTGAATCATGTCAATAGGGAATTCATTAAGATACGCACCGTTTAACAGCTCTTTACAGGCTGCAGAAATAGCATCTTTTATGGTTTCGTTTATTAATCCCAGTTCATAATTGGTTTCAACTGCGGCTAATTTTACAGCTGCTAACGATTTGATAAAAATGGGGTATTGGGATAATTTGTGGTTTGATATTTTAAAATTGTTTATGGCACGTTGTGTTTGCACACCGTAGTAAGCGTTTACAGGAACTTGCAAATCGCCTAATAAGTCTGTTTCTGTTCTAAAAGAATTCATACTTTTTCCTTTAAAAGTACAAAAAAACTAACAGATTCGTATCTTTTAAAAGAATATTAACAAATTAATAGCTTAAAAGAAATAATACGCATTTTCAATATGATTGATTTCGGTTTCTTTTCCTAATATCACCGAGATAATATCTAAACTTACGTTATAATCAATATTTTTCTCGTTGATATATACATTGGTTGCCTCTAAAATCAGCTTGATTTTTTTGTTGTTTACAAAACTTTCAGGTTCACCAAAATGGGTTGAAGTTCGTGTTTTTACCTCGATGATTGCCAACGTTTCGTCTTTTGAGGCTATAATGTCAATCTCTGCTTTTTTATAACGGTAATTGGTTTCTAAAATAGTGTACCCATTGGCAATTAAATATTCTTGTGCCAGTTTTTCGCCTTTTGATCCGGTATCATTATGCGTTGCCATTTCAGATATATTTTAATGTGGTGTATTGACCGGTTACATTCAAAGCTACTTTTGTTCCTAATTTCAAAGCGCGATTGTCTGAAATATGTCCGGCAGGAAAATCAAAACAAACAGGGAAACAATATTCTTTACAAATATCCAGGACAATTTGTTTTACATCATATCCAAAAGGAATCTGATTATCGTGCATATCGGTCATTCCCCCAATAATCAATCCGTTTAAATGCTCTAAACAACCGTTTCGTTTTAAATTGTAAAACATACGGTCTATGTGGTACAGATACTCATCTAAATCTTCCAGATACAAGATTTTTCCTTGAGTATCCATAGCTGATTTAGATCCCAGCAAACTGTAAATGATAGATAAATTTCCGCCAACCAGCAATCCTTCTGCTACACCTGTTTTATTGCTTAAATCAGCAGGAATATTGAATTCATAACTTTCGCCAAATAATGCCTTACGCAAAGTTTCTTTTGCATCATTGCTTGCTTTTGGAACCGAGTACGGCATAATGGCGTGCAAAGTAGCAACTCCTAAATTGTGAATGTGGCTGTGCAATACCGTAATATCGCTGAAACCGATAATCCATTTAGGGTTTTTAAGAAACCCAGAGAAATCAATTTGATCAATAATCCGTACCGTTCCGTAACCACCGCGGGCAACCCATATTGCTTTAATAGCCGGATCGTCTATCATTCGTTGTAAATCATCGGTACGTTGCTGGTCGGTACCGCCCAATTGGTTAACATTGACATCGATTGTTGCTCCGAATACGATATTTAATCCCCACGATTTAAAAAGTTCTACTGCCTCAGTGGCTGCTTCACAAGAAAAACTTCTGGCGGTACAAACCATTGCCACAGTATCGCCTTTTTGTAAATATGCGGGAATTTTCATTGTGATTTATTTTTCAACAAATGTATTTAAAAATCTTTGATAAGGAAAGTCTAATAGTTGGTTGTGTTTTTTAAACACTGTCAGAATTGGCTTGTTACTTATCCTTTTATTTTGTTGAAATGCCAAACAAATAACATTTCTTTAGGTCTTGTTCGTTTTTAAGTATAATTAAAAATCATTAAATTTGTAGAAATTTTTAATTTAATTGATTATGTACCCAGAAGAAATCGTAAAACCAATGGAAGCAGAATTGACTTCGGCTGGTTTTCAATCATTACATACATCGGCTGAAGTAGAAGATGCTTTGGCTAAAGAAGGAACAACATTAGTAGTAGTAAATTCTGTTTGCGGTTGTGCGGCTCGTAATGCACGTCCGGGAGCGGTAATGAGCTTGAACAACTCTAAAAAGCCATCAAACATTGTAACTGTTTTTGCCGGTGTGGATAAAGATGCCGTAAATACAGCACGTGAAAAAATGTTTCCTTTTCCACCGTCATCACCTTCTATGGCGTTGTTTAAAAACGGAGAATTGGTTCACATGTTAGAGCGCCATCACATTGAAGGGCATCCGGCTGAAATCATTGCAGAAAATTTAAGAGAAGCCTACAACGAACATTGTTAATCTTTTAATGTAATTTATAGAAAAATCCACTGTTTCTCGGTGGATTTTTTTATTTGTCGTATATTTGTACATAAATTACATAAAGTGCACAAAATCTTATCTTATCCTGTAAGTATTGTATATTATTTGTTCTTGAGCGTGAGCTTATTACTTTTTCATCCGATACAATGGATTTGTTTGAATTTGTTTGGATATCAGGCACATAAAAAAAGCGTAGATGTTTTACAATGGTTTTTAATGCGCAGTGCAAATATTTTAGGTACAACCTTTTCAGTAAAAGGTCGCGAAAAGTTGCCGTTAGACAAACCCATTATTTATGTATCAAACCACCAATCAATGTTTGATATTGTATCGATTATATGGTTTTTGCGGGCAACACATCCAAAATTTGTAAGTAAAAAAGAATTGGGTAAAGGGATACCAAGTGTATCGTACAACTTAAAACACGGTGGTTCGGTTTTAATTGACAGAAACGATCCAAAACAAGCACTGCCAACAATTAAAGGTTTAGGAGAATATATACAAAAACACCACAGATCGGCAGTTATTTTTCCGGAAGGAACCCGATCAAAAAACGGAAAACCCAAACGTTTTTCTGAAAACGGTGTAAAAATGCTTTGTAAATTTGCTCCCGATGCATACGTTGTTCCGTTGACCATTAACAATTCGTGGAAGATGTTCCGATTCGGGATGTTTCCAATGGGATTAGGAAGCACCATTACCTTAGAAGTACACGAAGCAATGAAAGTTTCTGATTACGATTTTAAAACGTTATTCGAAAAAACAGAACAAGTTATTGTTTCTTCAATTAAATAAACGCAACTAAAAGTTGTTTAAATATAAAAAAAGATGTCTATTCAAAATGTACGATTAGAAGTAATGCAGTTCCTGGAAAAGAACATTGATACTTTTGTACAGAATTATTTAATTCCTGTAGAAAAGATCTGGCAGCCTTCTGACATGTTACCCGATTCACGCAGCGAAAATTTTTTAGAAGACGTTCGTGAACTACAAGCTTATGCCAAAGAATTACCTTATGATTTCTGGGTGGTTTTAGTAGGCGACACCATTACCGAAGAAGCTTTACCAACGTATGAATCTTGGCTAATGGACGTAGAAGGTGTTGACCAAAGAGGAGGTGAAGATGGAGACGGAAACGGATGGGCTAAATGGATCCGCCAGTGGACGGGTGAAGAAAACCGTCATGGTGACTTGTTAAACAAATATTTGTACCTGTCGGGGCGTATAAATATGCGCGAAGTTGAAATTACAACACAACATTTAATTAACGATGGTTTTGATCCGGGTACCGACCGCGATCCTTATAAAAACTTTGTATTTACCAGTTTTCAAGAATTGGCTACGTATGTTTCACACAACCGCGTGGCACAATTGGCAAAAAAATACGGAGATCACAAATTGTCAAAAATTTGCAGAATTATTGCCGGAGACGAAATGCGTCACCACCACGCATATTCAGAATTTGTTGAACGTATCTTTAAAGTAGATCCGTCAGAAATGATGAAAGCTTTTCATTATATGATGAAGAAAAAAATTACCATGCCGGCTAATTTAATCCGTGAATCGGGCGGTGCAATTGGCGATGCGTTCCATCATTTTTCTGAATCGGCTCAACGTATCGGCGTTTATACCTCTATGGATTATGTAGATATTTTAAACAAGCTGATTAAGCGTTGGGAAATTGATAAAATCAACAACCTAACCGATGAAGCCGAAAAAGCACGCGATTATCTGATGAAATTACCAGACCGTATGGCAAAATTAGCCGACCGTATGAAAATTTCAGACGAATCACATATTTTTAAATGGGTAACACCAGCAATTGTAAAATAATTTAAAGCCGATAGAAATATCGGCTTTTTTAATCTTTGGTAAATCGTGTGTCACTCTGAACTTGTTTAACTTCGTTCTGTTCGCAAGCTCGGGTCAGGGTCGCATAATAAATGTGTGTTTTATGAATCTATATTACATTTATATACTAGCTAATGTATATCGTACAACATTTTATATCGGAGTTACAAATGATTTAAACAAGAGAGTTTCAGAGCATAATGATAAGATTGGTTCTGTTTTTACAACTAAATACAATGTAACTGATTTTAATATATTATGAAACGTTTGAAGATATTAATAAAGCAATTTCCAGAGAGAAACAGTTGAAAAATTGGAAAAAAGAATGGAAATTAAATCTAATAAAATTGAAGAATCCTACTTTAGAAACGCTTAGTATCTTGTGAGATACTGAAACAAGTTCAGTATGACAAGCATGTCGTTTAATATATTGCATCTGAAATTAAAAATCAAAGTCCAATAATAAATATGAATTACATAGATCAAACCATAACTTTCGTTAAAAAAGAATTAGAAGGCGCCGAAGCCGGTCACGACTGGTTTCACATTGAACGGGTGTATAAAAATGCGTTGAATCTTTTAAAAACCGAAGAAGGTAATGAACAAATTGTGCTTTTAGGTGCTTTGCTACACGATATTGCCGATAGTAAATTTCATAACGGCGATGAAACTATTGGACCTAAAAGGGCTTATGAGTTGATGACTTCCATAGGGATTGATGAAGAGGTAAAAAAGCACGTGGTTTTGATTATTGAAAACATTTCGTTTAAAGGCGGTAATTTCAACAGAACGTTTCATTCAAAAGAATTAGAAATCGTACAAGATGCCGACCGGTTAGATGCTATTGGAGCTATTGGCATTGCACGCACGTTTAATTATGGTGGATTTAAAAACAACCCTTTACACAATCCTGAAATTCCACCAAAATTAAAAATGACCAAAGAAGAATACAAAAATCATAAAGGCACCACCATTAACCACTTTTACGAAAAATTATTGCTTTTAAAAGACTTAATGAATACCCAAACCGGGAAACAACTGGCAGAAAACCGTCACCAATATATGGAAGGTTTTTTAAATCAGTTTTTTAACGAATGGGAAGGAAAAATTTAAAAATGTCGTCCGAAAACTCTTTTTATCAAGATATTTTCGGACAGTTATTATTTCTCAGGTGTTTCGTTAATTATCCGAATTGGTGTAGCCGCAAAAGGATTGTTAAACCCTCCTTCGTAAATGGCTTTTTTAATTTCGTCTTGTATTTCAAAGTTTAATGACCCGTAATTGGTTTTAGATGCCCAAACCTGAATCGTTAAAACCACTCCGTTTGAAGCTAGTTCTTTTACAAAAATCTGCGGTTTCGGTTCTTTTAACACACGTTTATCGGCAGCTAACTTATCTTCTATCACCTGTTGTATACTCTGAATATTATCGGCATAACTAACCGTTAAAAAGAATTCTATTCTGCGTTTTGATATTTTTGAAAAATTACGAATTACAGAATTTGCTAATGTTCCGTTTGGACTAAATATTTTGATACCGTTTGATGCATTTAATGTCGTGTAAAGCAAGTCTATTTTCTCAACAGTGCCTTCGGTTCCCGCAGAATTTTCGATATAATCACCTACATCAAACGGACGAAACAATAATATCAAGACACCGCCTGCAAAATTTGATAATGATCCTTGTAAAGCTAAACCTGCCGCCAGGACTAAACCAGATAATGCTCCTAAAATTGCTGTGGTTTTAAAACCTAAATTTCCTGCAATAGTTAAAAGCAATAAAGCATAAAGTATAAACTTGATGATCGACATTAAAAAATCTCTAAGAGACAAGTCTACATTTCGTTTTTCAAAACGTTTGTGGATTATTTTTAACAAAAACCTAATAATTAACAAACCTACTATTAATCCGATGGTAGCTGCAACAATAGCTGGTATAGCATCTAAAAATCTCACAATAGTTTTCTCTACCATGTCAGAAAATGATTCCATACGTTCTATTATTCCTTCTTTTACATTTTCCGGCTTTGCAGCATTTAGAATTTCTTCTTTTTCTGCTGCCAGCGACAAGGTATCGTTTACTATGTTTAATGAATCCTTTAACATAACTTTGTTTTTCTACAAAAATAAAAAAGAGATGCTTTAGGGCATCTCTCTTTACAAAATATTTATGTTTTTATATCGCTAATTTTTTAGCTATATTTTTTGGTAAAGCGTTTTTGTGAACCATAATATCGGTTGCTTTGTATTTCATAAATTCTTTAGTCATATACATATACCCTTTATAATCGTTTGATAATCCCCAAGAGTTTTTAACAATGTAGTATTCTTTACCGTTTTGGTCTTTAGCAATCCCTATAATGTGCATTCCGTGGTCATCGGTTGTTTCGTAGTTGTCAAACGCTTTTTGACGATCCGCATCGGTAACCTTTTTCTCTGGTTTTGGTCCGTTAAACATCTCTGCCTTTTGTTCTGCGGTCATTTGTGTAAAATCAATTTCAGGAATGTAAGCTACACCGTTTTTCCAACTAAAACCTTTTTCAGAAACATCTCCTCCCCAAGCAACAGTATATCCGTTCTTTAAAGCATTGTCAACAATTTCAACCAATTCGTCTTGTTTAACATTCCAAACCTGGTCAAACGCCCAGTTATCAGGAACTAATAAAGTGAATTTAGTGTACCAAGGATATTCCTGGAAAGAAGAAATTTCTACATAATCATCAGGATTAATTCCTACCACTTGGTCTGCAAACGTTTTAGGCGTATATTTTTTACCCTCATACATAAATTCTGTCGGAGCTTCGCCTAAATACGTATCAATAACAGCTGTATAAGCTTTTAACCAGTTTTCAGACAATTTATCATTTTTAATAACCGCCGCTAAAACAGATTCGGTCATTTTAGACATTTCAGAAAAATTGTTACGTGTTTGTCCTTCCTGTAAACCGGTATAAACACTTCTTGGAACCGTACCGTATTTTTTGTACATATTCATTACATCGTGAAACGCACCGCCTTCGCCCAACGTAACCGCACCGTGCATTTTTACATACATTTTTCCTTTTTCGATGTATGCATTACGTGCTGTGAAGATTTGTGCCAGCTCAACCGGTTTTTTACCCATACGGATCATTTCAGATTCAATGAACGAGTTTCCTGAATAACTCCAGCAAGTGCCCGATGAACCTTGATCTTTAATAGAAGTATTTTCTAAATTAATTACATCGGTAAATGTAAAATGGTCTTTACTGTTAGCACTTTGATTTGATTTTACTTTATTGATTAAATCATCTTGTGCCGATGCATTTGAAGTTGCTGCTAATGCAATTAATACTGCCGCAAATAATGGTTTTAATTTTAATCGAAACATATTTATAGTTTTGAATATTTTTATAGTGGGTACGAATTTAGGAAATTTGTTACAAACGACGGAACATATTTATATAAAATAGCACTAAAAAAGCTGCCTTAACAGACAGCTTTTTGAATTATCCTATAAAAGAAAATTTATCTTCAAAATATTTTCCTATTACCGGTAATGGTTTCATTTCTGCATTGTTGGCATTAATAATACCTATAATCATCAAAATAAGAAATGCAATATTAACAATACCCAACATTCCTAAAAACGGTGAAATGGCTACTAAGATATTGATTACAATACCAAAAATAAAAACCACAATTGCTAAACCTAATGATTGGCGCAAATGATATTTAGATAAAGCATCTAACTTGTCTTTTCCTACTAAATAGGCAATTAACCACCCAATAATGGTGATGTAAGAAACGATTGAAACTGTTTTGTTATCCATAATGCAATTTTTAAGAATATCAAAAATATGCTTTTTTTTAATCTTTAGAAATTTTATTTTTAAGTTTTTCTATATTCTTATTTAATTCAGGCACCCAGCCTGCTTTATAAATCAATAAAAACAAGGTAATGGTAAAAAAACTGCAACGAGTAATAAAATCAAACTTTCCAAAAACAGATAAAGGCAAAACAAATGAAAGCATCAATAAAAAAACGCTGCTTAAAATGGTTTTGAAATAATTACTATTCATTGGCAGCAAGCCAAACTTTTTATAAATAAACCACATTTTGCTGGTATTAAAAGCCAGCATGGCAAAAAACGATGCATACGCCACACCAATTATACCTAAGGTTGTCTGTGTTAAAACATAATAATTCAACCCAATATTTAAAAGGGCTAATAATAAAATAGCTATTAAATTAAAACGGTAAAATTTTGAATAGGCAATAATTTCGGTATTAAAACCGGTTGCCATATTCAGTACCACATTTCCACCCAAAATATACAATACCGGCAAAACAGGAACTAATTTATCTGCTGTGGGTAACAGTTCAAACAAACCACGCATTCCTAAAAGCACACATCCGTAAAGCACTATACCAATAAAAAACAGGTTTTTGGCAACTTCGGTATATTTGATTTTTAATACCGATAAATCATTTTTTTTTAGCGAATCTGATATCAACGGACTGTATAAGGCAAATACGCCGGTGGCAGGAATCATTAGTGCATTGGCAAGGTTTACACCTATATTAAAATCTCCATTTGCTGTATTGGATATGAACTGGGGAATCATTACCGAATCAATCCTAAAGGCAAAAAACGATCCTAAACTGGCACAAAAAGCATACAAGCTGTACTGATAGTATTGTTTTTTAGAGATTTCATGGAATAAATCGGTAAAATTCAAACTGTACGCCGGTTTAAAATGCCTAAATAAATAACTCGCTACCAAAATCAACATTAGTGTAAATGATAAGGCATAAAAGATTAATCCTCTTGTCTCAGAAACATTGTAATACAGTATCAAAACAAAGACTAAAGGCAAAAATATTTTTGGAATTACTTTTTCATAGAACGTAGGTACAGCTAATTTTTGAAGGTTAGTTGCTTGTCGTTTAAACAAGTCAACATACGCCAAGCAAACAGCAATAACAAAGCCATAAATAAAATATTGTTTGTTTTCAAGCCAATCAAACCAATAAACAATGCTTACTCCAATGGCAGAGAAAAAAATCATCCCCAAAATAGAAATAAGGCTGTATGAAAATAATTTCCGTTGCAGTAAATCATTCAATTTTGGCTGAAAGTTCAACAAGGCGGTAGATGCCCCCAGCACCATAATGGGATAAAGTATCTGTGCAAAACCATCGATAAAACGAATGATTCCCAGCAAATCTTTGTCGTACGGATAGATAAAAAGCGTGGAAACCGTGCCAATAAGCACGCCAAAATAGTTGATCAGCGTAAACCATAAAGCTTGTTTGCTTGAAAAGCGGGTATCCATTCTAGTTATTTTTACAAATATAACCGTTAATCTTTAAATTGATTTTAATTACTTTTACAAATCTAAATTTTCAATGATGTACGAGAAAAGTTATCCTAAACAACGTTTTAACATTACAATGGATTTTCTAAACCAACACATTCCTAAAAATGATCGAATTTTAGATTTGGGTGTTGAAAATCCGTTGTCGCGATTAATGAAGGCTGAAGGATACAATGTGGTAAACACGTCGGGCGAAGATTTAGACGATGACCAAACCATTTTAAACCAAACCGATTACGAAGTATTAACTGCCTTTGAAATTTTTGAGCATTTGTTAAATCCGTACACGGTATTAAAAAGTTGTAAGGCAAAAAAAATAGTTGTTTCGGTTCCGTTACGCTTGTGGTTTTCACCCGCCTACCAAAGTAAAACTGATTTGCGCGACCGTCATTATCACGAATTTGAAGATTGGCAACTGGACTGGCTAATTGAAAAATGTGGTTATAAAATTACCGCACGCAAAAAATGGGCACACACGGTAAATAAATTGGGCATTCGTCCGTTATTGAGAAGATTTACTCCACGTTATTATTTGATTTTGGCTGAAAAGATTTAATATGAAGATTTGCTGCGTTATTCCCACATACAATGAAGAAGCTTTTATTGGTAAAACATTGGCTTCTATTGCCTCACAAACGCATTTGCCCAAACAAGTAGTGGTGGTAAACGATAATTCTACTGATGATACCCAGCAAATTATTGATGAATATGTAGTTAAACATCCGTGGATTTCTTCGATTTATAATTCATCAGAAAATAAACATTTCCCGGGAAGCAAGGTTATTCGTGCTTTTGAGAAAGGATTTGAAACACTAAACAACACCTTTGATGTTATTATAAAATTAGATGCCGATTTAATCTTACCCAACAATTATTTTGAACGGATTGTTGACGTTTTTAAGTCTGATGCCAAAATTGGAATGGCAGGTGGTTTCGCTTATATCGAAAAAAACGGAGAATGGATTTTAGAGAATTTAACCGATAAAGATCATATTCGCGGTGCTTTTAAAGCTTATAGAAAAGAATGTTTCGAACAAATTGGCGGATTAAAACCCGCTATGGGGTGGGACACCGTTGATGAATTGCTTTGCAAATACTATCATTGGGAAGTTGTTACCCTGCCCGATTTAAAAGTAAAACATTTAAAACCAACAGGTGCCACTTACGATCAATCAGCTCGATACAACCAAGGTGAAGCTTTTTACACTTTGGGCTACGGTTTTCTTATTACAACCATTGCCGGTTTAAAACTGGCTTTACGCAAAGGCAAACCTTTACTTTTTATTGACTATTTAAAAGGATTTTTTAAAGCAAAACAAACTAAAAAAACTTTATTAGTTACCAAAGAACAAGCTGAATTTATACGAAAATACCGCTGGAAAAAGATACGAGAGAAGGTGTTTTAGTTATTCTTCTCCCCTTTCAAAATCAATGATAGCTATATCGCCTTTTATTCTCAAAGTGTAATAAATATTTCGATCTGCAATTGGATATTCAGCAATATTTTTTAAAATTTCATTTCTTTCCTCTCCTCCGATATATATACTTGAGATATTGTCAAATTTATTGAGACGGATAATTCCCCATCCCCAATCGTTGTTTTCATAAATAGGTGCCAATTTGTAAATAATCGGCATAGTATTATAGTTAACCGTAATGTTTCTGTGAGCGGTTTTATTAGTTCCTTTTATGATGACTTTTATCCGATCGTGTTCCAATAATTTCGGAGAAACAAGATTGATGATATAGTCTGAAAAATCATCTTGATTTTTCAAATAAATTCCTAATTGAGAAGACAGTAAAAATGAATAAAACACAAAAGGAATCAGAGCGAAGCTTAAAATTAAGTTTCTGTAATTTTTGTTGAGCAAAAGCGGAAAAAAAAGTAAATACATAGCAAAACCCCAACCTATCATAGCTCTTGGCACCCAGCGTGGTTCGTAAACAAACATATTGACGCCCGCAGTAAATATTGCAACACAAAAGATGATTAATACTACAAATAACAGCTTTAAAGGAAGTTGTTTATTGACAATGGTTTTAACATTTGTTCTGAAATAAATTACCAGGCTGATGGTATTTAAAACCAACAATATCAGAAACACTGATTTATAAGAAGATTTAAACAACAACTTAACCAAATCAATCATTCCGTGATAACGGTCTTTGAGCAACTGAAAAAGATTGGCATCTTTAAAAATAAAATCGCCTCTTCGGTCTTGAAGCAATTCCAGATCCAGAAAATCCAAGACAACTTTATAAATAAAAAATGCTGCAAGAAAGGCAATTGCCGACCACAATATAGTAAAAAGTCCTTTTTTATATTGTTCGTTCCAAACATCTTTGATGAGAAAAAGACAAATAATAATACAATAAGACATAGCTGTTGTCTGGTACAATCCCAAAGAAAGGAAGATGCCTAGAACTGAAGCTATGAAGAAATGTTTTCTTTTGTCGAAAAACAAAAACGGAAGCGTAATAAACAAAACAGACAAGCTTATCGGAATGGAATCAAATCGGTATGCCAGAATTTCTAATAGAAACGGACAAGTGGTTAATAATAAACTTCCGACAAATAAAATAGTTTTATTGCGAACTCCCAAGGAATAAATAACGATTAATCCGGAAAGCGATAATAGAACCGAACCTATCATCATTGAAAACGGATACAGACTAAACACCACACCAGACTGAAAAGACAAAATATGCATAATAACAGAACTGATATATCTGCCATCGTGATTCCAATTGTAACCAGCTACTGTTCTATTAAGATCATCAACATAGTAGGTATTTGCTAAAATCAGCGGAAGTGCATATAAAATAGAAATAAAGATCAATAAAAAAATAAAAGTCTTGTTCTCCACAATGATTTGCAGTAATTTATTGATTCTACGATGAAAGAAATCTATAGTATTTTTCATTATTCGTTAGTATTTTTCATTTTCTTTTTAATAATATATTTTGGTCTGCGTTTGGTTTCTAAATACGTTCTGCCTAAATATTCGCCCAATACACCAATACCTATTAGCTGTACACCGCCAAAAAACAAAATCGCTACCATTAACGAAGCATAACCCGATGCACTGATACCGAAGAACAGCTTTTCAACAATAATCTTCAATCCGTATAAAAAAGAGATGAATGCAATGATGCTGCCAAAATACGTCCATACTTTTAAGGGTAAGGTAGAAAAAGAAGTGATTCCCTGAACGGCTAGATTCCATAATTTTAAGTAGTTGAACTTGGTTTTCCCCTGCATTCTGTTAGGACGTGTGTAATTAACAACGGCTGTTTCAAATCCCACCCAACTCATCAACCCTTTCATAAACAACTGATTTTCTTGCAGATGAACAATCTCATCGACTACCTGACGGGTCATTAACCTGAAATCGCCGACATTTTCCTCTAATTTTAAAGCAGACATTTTATTGTTCAGCCTGTAAAACCACTGTGCCGAAAAACGTTTTAAAAACGTATCGCTCCCCCGGTCTGATCTTCTTGCCAAAACCACTTCTGCCCCATTTTCATACGCATCAATCATTTCAAAAATCAACTCAAACGGATCTTGTAAATCTACATCCATTGGCACCACTAAATCTCCTGTTGAATGTTCCAGCCCGGCAAATAAAGCGGCTTCCTTTCCAAAGTTTCTCGAAAAAAACAAAGCACTGCAATTGTTGTTCTCTTTAACCAAACGTTGTAAAATAACTGCTGTTTTGTCTTTGCTTCCGTCATCTATAAACAACACATTGGCGTGGTAATTTTTTTTTAAAGAAAGAGCCTGAAACTTCAGAAATTCTTCAAAAAACACATCAATGCTTGCTTCTTCATTATAAACCGGAACAATTATAGAAATTTGTTTCATAGTGATTTTATTAGAGCAAGTCAAAAATACATTTTTAAGCTATAACTTTATAGTATTATCAAATCAAAATAAAATTTATTTGGTAATTTAGCACATTAAAACGATGTTATGATTAAAATGTTAAGCAACATTGGAAAGTACTTCATTATGCTGGGCGAAATTTTTCGTCGTCCAACAAAATGGCGTCTTATGAAAAATCTTATTTTTAAAGAAATCGATGAATTAATTATTGGTTCACTAGGCATTGTAGCTTTTTTATCGTTTTTCATTGGAGCGGTTGTTACCATACAAACGGCTTTAAACTTAAACAACCCTATTATTCCTAAATATTTAATTGGTTTTACGGCACGTCAATCGATCATCTTAGAATTCTCGCCTACGTTTATTTCTATTATTATGGCGGGACGTATGGGCTCATATATCACATCAAGTATTGGAACCATGCGGGTGACCGAACAAATTGACGCGCTGGAAGTAATGGGCATCAATCCTTTAAATTATCTGGTTTTCCCTAAATTAATCGCTTCTATCACCTATCCGTTTGTGATTGCACTAAGCATGTTTATAGGAATTTTAGGAGGATATGTTGCCGGATCTTTTGGCGGATATCTGGCTCCTGAAGAATTTATCAAAGGACTGCAAGACGATTTTACGCCGTTTCACATTGTATATGCTTTTATAAAAACAGCTGTTTTTGGATTTATTCTGGCAACTGTGCCTTCTTTTTATGGATATTATATGGAAGGCGGTGCGCTGGAAGTTGGTAAAGCATCTACCAAATCATTCGTGTGGACATCGGTTGCCATCATTGTCTGCAATTATGTTTTAACCCAAATACTGTTAACCTAATGATAGAAGTAAAAAACTTAAAAAAGTCTTTTGACGGAAAAGAGGTTTTAAAAGGCATTTCGACCACTTACGAGCCCGGAAAAACCAACTTGATTATAGGTCAGTCTGGTTCAGGTAAAACCGTAATGCTTAAAACATTGTTGGGCGTACACGAACCCGACAGCGGTCAAATTTTGTTTGACGGAAAAGATTTTGCTGCGTTAGATCCCAATGAGAAACGTAATTTAAGAACTGAAATGGGAATGGTTTTCCAGGGCAGTGCCCTGTTTGATTCTATGAATGTGGAAGAAAACATTGGTTTCCCTTTAAAAATGTTCACTAACAAAACAAATGCTGAAATAAAAGACCGGGTACAGGAAGTAATCGACCGGGTGAAATTGATCGATGCCAATAAAAAAATGCCCTCTGAAATCTCGGGCGGTATGCAAAAACGGGTGGCAATTGCACGTGCTATTGTTAACAATCCCAAATATTTGTTTTGCGACGAACCCAACTCGGGATTAGATCCTAAAACATCGATCGTAATTGATGAATTGATTCAGGAAATCACCCATGAATACAACATTACAACGGTAATTAATACCCACGATATGAACTCGGTATTGCAAATTGGCGAACATATTGTTTTCTTAAAAGACGGCGAACTGGTGTGGGAAGGCAACAGCATAGAAATTATGCAAACTGATAACGAAGACATTGTTGATTTTGTGTATTCGTCTGAATTACTGAAAGAAATTAGAAAATTTCACACAAACAAATAACTGAATTATGTTTTCATTCTTTAAAAGTTCCATAGAAAAAGATCTGATTAAATTAGGTTTTGGTGAATTGGTTAACGGCTACAAGTTAAAAGTTAAAACCAAAGAATGGACCAAACAACAATACATCGATGCTTTGCATGAATTCCATAAGCAGCACCAGACTGAAGTTGAGAATATGAACAATGTAAATGTTGCCACACGACAATCTTTTGATGTAACCGAAACCATTGTTCCACTTAACCTGCAAAATATTCAATTAGAATATATCGATGTTGATTTTCTTTACAGTTCCCTGTTGTTTGAGTACAATAATTACCAGCGGATTCATTCAAAAGCGTTATACGAATTAGATAAGTTGTTACAAGAAAAACATCCCGACGCAACAATTTCAACAGAAGATGAACAGAAAATTAAACATCTTGCTTTGAAAGAATTAATTAATGATGCTACATTACCTTTTTCAAATGAAAGCAAGAATTATCTGAAAGCTGTTTTTAAGGAATTGACTGATAGGATATGAAAACTCCGAACTTTAATCCGGAGTTTTTGCATTTATTTTTGCGACAATTTGTTTGATTTCCTGTTCTTTCTTTTTAGGATAAATCAATAACACATTGTCTTTATCTACAATAATATAATCTTCTAAACCTCCAATAACAACTAACTTTCCGGGATTGGTTCTAATGATATTGTTTGTAGCGTTTTCAACTACCAAATTACCGTTTATCATAGCATTTTCACAATCGTCTTTCGGTAATTTATCATATAATGATCCCCAGGTTCCCAAATCGTTCCAATCAAATGTAGCCGGCAATACAAAGACATTATTTGCTTTTTCCATTACCGCGTAATCAATCGAAATGTTATCAGCCTTGTGATAATTTACTGCAATGAATTGTTTTTCTAATTCGGTATTAAACGTATCATATCCGTTGTTGAATAACTGATACATTTCGGGCTGAAATTTTTCAAATGCGTTTAATATTGAAGTCACACTCCAAATAAAAATACCTGAATTCCAAAGAAAGTTTCTGCGCTGTATAAATTTTTTCGCTGTTTGATAATCGGGTTTTTCTCGAAACTGTACTACTTTTTTTACCTGACGGGAATCTAATTTATCGTATTCAATGTAACCATATCCGGTATTTGGAAAAGTGGGTAAAATTCCCAAGGTCATCAATACGTTATCGTGTTCACAAATATCAAACGAACGCTGTAAATTAGCTACAAACTGCACTTCGTCTTCAATCCAGTGATCAGACGGAGCCACAATCATTACCGCATTGGGATTTTGCTTTTTAACCTTCATTGAGGCATATAAAATACATGGTGCTGTATTGCGCATATCGGGCTCTAAAACAATCTGCTCATCGGTAATTGCGGGCAACTGTTCTTTTAAAATATCGCGGTATTTATCGTTGGTAAGTATTAAAATATTTTCTTTAGGAATCAACTGGCTCAACCGTGCAAAAGTTTTTTGAACCAATGTTTCTCCCGTTCCCAGCATATCGTGAAACTGTTTGGGGAATTCGGGCGTACTAACCGGCCAAAAACGCGAACCAACGCCGCCTGCCATTATAATTGCGTAATAATTTTTATTCATTTGTGTGTGTATTCAAAAGCTCAACCTGTATATTAGGTTTAAACAAATATACTTTGTTATTTCTTACATCGGTGCATTCAAAAAGTTTTACTCGTAACTTTCCTTTTTTAAAAACACGTCCGTTTTCAATTTTAAACAAGCTGCCCAAAGGCAATTCATCTACAAAAACTTTATATGTGGGTCCGTCGTACTTTTTGAGCTGCATAGACAAAATAGCATCGGTATCGCTACTTGCCGCAGGGTTTTTAAAATGATTTGCCAAAAAAGGCAGCAGCTCATTCGGAAAGACCAACGGATTGATAAAAGGCAACATCAACAACCGAAAGGTCTGTTTCCATTCAATGCCGTGTGGTTTAATATTGCGTCCGTATTTTTGAAACGCCACCAAATGTGCGATTTCGTGTATGGTTGTAATTAAAAACCGATAGCTGTTTAGCGTGGCATTGACTGTAATTTGATGCGATCCGTCTGGATTTTTCCGATAATCACCATGACGGGTTACCCGTTCATTTACAATTTTAAAATGAATTCGATACGCCTTAATCAACTCAAAAACAGCATCAACAGCATTTTCGGGAATATATTTTGCTAAAACTTCTTTCAATTACGGTGTGGTTGATGAAACTTGCAATACTTTTCCGTTGAAAAATTTATTGCCGGTTAGGGCAAAATCTTTGATATAAGTAGCCATTTCTAACGGATTAATGGGTGCCTGATAACCTGGAAATGCTTCCTGAAGCATTTCGGTTTGCACCGCACCCAGTGCCAGAACATTAAACGCAATACCTTGATCTTTGTATTCTTCTGCCAACAATTCAGAAAGCGTAATTACCGCCCCTTTACTGGAACTGTATGCTGCCAAGCCCGGAAACTTCATACTGCCCTGAATACCGCCCATACTGCTAATTGTCAGCACATGGCTGCCGGCATTCATCAACGGTAAAATCACACGGTTTAAAGCGGCTACACCAAAAACGTTTACTTTGTAAACATATTCAAATTCAGCAGCCGAAATCTCCGCAAACGGCTTATTTACTATAGTTCCCGCATTGTGAATAAGTATGTCAACCGAATTAAATTCTGCTTTCACTTGGTTTGAAAAATGTATTAATCCTGCTTCGTTACTTAAATCGACCGATTTAAAAAAAACATTTTTCAATGATTCAAATTCAGGATTCGCTTTGCGGGAAACAGCTATTACCTGATGCCCTTCGGCAACGAATTGCTTTACCAGCTCTGCTCCTATTCCCCGGCTTGTTCCCGTTATTATTATGGTTTTCAATTTTAGTAATTTAGATATTTTATGATTTAAAATTAATACTGATGTTCTCGACACGCTTTAGCTGACGAAACATAGAACATCAGTCAATATTTACATTAATTCACCTTTATTTCTCTTGTTTCTGCATTAATCATTTTAGTTACCACCGGTAACATTTTTTGAGCAATGTTTGTCATAAACTGTGTATCCATTACTTGAAATTCATCTTTTGGATGATGATAATATTCAAAATTTGAAAAATCAAAGGCAGAAACGGTATGTGACGGAATTCCGAATTGTTTGTAAAACGGATAATTATCCGAGGCTTTAAACAAATCATATTTCTCTGCCATATCTGATTTTCCGACCAAATTACTTCCGGCATATTCGTTTAATTTAGCCATCATATTGGAAAAATCATATCCTGTTATAAACACATCAAAATCGTATTTCATAGGCACACCCACCATTTCAAAATTAAGCATGGTGTACACATTTATTCCTTGATTTTTTAATTTTTCAGCTAAATGTTTAGAGCCTAACAAACCTTTCTCTTCAGCCGAAAAATACACTATTAAAACAGAACGTTTATTGTTTTTAATTTTACCCAAATATTTTGCAACTTCACTTAAAACCGTAGTTCCCGAGGCATTGTCATTGGCTCCGTTGTTGATAAAATCGCCTTCAAAACCTTTTTCTGTAATACCAATGTGATCGTAATGTGCACCAAGAATGACAAATTCGTTTTTTAACTTTTTATCTTTTCCTTCAATATATCCCACCACGTTGTATGAAACGTCTTTATAGTTTGAAAGTGTATCGAAATAAGTAGAGAAATACGGTTTTATTCCGTTTTCTTTAAACTGATTTTGCAAATACAGTGCTGCTTTTTCGATTCCTTCACTTCCCGAATCTCTGCCTTCTAATTCGTCTGACGCCAGATATTGCAACGTTTTGGCAACATCTGCCTCTTTAACCTGGTAATCTGAAACATCTATATTTTGAACCGATTTGCACGCAACCAGTGACATAGCTGCCAAAAGAAGTATTTTTCTCATTATTTTCTGTTTTAAACAAAAATACAAAAAAACCCGTTCCTGAAAGAATCAAAAACGGGTTGATATAAAATAATCTTCTGTGTTTATGCAAGCATTGTCACAGGATTTTCAATATAATGTTTCAAAGTTTGTAAAAACTCCGCTCCTGTAGCACCGTCAACCGTTCTGTGGTCACATGCCAACGTAACTTTCATCGTATTTCCTACAACGATTTGTCCGTTTTTCACCACCGGTTTTTCAATAATGGCTCCTACTGATAAAATTGCCGAATTAGGTTGGTTGATAATCGAAGTGAATTCTTCAATACCAAACATTCCTAAGTTAGAAACGGTAAAGGTAGAACCTTCCATTTCTTTAGGCTGCAATTTTTTGTTACGGGCTTTTGTTGCCAAATCTTTAACCGCTGTACCAATTTGCGACAAAGTCAATAAATCGGTATGATTAACCACCGGCACAACCAATCCGTCTTCAACAGCTACTGCCACCCCCACATTTACATGGTGGTTGATTATTGTTGCTGCATCGGTCCAAGTTGAATTTACCTGCGGATGTTTTTTCAACGCCATAGCACATGCTTTCACCACCATATCGTTAAATGACACTTTGGTATCAGGCATTGAATTGATGGTTTTACGCGCTTCGATGGCATTGTCCATATTTAATTCAACTGTTAAATAGTAATGCGGAGCAGTAAATTTAGATTCTGCCAATCTGCGTGCAATGGTTTTACGCATTTGCGAGTTTTTCACTTCTTCTGCACGTGTTTCTCCCGCCGGAACAAAAACCTGAGCTGGTGCTTTTACAGCTTCTGTTTTAGTTTGTGTAACAGCAGTTTTTGCAGTTGGTGTAAAGTTTTCCACATCGCTTTTAACGATACGTCCGTTTTCACCCGTTCCTTTTACATCTGACAAATTGATTCCTTTATCTTGTGCAATTTTTTTAGCCAAAGGCGATGCAAATACTCTGTTGGAATCATTTGTTGCAGATGAAGAATTTTCTGTTTTAACAGCAGTTCCTTTCTCTGTATCTGACTCTTTTTTATCTTCTGTTGTCTCTTCTTTTTTAGGTTGGGATTTTGTTGCCGGCTTGGCTCCACCAGACAAAATACCGGAAACATCTGTTCCTTCAGGTCCAATGATTGCTAATACGCTATCAACCGGAGCTGATCCTCCTTCTTGAATTCCAATGTGCAACAAGGTTCCCGAATAGAATGATTCAAATTCCATCGTTGCTTTATCGGTTTCAATTTCAGCCAATATATCTCCTTCAGAAACTTTATCGCCTACTTTCTTTAACCAGGTCGCTACCGTTCCTTCGGTCATCGTATCACTTAAACGAGGCATGGTAACTACGTTAACATTGTCAGGAATTTCTGTAGCGGTTTCTTCTTGTTTTACTTCATCTTTATCAGATGTATCGTCTTTTGAATCAGATGTTGTTTGCTTTTCTTCTTTCTCAGATGCTTTTTTTTCCCCTTCAGAAGAAGATCCGTCTAACAAAGATTTATATTCTTCGCCTTCTTTTCCTATAATAGCCAAAACACTGTCAACAGCTGCTGTTTCACCTTCCTGAACACCGATATACAAAAGTGTTCCTGAGTAGAATGATTCAAATTCCATCGTTGCTTTATCGGTTTCGATTTCAGCTAATATATCTCCTTCAGAAATTTTATCACCAACTTTTTTTAACCAAGATGCCACGGTACCTTCTGTCATAGTATCGCTTAAACGAGGCATTGTAATAATTTCAGCCATTTTTTATAATTTATGAGGAATAAACGGATAATTTTCTTGTTCGTAAACTACATCGTACATAACGTTTGTTTCAGGATACGGAGATTCTTCGGCGAATTTTTCACACTCTGAAACCAGATCACGTACACGATTGTCTATCGTTTCAATTTCTTCATCGGTTGCCCAATTGTTTTCTTTGATTACGTCTAAAACCTGAGTAATTGGATCGATTTTTTTGTATTCTTCCACTTCGTCTTTGGTACGGTAATGCTGTGCATCAGACATTGAGTGACCGCGGTAACGGTATGTTTTCATTTCTAAGAAAGTGGGTCCTTCACCTCTGCGTGCTCTTTCAATGGCATCGTACATAGCTTCGGCAACTTTCACCGGATTCATTCCATCTACTGCATAAGAAGGCATTTCGTAGCCTAATCCTAATTTCCAAACATCGGTATGGTTTGCCGTACGCTCTACAGAAGTGCCCATTGCGTATCCGTTATTTTCACAAATGAATACCACAGGAAGTTTCCACAACATTGCCATATTAAAAGCCTCATGTAAAGAGCCCTGACGTGCAGCTCCATCACCAAAATAGGTCAACGACACCCCGCCGGTTTCTAAATATTTTTCTGCGAATGCCATTCCGGCTCCCACAGGAATTTGTGCTCCTACGATTCCGTGACCACCATAAAAACCGTGCTCTTTAGAGAAAATGTGCATGGATCCTCCTAAACCTTGAGAAGTTCCGGTTCCTTTTCCTAAAAGCTCCGCCATTACTCGTTTAGGATCAACTCCCATACCAATTGGCTGTACGTGGTTACGGTAAGCGGTAATCATTTTATCTTTAGACAAGTCCATAGCGTGTAACGCTCCTGCCAAAACAGCTTCTTGCCCGTTGTATAGATGTAAGAATCCTCTTACTTTTTGTTGAATGTATAATGCTGCCAGCTTGTCTTCAAATTTTCGCCAAAACAGCATATTTTCATACCATTTTAAATATACTTCTTTAGTAATCTCTTTCATAATACGAATATCTATTAATCACCAATATCTCTAAAATTGGCAATAAGCAAAAATAAGACTTCAAAAGTATATCTGAAAGTAAAATAAGTTATTTTTAATTGAACCACGTAAATTAATTGTAAAAGAATGGTATGTTTTTTTTACTTGATACATTATATAAAAAGAAAACGAGAGGCTGTACCTCTCGTTTCTTGTTATTTATTTTAAAGATTACTTTTTAACAATCTTGATAAACTGCGATCCTGTATCGGTATGAACTTTTACCATATACGTTCCGGCAGCTAAGGTAGAAACATTTATTCTTACCTCATCTGAATCAAATTGTTGTGATTTAACTTGTTTTCCAGCCAAATCATAAACCTCAATTGATTTGATTGCTTCTTTATAAGAAATGGTCAATTCAGAATCGGTTGGATTTGGATAGTATTTCAATGATGCTAAATCTAAATCGTTTAATCCTAAGAATATGTTTACTGTTACAGCTAATGGTAAACTTGGACAATTCCCTGTACCGATTATCACACCGTAGTAAACTTTATCTTTTACCAATGGCGTAGAAGGATATAATGGATTTACATTGTTAACAGCATCGTTATACGATTCAAACCAAACTACATTTGCTTCGTTTGTTTTTAAATCCTTAACTTCCGCATAATCCGGGAATGACTGATTAATGTTACCAGTTGGTGCATTTGGTCTGGCATTCACTGTTACATTCACCGCTGCTCTCGCAGTTTCACAGCCGTTTTCAACTTTAGAAATATAGTAAATTCCTGTAGTAACAACGTCATTCTGCCCCATTTCAGTAGCTATATAAGGTGTTGCGTAAACTTTATAACTAATACCCTGAGCAGGATTTAACGGAAGTGATGAGACAGTTGCATCTCCACAAATCTCCATAGCATTTATCACTGGTTCATTTACACTTAAAATTCTTACACTTACTGCACGTTTTGGAGAGTCACAATCCCCAATTGATTGACCTACATAATAAGTCCCTGTTACTAATGTTGTACTACTTGCTAAAGGCGTATCAGATGTGCTATAACCATACCAGTTTACATTTGCTCCTGCAGTTGTAGCAGTTGCCATTAAATCACCTACCGTTCCACTACCACAGAAAGTCTGAACAGTCGTTGCAGTAGGCATTGATAAATTCTGGATTGTTGAAACATTTACTGCTGTTCTAGCTGATTCACAATTTCCAATTTTTTGCGAAATATAATAGGTTCCAGTTGTTAAGACTGTTGTATTAGCTAACGGAGTAGTATCAGCTATATTTTGGTACCAATTTACTGTTGCACCTGTAGCAGCATTAACATTAATATCATCGATAGTAGATGTTCCACAGATATATACATCATTTAAAGATATTGCCGCTGGAGTAGCACCAACAGTTACGTTTACCACAACTCTGCTAGCAGATGTACAAGTTCCGTTGGTAAACTCACCATAATACGTTCCATTATTTATAGGTGCTGTACTTGCTAAAGCCGTACCTCCTGTTGCTGTTAAGTACCATTTCATCTGGAATCCCTGAACAGCATTAAACGCAATATCATTAACTGTCGCAGAACCACAGAAGCTTTGAGTTGGGGTTGCAACCGCATTAGGGGCTGCAGGGTTAATTACAACTGTAAATGGAACTCTTGCAGATTTACATTTTGAAATTTCTTGCTCAACATAATAAACACCAGAACTTGTTATCTGAGTAATTGGTGAAGTTGAAGTTTGGCTATTGTAATACGTTAAAACTCCATTAGGGTTTTTACCAAAATTCGTTGTTGAAACATCAATTGGACCACAACTATCTATATCATTCACGACAGGAGCTTCTTTTAGACCTATACTAACAGTAAAATTCTTCTCTGTTTTACAACCATATTGATTTTCAATCACAACATTATAAGGTACATTTAAAGAATTTGAAGTACCTTTTAGGTAAACTGTACCCGTATTGATTGTTCCGTCATAAGGAACAGTTGCATTTTGATCATAATATAGATTAGCAATTGGCGTCCAGGTAACTTGATAATTACTTATTGGTTTAATCTTAACATTATCAATATACCATCCTGGAAATTGAGTATTACCATCTGCTCCTATTCTGAATCTTACTTTAAATGTTCCTGTTCCAGTAAATTCATCAGCTGGTACAACAAATTTTTCTGTTTTCCAAGGCGTTGTAGTTGGAACAGCAGTTTGTTGTATTCCGCTCCAATCTGCATAGGATGTTGCTGTAAAAAACATTGCCTGTGTTCCACTAGGTTGTGTAAGAGTTGTATCTGCAAGACCAGTATAGTCATCTTCTAAGAACGGCTTCCAAGTTGTACCGTTATCAGTAGTATACTCCAAATATCCATAATCCATAACTCCTGTAGAATCAGATTGCAATGCCGCAATATGATCGAATTCAACTACTATAGATTTAAGATTATTCATATTTATGGATGGTGAAAAATCTAATGTCGCATTAGTCTGAGCACCATAAGACAATTTTAAACTTCCCGTGCCTTCAGAAAACAATGTTGTATCATTTGTAATTGCGTCTCCTGTTATCGTATTATTTAAGGTAACACCTGTTGTATTACCATTAAACAAATATTCATTTGGAGTCTCATTAATAAAATTGTCAACTTTTAATTCTTGAATATCGTTATAACAAAGACTATAATCATTTTCTAATTGTAACATTGTTGGAGATGCAGGAAGTTCAACTTTTACTTCTGCATAATTGACACATGCCTCTCCTCCCGGGAAAGTATTACTTTGCTTAACTGTTAAGTGATAAGTCATAGGACTTACTGGATTAAATGTCCATCCAACATTCTCATCTCCAGCCACAGCATTATCAGGATGATTTGGATGTGTAGGATCGTTCGCAGGATCATTTGGATCATTTGGATCTACAGGTTCTATAGTCCACTCATAAGTATCAAAATCACTAACTCCAGACAAAACATACACTTTAGGAAGCGGCTGATTTGCACAATTATTAATAATTGAGTCAGACAGCACTAAAGTTGGAGCTTCCTTAAAATTAACATTTATTATCTTAGGTTCATTAAAACAACCTTCAATTACATCAAAATAACCATTAGGTCTATAAATTAAACGCGTGCCAGTTACTTTATCTTTTATGGTGGTCATATTATCAACACTATTCTTTACATATAATGTTCTATTAGATGTTCCAAATGAACTAAGTATATTAGCAGTTGCTGCGGGTACCGCTGTGGCAGTAAGATCACTATAAGTAACTTGAACAACTATATTAGAAACACCATCCCACATAAATGGTGCATCCAATGTAAACATATTCACCTCATTAGACACTAATAATTGATCCCCCAAATTTTTAACTTCTTTTAATCTATTCGTAGGAATAAATTTATTGTCATCAGGAAACTCTTCTAATTGGGTTTCTCCCATATGAATCGTAAAATTATCTCGTTGCAGTGTTCCTCCACTAGTCCCTACCTTAAAACCGAAAGCCTTTATCACCCCTCTGCTAAACCCAGCTGCTGTCAATTCTTCTGCTAAATAAATATATTGAATTTTTTGAGACTTCGTATCGGCAAAAGGAGTTGCATCCGTTGCCGAGGTAACACCAGCACCTGCTACAATTGTATCTAAAAGTGTTCCAAAGATACCATTATAAACCTTATAAACTTCAGATTTAGTAACTGGATCTATAGTATAACTATTAGTAGCTTGTGCTACTAAAGAATCATTTTCATTATACCAAAAACTAACACCACCGCCTGTAACCTCCATTTTTAATGGTTGAATACCACAAACATTATACGTGGTAGGTATAGTAGAAGTTGGCGGCGTACACATTGTAGTTACATCTATACCTATCCAAAAACTACTATCAGTAGCATCACAATTAGATCTGATGTAAACCTTATAATTTGTACTTGCCGACAGCCCAGTAATAGAAACCGATGTTGCTGTCCCAACGGGGCCAGCGGGAGGTGTTGTTGTTACAAGTCCGGCAGTTCCACTGCCAGGAGCACCACTTGTTCTTACTTCAAACTCATGATCCAACAATGTTGAATTTGTAGCAGTCCAATTCAAAGTAAATCCAACATCTGTTTTGTTAGTAACGTAAACATCATCAGGCATAAAACATGTTGGCGGAGTTCCTTGATCTACAGAGATATTATCTAAATAGAAATAATTATCTCCAGCAGCACTTGTATTGGAAACTATTAATCTTACATATAACTTTCCAGCCTTTGGTGCAAAAGTTGCAGTCTTAGTTGCACAATTAGTCGAAGGCGAATGACTTATATTGTCTATTGTCTCAAAAGTGTACCATGGTCCCGATGTAGAATTAGACCACTGCCATCTTGCGTCTATTTGATTAGCAGGACCGGCTACTGGAGAATTCATATTACTATTATACACCAACCATTTATAGTCAAATGAAAAAGTTATCACTCCTCCTGTAGCAGTAAACAATAAAGGAGACTTTAAAACTGATGTACTAAATCCCTCAGTTCCTCTTACTCTAGTCCTTAGAGAATGTGTTCCTTGACAAGGTAATTGTGTTGTTACATTAAAAGTTTGTTTTACTTCTTCCCAAGGTGATACATTAGTAGAACCATCCCAGTCAATTGAATAAGGTTGCCCCCAATTAAGAAAAGGAATCAAGAGCAACAAAACTAGTATTAATCGTCTCATAATATTTAATTTAATTTTAATACCAAGAGCAAAATTTTTGCTCTTGGTATAATAATTTACACTTACTTTCTAACAATTTTAATAAACTGGCTGCTGTCTTTGGTTTTTACATTCAGCATATAAGTACCTGAACTTAATTTACCAAAATCCAACTGCA
>NZ_FNXE01000030.1 GCF_900108395.1 Paenimyroides marinum | reverse complement strand
TGATATATTGGTTAAAGAGATATCCACCACAACTAATACCGATCAAATTGATTACAAAATAGACTCATTAAAAAAGTATATTTCAAAAGACATTTATGTTTTTGATAATGATTATGGTATTGTAGATATTTTTGAAAGAGAAATAGATTTTAATTATGTTCATCAAAGAATTGAAATTTCTAACTCTGTAGATGATTTTCAATTAGACTTTGTTAAAAAGAATAATCAAATATTATTGTTTATCATTAAGCTAAATACCTGGGAGTCCAAAAAGAGAAAATTAATCACCAAATATTTCGTAAAAGATTCTTCACTAATAAATGAATATATAAAAAACAGAAACAGTTTTTATAAAACTGATAAACGTTTAGAAGACTTAATCTCTGAGATCTCACTTAATCAAACATTTGCAATAAACTTTGGATACGCTTTCACTCTAACACAAACTGCTAAAGAAATTCAATCTCTTATTGAGAGAAAGAATTACGATGAGATATTTTCCTTTTTAAAAAGTTATAATATTGAAAATCAAGCTTTCGGAACTTATGGACTATCATTAATGAAAAAAAAGAAGATAAAAATACCCAAAGAAATAAAAAGGATAGAAAAACATATAAAGAAAAGAAATTCTGACACATTAATTTGTGCAGGTTGTATATGTGGCATTGTAAAGAAGATATTTTAGGAATATAAAAAACTCTTGAAATTTCAAGAGTTTTTTTATGAATATATTATCAAAAAATTAGCCTATTAACTTATTTTGCAACAAATATTCAGCAATTTGTATGGTATTGGTTGCAGCACCTTTTCTTAAATTATCGGCAACAATCCACATGTTTAGTGTATTTGGCTGACTTTCATCTCTACGGATTCTTCCCACAAAAACCTCGTTCTTGTTTTGTGCGTACAACGGCATTGGATATGTATTGGTATCGGTATTGTCCTGAACCATTATTCCCGGTGTGTTTTGAAGAATTGCACGTACTTTGTTTACATCAAAATCGTTTTCAAACTCAATGTTCACTGCCTCGCTGTGTCCGCCAACAACCGGAATACGAACAGCCGTTGCCGTAACTTTTATGCTGTCATCACCTATAATCTTCATAGTTTCATTGGTCAGCTTCATTTCTTCTTTGGTGTAACCGTTATCTAAAAACGAATCGCAGTGTGGAATAGCGTTTCTGTGAATCTGGTAATGATACGCCATTTCGCCTTTTTCACCTTTGTATTCGTTTTCCAACTGTTGAACCGCTTTTACACCTGTTCCGGTGATTGACTGGTAAGTGGAAACCACCACTCTTTTAATTTGATATTCTTTATGCAACGGAGCCAATGCCATTACCAACTGAATGGTTGAACAGTTAGGATTGGCGATGATTTTATCATCTTTCGTCAACACATTTGCATTGATTTCAGGAACAACCAGTTTTTTCGTAGGATCCATTCGCCAAGCCGACGAGTTATCAACAACAGTTGTACCCACTCCGGCAAATTTTGGTGCCCATTCTAACGATGTGTCGCCACCCGCCGAAAACAAGGCTACATCGGGTTTCATTTCTACGGCTGTCTGCAAATTTACCACCTTATACTTCTTATCCTTAAAAGTTATCTCCTTGCCTACTGATTTTTCCGATGCTACCGGAATTAATTCTGTTACAGGAAAATTACGTTCTGCCAAAACATTCAGCATTACTTCGCCAACCATTCCGGTTGCGCCAACTACAGCTACTCTCATAGATAAAAATTTAAATAAAATGATTAATAATTTGCAGTCGCAAAAATAGGTAATAATTTGAATAGTTGTTAATGAATTTACAGGGTATTAATATCTTTTACGTGAAGTTGTATAGTTACCTTATCTTTCCACTGGTTTTCTGACAACGAATAAACCAGATTCAGTAATTTAAGATTTTTAACCGCATCAACCATAAAACCTTTTTTAAAGGCAATTGCAGGAAATGCCTGTGAGTGGTTTTGCTTTACAAATAAACGCAGGTGTTCGTTGTTTTTTCCGATACATTGGGCATTGCCGGTATCAAAAACATTCGGGGTAAGAAAAACAGGCGTCATGTTTCCCGGTCCGTGCGGTTCAAACTGCTTAAGAATACGCAGTGTTCTTTCGTCAAATTCATTAAAATCAACAACAGCATCAATTTCAACTTCTTCGGTTTGTTGTTCCACACCAATGCTTTCTTTAACCACTTTTTCAAACTTCTTCTTAAAATTTTGATATTCGGTTTCTTCAATCGTTAAACCTGCCGCATACATGTGTCCGCCAAACTGAACAATGTGTTCTGCACATTTCTCCAGTGCCTGATACACATCAAACCCTTTAACCGAACGTGCCGACGCCGCCAGTTTATCACCGCTTTTTGTAAAAACCAAGGTAGGTCGATAATAAGTTTCGATCAACCGTGATGCTACAATACCAATTACGCCTTTGTGCCAATCTTGTTGATAGACAACCGATGTAAAAGCGGTTTCTTCTTTATTTTCAATGATTTGATTTAGAGCTTCTTCTGTAATGTGTTGATCAAGAATTCTTCTGTTTTGATTGAATTCGTCTATTTCTTTGGCACATTCAATGGCTTCTTCCAGATTAAATTCAGTTAGCAACCTAACGGCGTAATTTCCGTGTTTGATACGTCCGGCTGCATTTATTCGGGGGGCGATTTTAAAAACAACATCGGTAATTGTGAATTCATTAATAGCAAACTGTTTTTTCATTGCTAAAATTCCCGGTCGCGGATTGTTGTTGATTACCTGTAAACCATAAAATGCCAGAACACGGTTTTCATCAACAATGGGTACAATATCGGCTGCAATGGCAGTTGCAACCAAATCTAAATACGGAATTAAATCTTGAATGGTTTGATTACGGTTCGCCGCCAATGCCTGTATCAGTTTAAAACCCACGCCGCAACCGCACAATTCTTTAAACGGATAGTTGCAGTCTTTTTGTTTAGGATCTAAAACCGCAATGGCATTTGGAACCTCATCACCCGGCAAATGATGGTCGCAGATAATAAAATCAATTTTTTTTTGGTTGGCATATTCTATTTTATCGATTGATTTTATACCGCAATCTAACGCAATAATCAGCGTAATTCCGTTGTCTTCGGCATAATCGATACCTTGGATTGATATTCCGTAACCTTCTGCATATCTGTCGGGAATATACGTATCCACATCGGGATAAAAACTTTTCAGATATGACGACATCAAAGCAACCGCCGTGGTACCATCAACATCGTAATCGCCAAAAACCAAAATACGTTCGTTGGCTGCAATGGCTTGTTCGATACGACGAACAGCTTTATCCATATCTTTCATTAAATACGGATCGTATAAATCATTTAACGATGGACGGAAAAAATGCTTGGCTTCATTAAAAGTAGTAATACCACGTTGTGCCAGCAAGGTAGCAATAAGCGGACTTACATTTAAAGTTGTTTTTAAATGCTGAATGATTTGGGAATCCGGGTTTTGTTTTAAAGACCAACGCATAGATTAAATATAAAAGCACTTCAAAAAAGTATATTCAAATTATGTAAATATTTTAGTATAACGAATACCGTACTACAAGTTTTGTATTTTTGCGATGAGTATTTTGTCCCACAGACACACGGATGTATTTAAGTAATCATAAACCTTATAATGTTGATAATTAGAATTAATATACCTATTATTAAAAATAATTGTTTTTTATCATCACTATATTTTTTATTAAAATACAAACTGATAAAAAAAGCACACAAAAAAATTGGTATCAATATATCAATATATTTCATAATTATTTTACTCTAAATATTATGCAAAGTAATAAAATGAGCACAGTTAAACAAATCAAAAATTTATACTTAAATAAAAAAGCTATAGTATCCGCAGTTACAGTAGTTAATAAAAATTATTTTTTAATTCCATATGTAAAATTGGATACGGTTTTCCTGAAGAATCTAATTCTGAACGATTGATGGTTTCAAATCCACATTTTTTATAAAAACCTACTGCCTGTTCGTTTTGCTCATTAACATCGACTTTTTTAATGTTCATTTCTGTAATTGCAAAATTGACTAATGTTTTACCAACGTGTTTACCTCTGTAATCAGGATGAATAAATAACATTTCCAGATTTTGTTCTGCCACACCTAAAAATCCAATTATTTTATCTGTTTCGTTTTTTACACATTTCAATGCGACTGCGTCTAAATAAGTATTTAGAATAAGTGGTTTAAAATATTGAATATCTTCTTCTTTTAAAAAAAGATGTGTTGCACGAACTGAAGCTTCCCAAACCTGAATTACTTCGTTATATTCATCTTTTTTAATATCACTTATTTTATACTTCATTTTTATTTCGGTAATTCTTATTTAATTTAATTGTCGGGGATATTATTAAAATTTAAAAGTTCTTTTTTAACCTTAGTCGATTGTTAATTCATTGAGAATTAACTTTCCTGCAAGGTCTTTTTCGACCTTGTAGGTTTTACTATTAATTCAAAACATATAGCTACAAGGTTTTAAAAACCTTGCAGCGTTTAAGAAAAACTCACTTATGTACAAAAACAACTTCAATCTTAACCTCGGCAAAACTGCGGAACATATGCATAACGCCGCAGTATTTTTCAACCGAAAGTTCTACGGCGCGGTTTAATTTTTCTTCGTTCAAGTTACTCCCATAAAAATGGTAGGTAACCGTAACTTTTTCATAAACCTGTGGTTCGGTATCGGTTAAAAAACCTTGGGTTTCAATATTGAAATCGGTTACTTCTAAACGCATTTTTTTGATTAGTGAAGCAACATCCAACCCAGAACAGCCGGATAAAGCCGACAGCATCAACGCTTTTGGACGCAGTCCGTTGTTTGTTCCGCCTACTTCTTCGGCAGCATCAATCATTAAAGAACCGCCCGGGTTGGTCGATTCAAACTGCATGTTTCCTTTCCACGTAGTGGTAATTAAATGACTACTCATGTTTATTCTTTTTTTCTTTTTGTTTACCTGCTACAATTACAACTATTTCGCCTTTTGGCGGTTTTGCTTCAAAATGTTTGAGCACCTCATCAACTGTACCTCGCACGGTTTCTTCATGTAATTTTGACAATTCCCTTGACACGGAAACTTGTCGTTCTTTACCAAAATAGGTTTCAAATTCTGCCAACGTTTTTACCAGTTTATGTGGCGAAACATACAAAATCATGGTTCGGGTTTCTTCTGCCAATGCTAAAAAACGGGTTTGTCGTCCTTTTTTATCGGGCAAAAAGCCTTCAAATACAAACTTATCGTTTGGCAAGCCGCTGTTAACCAAAGCCGGAACAAACGCCGTTGCGCCCGGTAAACATTCCACAGGAATATTGTTTTCTACACAGGCACGTGTTAATAGAAAACCAGGATCGGAAATTGCGGGCGTACCTGCATCGGAAATCAACGCAATGGTTTGTCCGTTTTTTAATTTCTGCACCGCGTTTTCAACCGTTTGGTGTTCGTTGTGCATGTGGTGACTTTGCATAGGTGTACCAATTTCAAAATGTTTTAACAATTTGCTGCTGGTGCGGGTATCTTCTGCCAAAATTAAATCGACTTCTTTTAAAACCTTAATGGCTCTAAACGTCATGTCTTCTAAATTGCCAATAGGCGTTGGTACAATGTATAATTTACTCATTTTTAAAGGAATCTTTTTTCTACCAACTGCATAAAACGGTTTTCGTAATCTTCTTTTCCGTTCCAGTTGTTAAATTCGGGTTTTACCAGATCATCAATAAAATCTTTGGCTTCTTCGTAGCTTTCAATAGTATTTAATTGCGAAATTACCCGGTTTAAATCGTCGCTGTTACCATTGAACAAATTTTTTTCAAAAGCAATACGGTCGTTTAATCCAATCGAGATTTTATTGGCAAAGGCATCGTTTATAGATTTGTTTAACGGAATCTGACGATAGTTTTCAGCAGGCTTTTCAACCGATTGAGTAGATACGAAATGCTGCGGTGCTTTAAAATTTTCTTCCTTGTCTGTTTCTTTACTGAACAATTCGGTATGAGGCAATGAAAAAACAGGATCAATTTCTATAGTGGCACGTTCTACCGCTTCTTTAGCATCTTCCTCAGGATCTTTCCCTTCGATTTCTTCGATTTCCTCGTCTATTTCTTCGATTGTTTTTTGGGTTTCTTCGATAGACGGAGTAAATTCAATAATATCTGTTTCCGGTGCTGTTTCACTTTCTACTGTATCATCAACCAATATTTCTGTGGTTTCTTCCAAATCAACTTCATTGTTTTCTTCTGCAATTGCTTCATCAATAGCCGCTGCTTCTGTAACGTTTAATTCAATAGGCGTGATTAGTTCTTCTTCGAAAGTAACTACATCATCTTTCTTTTCTTCGGTTAAAAAAACACTTGAGGCTTCATCTTCTTTAGGCATCTTCTCTTTCGTTTCTGTCTGGTCTGGTTCTTCAAGCAATTTTTCTTCGGTAATCAATGGATCTAAACGGTATTTATTGTCTTCATAAAACTGAAGTAAGATCAGTTTATTATGTAATTCTTCGGTTTCTTTCAACAAAGAAGCTATTTCAGATTTGTCTTTTAATTTTAAAATCCGGTGGGCAATGCTTATTAAATCGGATTCAATGATTTTTTTCATAACTTTTAAAGGTTTTAAGTTTAACCAATTTATTTTGATAAATTTGTAGGATACAAAGTAACAGAAAAAACTGTTTTAAACAATTTTATAATTGCTAAAATGTTTCTTGAAAATCCTGTAAATCATAAAGAACAATTTGGATGGATCGAAGTAATTTGCGGTTCAATGTTTTCGGGCAAAACCGAAGAATTAATACGCAGATTGCGCCGTGCACAGTTTGCCAAACAACGCATCGAGATTTTTAAACCGGCTGTTGACACCCGTTATGACGAAGACAACGTGGTATCGCATCAGGGCAACGAAATACGATCTACGCCTGTACCCGCTGCCGCAAACATCAGACTTTTGGCAGATGGCTGCGATGTGATAGGAATTGACGAAGCACAGTTTTTCGACGATGAAATTGTTGCCGTATGTAATGATTTGGCAAATGCAGGTATCCGTGTAATTGTTGCCGGACTGGATATGGATTTTAAAGGACAACCCTTTGGTCCAATGCCCGCTTTAATGGCTACTGCCGAATATGTTACCAAAGTACACGCTGTTTGTACACGCACCGGAAATTTAGCCAATTACAGTTTTAGGAAAGCTGCAAATGACAATCTGGTAATGTTGGGCGAAACCGAAGAATATGAACCATTAAGCCGAGCTGCTTATTACAAGGCGATGCATAAAAAGACAGATTAAGTTTTCATTAAAAGATAAAATCTCTTTTGTTAATAAACCTAAAAATAGAAGTGTTTTCACTATATTTGTAAGCAAAAATTTATTTCGATTTAAACAAATCTTATCATAATGTCAAAATCAAAAATTATTTACACATTGACAGATGAGGCGCCGATGTTGGCTACTTACTCTTTTTTACCTATTGTTAAAGCTTTTACTGCACCCGCAAATATTCAAATGGAAACACGCGATATTTCTTTGGCAGGAAGAATCTTAGCAAACTTTCCACAATTCTTAAAAGAAGATCAAAAAATAGGTGATGCCTTAGCAGAATTAGGAGAATTGGCAAATACTCCGGAGGCTAATATTATTAAATTACCAAATATTTCTGCATCTATCCCACAGCTGGCTGCTGCCATTGCCGAATTACAGGCACACGGTTACGCAGTACCAAACTATCCGGCAGATCCAACAAACGAAGAAGAAAAAACAATAAAAGCTACTTACGCAAAAGTATTGGGATCAGCAGTAAATCCGGTTTTACGCGAAGGAAACTCTGACCGTCGTGCCCCTAAAGCTGTTAAAAATTACGCGAAAGCAAATCCACATTCAATGGGTGCCTGGTCTGCAGATTCTAAAACAAAAGTAGTATCAATGACACACGGTGATTTTTATGCTACAGAAAAATCGGTTACGGTTGAAAATGCTTCACAATTTAAAATTGAATTTGTTGGAAAAGACGGTTCGGTAAAAGAATTAAAAGGTTTATCACCCTTAAAGGCTGGCGAAGTTATCGATTCATCGGTAATGAGCTTAAACGCCCTAAAAGGTTTTGTGGCAGATGCAGTTGCAGAAGCAAAAGCAGCAGGCGTTTTATTATCGGCACACTTAAAAGCTACAATGATGAAGGTTTCGGATCCTATTATTTTCGGAGCTATTGTTGAAGTTTATTTTAAAGATGTCTTTGCAAAATTCGCCGATTTATTCAATCAGTTAAACATTAACCCAAACAACGGTTTAGGAGAATTATACGCTAAAATTGCAGGAAACGCACAAGAAGCAGAAGTAAAAGCGGCTATTGATGCGGCTATTGCAAACGGTCCGGCACTTGCTATGGTAAATTCTGACAAGGGAATTACCAATTTACACGTTCCGTCTGATGTGATTGTTGATGCTTCTATGCCGGCAATGATCCGCACATCAGGTCAAATGTGGAATAAAGAAGGAAAACAACAAGACACTTTCGCATTAATCCCTGATCGTTGTTATGCTGGTATTTACACTGCTGTAATTGACGATTGTAAAGCTAACGGAACCCTAGACCCTAAAACCATGGGATCTGTTCCAAATGTTGGGTTAATGGCACAAAAAGCAGAGGAATACGGTTCGCACGATAAAACATTCCAGGCAGAGGCAGAGGGGACAATCCAAGTAGTTGATGCAGAAGGTAATGTATTTATGACACAAGAAGTTGAAACCGGAGATATTTTCCGTATGTGCCAAACTAAAGATGCACCTATTCAAGATTGGGTAAAACTGGCAGTGAACCGTGCACGTTTATCAAATACACCGGCAGTTTTCTGGTTAGACGAAAACCGTGCCCACGACAGAGAGATTATTAAAAAAGTAAACAAATATTTACCTGATTTTGATACCACAGGATTAGATATTCGCATTTTAAGTCCGATTGATGCTTGTAAATTCTCTTTAGACAGAATTCGTAAGGGCGAGGATACCATTTCCGTATCAGGAAATGTTTTACGCGATTATTTAACTGATTTATTCCCTATTTTAGAAGTAGGAACATCAGCAAAAATGTTGTCAATCGTTCCGTTAATGAATGGTGGCGGATTGTTTGAAACCGGTGCAGGTGGATCGGCTCCAAAACACATCGAACAGTTTATCGAAGAAGGTTATTTACGTTGGGATTCATTAGGGGAATTTTTGGCATTAGGTGCATCGTTAGAGCATTTATCGCAAACACAAAACAACCCGAAAGCTATGGTATTAGCAGATACATTAGATATTGCTACAGAAAAATTCTTGGCTACAGATAAATCTCCGGGAAGAAAATTAGGAACGATAGACAACCGTGGTTCGCATTTTTACTTGGCAATGTATTGGGCAGAAGCTTTAGCAGCACAAACAAAAGATGCAGATTTAGCAGCTTTATTCGCACCAATTGCACAAGAAATGATAGCTAACGAAGCTAAAATTAACGACGAATTAATCGCATCGCAAGGTAAACCACAAGAAATTAAAGGTTATTACCAACCAAATTTTGATTTAACATCAAAAGCTATGCGTCCGTCTGCAACGCTAAATGCAATTGTTTCTAAATTAGGATAATTCATTAATTTACATACACAAAAACCGTCGTAAATTCGACGGTTTTTTTATATCTTTTCATTTCATAAAAATTGTAACAATGAGAACATTAATTTATTTCTTGATACTATTTCCTTTAATTTCTTTTTCTCAAGATATTTCTAAAAGTGAATTTATAAAACTAATAAAGGAACGCATTAAAATTGTTAATGCTGATGGAGTCTCTTATTCTGATTTACGTTTATTCGCAGATAACACTGACAGCTTGTTTTTTAAAACAAATAAGTTTACAATTTATGTAGATCGAGGTGAAAAATATCAAAAATATATATGTAGAAAGGTTGAGTTTGATTTTTTAAATTTAAATGAAGTTATTTTTACAGATACACAAACTTGCAAAGAACCTGCAAACTCTTATGTTACAACAGAATATAAAAGATTTAGATATAAAGTTTTTAAAGAACAAAAAAGGCTTTATGTTGAATTTGAAAACAAATTCAGTAAAAGAAGATATAGAGTTATTGATACTGTAAGGAATAATAAACGTATTACATCATTTACTTTAATTGAGATTTAAATATTTTATATGAAAACCTTACATATAGCATCGGTTGCCATTATCAATCCAAACAAAGAACTACTTTTAGTTTGTAAGAAAAATTCAGAATTTTATCAGTTAACCGGTGGTAAAATGCAAAATGGCGAGAATGATATCGAAACCATAATTCGTGAAGCTAAAGAAGAAATTGGTTTAGAAATTCAACCTCATCAGTTAACTTTTTTAGGATCGCACCAAACAAAAGCCGTAAACGAACACAATACAATGGTACATGGTTACGTTTATTGGTTACATCTGCCCTACTTTTTTGAACCGGTGATAGCAAATGAAATTGATAAATTTGTGTGGATGAACAAAAATAATTATCAAGAATACAGCTGGGCACATTTAGCTAAAGAATTGGTTCAACCCAAATGGCTATCATTATAGTACCATACATTTTAAAAACTTTATGAAAAAAACTCTTTTAATTGTTACACTTTCATTGTGGGGTATTCAAAGCCGCGCACAAGACCGCCATTTATTTGCAGGATACATCTACGATGAACAAACCGGTGCTGCAATTGCAGGTGCATCTATTAAAAAAAGTAACTCGGTAATATCTCAAAAATCAGATGAAAACGGCTATTTCTTTTCATCTACATCTTTTGCCACTTTCACAATAACCATAGAAAAAACAGGTTACGAAACTTATACTGAAGAAATTAATCACACAGAGGCAGCTACCAGAACGTTTTATTTAACACCAATTTATGCAGAACCAAACGAGTTAGATGAAATCATTATTACAACATCTAACAAAATCAATATTCGCAAACCCGAAATGAGTGTTAACAAGCTTACTGCTGCCGAAATTAAAAAAGCACCGGTGGTTTTGGGTGAAACCGATATTTTAAAGACCATTTTATTGTTACCAGGAGTTGTAAATTCGGGTGAAGGAACATCGGGCTTTAACGTTCGCGGTGGTGGATCAGATCAAAATTTATTGTTGTTAGATCAAACTTCGGTTTATGGATCATCACACTTATACGGATTTTTCTCGGTTTTTAATAACGATGCGGTTAGCAATATCAAACTGTACAAAGGCGGAATTCCGGCTCGATACGGCGGTCGTGGTTCTTCGGTTTTAGAAATCAATCAGAAAGAAGGTGATTATAAAGATTTTAAAGCAACCGGTGGAATTGGACTTTTATCAAGCAGATTAATGGTTGAAGGTCCGGTTATTAAAGATAAATTATCGTATTTATTTGCAGGTCGTGCATCGTATGCGCATTTGTTTTTAAAACTGACCGATATTGAAAGTTCAGCCTATTTTTACGATTTAAATACCAAATGGAGTTATTTAATGAACGATAAAAATCAGTTGTATTTTACCGGATATTTTGGACGGGATATTTTTAAATTCAATGATAGTTTTGATAATAAATTCGGAAACACCGTTGCCAATTTAACCTGGAACAGCAAATATTCATCAAAAATAAACAGCGAAGCTTCGGTAAGATATTCTGATTATTATTACGGATTGACATTAAACTTTGTGGGTTTCAGTTGGGATTCGGGCATTAAGAATTATGATTTCAATTATAAAATCAATCACGAAATTAGCGATAGACTTTCTTTAAAATACGGCATCAGCAGTTTGTACTATAACTTCAATCCGGGTACAATGGAACCTAACAAACCCGATTCACAGATCAATTCGTTCCAAATTCCGCACAAATACGCTTGGGAAAATGCAATTTTTATAGAAGCCGAACAAGAAATTAATTCGTTTTTATCGGTAAATTACGGCTTGCGATACAGTATGTTTAAGCGTTTGGGCGAAGAAAACATCAATTTGTACGAGAACAATAATCCGGTGGTTTACAATCAACAAACCGATACGTATGAAAAAGCAGTCCCGATCGGCACAAAATCTTACGGTAAAAATAAAAGTATAAGCAAGTTTGATAATTTTGAACCGCGTGTGGCTGTTTCGGTGAAACTAACCGACGATCAATCGGTAAAAATGAGCTACAACCGCATGGCGCAGTATGTTCATTTAATTTCAAACACCACATCGGCAACTCCGTTAGATATTTGGGAACCAAGCGGGCCGTATGTAAAACCGCAAATTGTGGATCAGTATGCCGTTGGATATTTTCAAAATTTAAACGACAATAAATATTCGTTAGAAATTGAATCGTACTTTAAACTGGGTAAAAATCGTTTGGATTATATCGATGGTGCCGATTTAATAGGAAACCGCGCTATTGAACAAGTACTTTTAAACGGAAAAACCGAGGCTTACGGTTTGGAATTTTTATTCAGAAAAAACGAAGGAAAATTAACCGGTTGGGTTGCCTACACCATTGCAAAAAGTATGCAGCAAACTCCTGGTAGAACCCCGCAAGAAACCGGTATCAACAACGGCGAATGGTATAGAACTCCGCACGATCGTTTGCACGATTTATCAATTGTGGCTACGTATGATTTTAGCAAAAAATGGAATTTCAGTGCAAGTTTCACGCTGCAATCAGGAAGACCGGTAACCTATCCCGACGGTAAATACGAATTTTTAGGTGTGCAGGTGCCAAACTATAACAAACGTAACAATTACAGCATGCCGGCTTTTCATCATTTAGATATTTCGGCAACCTACACGCCAACTAAAAATGAAAACCGCAAATGGCAAAGCGAATGGGTTTTTGGAATTTACAACGTGTATAACCGTAAAAACGCAGCGTCGATTAGTTTTAGATCGGTTGAAGATTCTAACACTATGACCGAAACTACCAAGCTTTCTATTTTTGGAATTGTGCCAAGTGTTACCTATAATTTTAAATTTTAACATGAAAAAGTTACTTTACATATTCGCTACTGTTTGCAGTTTGCTTTTTGTAAGCTGCGAAGAAGATATTACGCTTGATTTTGATAAAAACATACCACGTTTGGTTATTGAAGGAAACCTTTTTGTAGGCGAAACCGATTACAACAAAATTCATCTTTCTACCACAACCGATTTTTATTCTGGTGTTTTCCCCACAGTTGATAATGCCGATGTTTCTATTAAAGATACCGACAGCAATACGGTTTATCAGTTCACAAATGTTGGAAACGGAGATTTTACAAACGAACTTTTTCAGCCCGAAATTGGCGGAAATTACGAGTTAACCGTTATGTACAATAACGAAACCTATACAGCAACTTCTACCCTATTAACATCGCCAGAAATTTTAAATGTCAATCAAAAAGACGATGGCGGTTTTGGTGGGGATTCTTATGAAATTGCGTTTAATTTTCAGGATGATGCCAACGAGGAAAACTATTATCTGGTTCAAATGATTTCGCCTGTTGATAATTATTTTGGTGTAACCGACGATCAATTTACAAACGGAAACATCATGAACGATATGTATTTTTTTGATAAAGAAGATTTAAAACCAGGTGATACGTTAGATCATTCTATAACTTCGATTAGTAAACAATATCATCAGTATCTGTCAAAATTATTGTCTATTGCAAACCAAAGCGGTAATCCGTTTTCTAGTCCAATGGGAACTATAAAAGGAAACATCGTAAATCAAACAAATCAATCAAATTTTGCATTGGGATACTTTCATATCGCTAAAAGAAATCACTATACGTACACTGTAAAATAATTCAATTACAATCTAAAAAACACAAACTTTTCAATTATTTTTTGTTTAATTTGTATAAACGATAATTTTATGCAAATTTCTGTAAAAGATACCAATTCCGGTGTTTTATATAAATTATTGACAGGTTTGGTAATTCCGCGCCCAATTGGCTGGATTTCTACTGTTGATGAAAACGGCGTAAACAATCTTGCTCCTTTTTCTTTTTTTAATGTGGTGGGCGAAGATCCGCCGCACGTTATGTTTTCAACGGTTCGTACAGGCGACAAAAATAAAGATACTTTAAACAATGTTTTAGCAAACAAGCAATTCGCTGTGAATTTGGTTACCGAAGAGGTAGTGGAACAAATGAACACTACATCTAATGTAGTAGAAAATACCGTTGATGAATTTCAGCTGACAAACCTTACGCCTGTTTCGTGCGAATTGATTAAACCTAAACGAGTTGCCGAAGCAAAAGCCCATTTTGAATGCGAAATGGTGCATCATTATTTTCTGGAAGATCATAAAAACGGCGGCGCGTGTATCGTTATTGGTAAAGTACTGATGATGCATATTTCCGATGAAATTCTTCTGGAAAATTACCGAATTAATTTAGAAAAATACCAACCTGTTGCCCGTTTAGCAGGTTCAAATTACAGTAAATTAGGAGAAATTTTCTCAATAAAACGAAATCTATGAAAATAACGGTTATAGGCGGTGGTCCGGGCGGACTCTATTTTTCAATCTTAACCAAAAAAGCAATGCCTCATTGGGAAATTAACGTGTACGAACGCAACAAACCAGAAGACAGTTTTGGTTTTGGCGTAGTATTTTCTGATGAAACTTTGGGCGAATTTTTAAAACGCGATATGCAATCATACGAACTTATTCGCAGTAAATTTGCGTATTGGGACGATATTATTGTAGCTCGTGACGGACAAGAAGCCCGCATTTCTGGCAATGGTTTTTGTGGTTGCTCGCGTAAAACCTTGCTTAAATTACTGCATCAAAGATGTCGTGAAGAAGGCGTAAATTTACATTTTGAACAAAACATTGATAATCTTTCTCAGTTTAACGATTCAGATATTATTGTGGCTGCTGATGGAATTGGAAGCGGAATTCGTACCCAGTTTCAAAATGAATTTGGAACGAACATCCAATTAAAATCAAACCGATTTGTGTGGATGGGATCTACCAAACTGTTAGATGCTTTCACCTACTTTTTTAGAACAACACCATACGGAATCATTGTTGCACACACCTACCAGTACGAAGAAGGAATGAGCACCTGGATTTTTGAATGTACCGATGAAACGTGGAAAAACATGCAGTTCGAAGTAGAGAATGAAGCCGACACCGTAACTAAACTTTCAGAACTATTTAAAGACGAATTAAATGGTCATCCGTTAATTACCAACAAATCGCATTGGCGCCAATTTCCGCATGTAACCAACAAAAAATGGTTCCACAACAATATTGTTTTATTGGGCGATGCCAAAGCAACTGCACATTTCTCCATTGGTTCGGGTACTAAACTAGCTATGGATTCTGCCATTGGTTTGTTTGATGCATTGATGGCAGATCCGGATAATGTTCAAAATGCGTTTCAACAATACGAAAAAACGCGTAGAAATCCGGTAGAAATGATTCAGTACGCTGCATCAGTTTCATTGGAATGGTTTGAAAACATGAATCGATACGAAAAATATCCGTTCTATCAATTTTCATTCGGATGTATGACTCGATCTAAAAAAGTTACCTACGAAAACCTTCGTTTAAGAGATCAATCGTACACCGATAAAGTTCTTCAGGAATTCAATCAGCTAAATAATAGCAATACAAACGCAGCCGCTTTTTCTACCTTTAAATTGCGTGGTTTAGAACTTAGTAACCGAATTGTTATGAGTTCTATGGGACAGTATTCGGCGAACAACGGTTTGGTTAACAACTGGCATTTTCAGCATTATACTTCGCGAGCCATTGGTGGTTTAGGTTTGATAATAACCGAAATGACGGCGGTTGATGCTAACGGAAGAATTACGTTGGGTTGTGCCGGAATTTACAATGAAGATCAAATTACCGAATGGAAAAAAATTACTGATTTTGTTCATGAAAATACGTCAACAAAAATCGGAATTCAATTAGGGCATTCAGGTAGAAAAGGTGCTGTTAAAAAACCTTGGGAAGGTACAAACGAACCAATTGAAAATGCGTGGGAATTACTTTCTGCATCGGCAATTGCGTTTAACGATAAAATGGATATTCCAAAAGAAATGACTGCAGATGATATGCAAAACGTAATCAATCAGTTTGCAAATGCAACTAAAAATGCAGAGAAAGCAGGCTTTGATATGATTGAATTACAAGCACATCACGGCTTTTTATTGGCATCGTTCTTATCGCCTTTAACGAATAATAGAACCGATGAATTTGGCGGATCTGTAGAAAACCGTTTACGTTTTCCGTTGCAGGTTTTTAATGCTGTTCGAGAAAATTTCCCATCAGAAAAACCAATTTCAGTCCGCATTTCGGCAACCGACTGGGCTGATAACGGCATTTCGCAAGAAGATGTTCTTTTTATCACTTCAGAATTTAAAAAAGCAGGTGCAGACATCATAAATGTATCAACAGGAAATACGGTTGAAAATCAAACCCCAAAAACCGGCAGAATGTGGCAAGTTCCATTTTCGGATATGATTAGAAATTCAACCGATATTCCAACCATTACGGCAGGAACAATTACCGATATCGATCAGATCAACACCATTATTTTAAGTGGTAAAGCCGATTTGGTTGCCCTTGGAAAACCGCTTTTGTTAGATCCTTATTTTGTTAGAAAAGCCCAGGCTTACGAGCAAATTAGTGTTACAGATATTCCAAATCAATATCAAAAAGGAATCGAAAATTTATACACTTCAACCATTTCCGAAAGAAAACAATCCGAACGGATGAAGAAAGCGTTGAAACCAAAAAGCAATAAAAAATAATTACGAATTGTAAATTACGAATTATGAAGAATGACAATATTGTTCAAATAAAAAGTTATGCTTTTGCGATTAGGATTGTAAAAGTGTATCAATATTTATGTGAACATAAGAAAGAGTTTGTTTTAAGCAAACAACTTTTAAGATGCGGAACTTCAATTGGTGCTAATATAGAAGAAGCAATTGGTGGTCAATCAGATAAAGATTTTTATGCAAAATTGACAATTTCATATAAAGAAGCCAGAGAAACTCATTATTGGATTAGATTATTAAAAGACACAGATTATTTATCTGAAGAACAAAGCGAAAGTTTATTAAAAGATGTAACGGAATTATTAAAAATAATTGGTTCTATTCAAAAAACACTTCGTAATTCCTAATTCTTAATTCATAATTAAATTAAATGAAAGATAATTTTGCTCAAAATAATTTACCTGAACCAAATGCTCAACCCGATTATTTGTTTTTGGATTTACCTCAGTTTAACCATCCAAACGATCTGAATTGTGTAGAGCGTCTTTTAGACAATCACATTGCTAACGGAAAAGGTTCAAATATCTGTCTGAAAACATTTGACGAAACTTGGACTTATAACGATTTGTTTGAAAAAGCAAACCAGATTGCGCATGTTTTGGTCGATGATTTAGGATTGCTGCCCGGTAACCGCGTTTTGTTGCGTTCGTGTAACAACCCAATGATGGTTGCGTGTTGGTTTGCTGTTTTAAAAGTCGGCGGAATTGTAGTTGCAACCATGCCTTTGCTTCGATCAAAAGAATTAAAAACATTGATTGATTGTGCAGAAATTTCGCATGTAATTTGCGACAGTTCATTGGCAGATGAAATAAATCTGGTACAATCAGACTTTTTAAAATCAGTTTCTTTTTACAGAAATGGATCTATTGATGAATTGATGCAATCGAAACCAAAAACGTTTCAAAACTATAACACCAAAGCAGATGATGTTGCTATTATTGGATTTACTTCGGGAACAACCGGAAATCCCAAAATGACGGCTCATTTCCATAAAGACATCCTGAATATCTGCGAAGCTTTCCCTAATTATTCGTTACAACCAACCGAAAATGATATTTTTACAGGCAGTCCGCCAATTGGATTTACTTTTGGTTTAGGCGGTTTGGTTTTGTTCCCGATGTATTTTGGAGCGAGTTCTTTTTTAATAGAAAAACCAAGTCCTGATGTGCTTTTAGAAGTCATTCAAAACGAAAAAATCACTATTTGTTTTACGGCTCCAACAGCTTGGCGTATTCTTACCGAAAAATCTAAAGATTATGATTTATCGAGTTTGAGAAGATGTATTTCGGCAGGTGAAACCCTTCCTTTAAAAATTTGGGAAGATTGGTACAAGGCAACTGGTTTAAAAATCATTGATGGCATTGGTGCTACCGAAATGCTTCATATTTTTATATCATCGAACCAAGAAAATATGAAACCCGGATCAACCGGAATTGCCATTACAGGTTACGAAGCAAAAATTATCGATAAAAACGGAAACGATGTTCCGCATGATACGCCCGGCAGATTGGCTGTTCGTGGAATTACCGGCTGTAAATATTTAAACCGACCTGAAAAGCAACAGGAATATGTAGAAAACGGTTGGAATATCACAGGCGATATTTTTAAGCAAGACAAAGATGGTTACTTTTGGTTTGTGGCTCGTGGCGACGATATGATTATTTCATCGGGCTACAATATTGCTGCAATTGAAGTTGAAAGTGTTTTGCTAACACATGACGAAATTTTAGAATGTGCTGTTGTGGGCTTACCCGACGAAGAACGCGGTATGTTGGTTTGTGCCAATATCGTTTTAAAAAATCAGGCAAATGCATCAACTGAATTGGCTAAAAACATTCAAAACTGGTTTAAAGAAAATGCTGCTCCGTATAAATATCCACGCGTAATTAATTTTCTTGACCAATTACCAAAAACCGAAACAGGTAAAATTCAGCGGTTTAAGTTGAAATAATTATGGAAATAAAAATTGCTACAAATATTGAAACCGGTATTTTTTATTCAATCATCAAATTTTTAAAGAAAAATGATTGGAAACTAATTGCTGAATATAGTGATGAAATTTTTGATAAGGGAATTGATTTCGACCTTTATCAATTTAGCAAAAATAACGAAACAATATTATTAGTTTGGAATAATTGGTTTGAAGGAGAAATTAAGGCAACAACAGAAACATTAAATGAAATTGCTGAACATTTTAAAATCATTTTAGAATTTGGAGAGCCTGAATATTTACATAAACCTGATATTATTGATGAAATGAAAAACTTATTGAAGTTTAATAACAATTTTAAACAACAAAGTATTTGGCAAAAGTTTAAATCTAAATTTGGGTTTTCCAATTCATAAAATTTGTAATACAGAAAAAAGATAATTAAATATGAACTATTTTATAAAACAAGAAAAAATACGTTTTCAGCATATAGATTATGCGGGAATTGTGTTTTACCCGAGATTTTTGGAAATGCTGAATTGTCTGGTAGAAGACTGGTTTGAGGAGGCTTTGAACAGACCTTTTTCCAAAATGCACGAAACCAACGGAATACCAACCGTTGATTTGAAAGTTCAGTTCAAAAAAGCTGCACGATTAGGAGAAACGCTAACCAAAAAGTTATGGGTAAAAGAACTCAAATCATCATCTGTAATCTGCGGATTTCGTTTTGAAGATGACAATGGAAACATCTGTTTAGAGGGAGAAGTTACTTTGGTAAACGTAAAAATATCCGAAGACAGAAACAGCATAAAAGCAGAAGTTTTTAATGAGGAAATGAAAGAAAAAATAAGTAAATTTATAATTTAACGCTTAACCAACTCCGACAGAGTTTTGAACTCTGTCGGAGTTAAATAAAAACACCAAATAATGAATACTCAAACCTATCAAATAGCTCATCGTTTCAGAGAAGTTATTCTTAACGGAACTTGGATTGCGAATACAAATTATAAAGACCAATTATCTGGTTTATACTGGGAAATTGCAACCCAAAAAATAAATTCTTTAAATACCATTGCGGTTTTAGCACAGCATATACATTATTATATATCGGGAATATTAAATGTTTTCAACGGAGGTACGTTAGATATTAAAGACAAATACAGTTTTGATTTCCCTCCGATTCAGTCGCAGAATCAATGGGAGGAGTTTCTAAATAAATTTTGGAACGATACAGAACGTTTTGCTGTTTTTGTAGAGCAAATGCCCGAAGAAAAGCTAAACGATGTTTTTGTTGATGAAAAATATGGAACTTACCGTAAAAACATTGAATCGATGATAGAACACAGCTATTATCATTTAGGTCAGATAGTTCTAATTAAAAAATTGTTATTACAAAACAGATAAAACAACAAAACTATGGAATTCAAAAAATTTAAAGCCGCAACCGTTCAGACTTCGCCTGTTTTTCTGAATGTAGAAAAAACGATTGACAAGGCGGTTTCGTTTATAAAAGAAGCAGCACAAAACGGGGCAAAACTCATTGCTTTTCCCGAAGTTTTTATTGCAGGTTATCCGTATTGGAACTGGATTATGACACCCGTACAGGGAAGTAAATGGTATGAAGAACTATATAAAAATTCCGTTTCGGTTGATGATGCGGTAATGCAAAAGCTCTACAAAACTGCGAAAGATTATGATATTCATATCGTTATCGGAATTAACGAAAGAGGACAGAGCTATGGAGAAATTTACAACACTAACCTTATCATTGACAACAACGGAAACCTGATTGGAAAACACAGAAAGTTAGTTCCTACTTGGGCAGAAAAGCTAACGTGGACTTCGGGAGACGGCTCGTCTTTAAAGGTTTACGATACCGAAGTAGGACCAATCGGAACATTGGCCTGTGGGGAAAATACCAATACATTGGCTCGTTTTACACTGCTTTCACAAGGAGAACTTATCCATATAGCGAATTATATTTCGCTACCTGTTGCTCCTCCTGATTACGATATGGCAGAAGCGATAAAAATCCGGGCAGCAGCCCATTCGTTTGAGGGAAAATTGTTTACGATTGTTTCGTGTTCGACGATTTCAAAAGAAATTATGGACATTCTAAAACCCGAAGTTCCCAATGTGGAGGAATTGTTATCGAGAAAAAGCAGTGCCTTTTCGGGATTTATAGGTCCAAACGGAGCTGTTATCGGGCAGCCACTTATTGATGATGAAGGAATTATCTATGCGGAAATCGATTTGGCAAAATGTATTCAGCCGAAACAAATGCACGATATTTTAGGACATTACAACCGATTTGATATTTTTGATTTAAGGGTAAATGTTACTCCAACAAAAAGAATTACTTTTATAGATGAGAATAAAAATGATTTTGGCTAAAGCCTCTTAATTTGTTTAATTATTTTTTTCTCCAGATAAATCTGGAGATAATTCAATATAGAAAATAAATAAAATTGAATAGCTATAAAGTTTCAACATTGAATTGAATTGAATTGAAAAAATTTTAAACTAATTATAATTTTGAATTGCCACAGGTTTTGAATTGATATAGATTTTGAATTGATATAGATTTTGAATTGCCACAGGATATGGATAGATAATTAAAAATATATAATATTGGCTTTAGCCAAATAAACAGTTGAAATATGCCATTTATAAAAGTCTATATTCATTTTGTTTGGAGTACAAAGAACAGATTTCCTTTTCTGAAAACTCCTGAAATCAGAAGTGCTATGTGGAAGCATATAAAGGAAAACGCAAATGAAAAAGGTATTTTTATTGATTTTGTAAATGGCTACAACGACCATTGTCATTGTTTGGTTTCATTGGGAACTGAACAAACTATCAGCAAAGTAATGCAGTTAATAAAAGGAGAGTCTGCTTTTTGGTTTAACAAGCAGAATTTCATTACTGAAAAATTCCAATGGCAAGATGAATATTTTGCAGTATCTGTTTCGGAGTCTGTGGTTGACAGAGTTAGAAATTACATCAAAAAACAGGAAATGCATCACGCTAAAAAATCTTTTCAGGAAGAATATACAGAATTAATCGAAAAATTCGGATTTAGAGAATTTAAAGATACAACCAACTAAAATTAAAAAATTATGAACGAACAACATTCAGACGACATTTACGGACGGGCAAGAGTTCAAGACACTCCCGAACTCGAAGCGTACTACAAAGAATTAGAGGGACTCGGAGCTGGAGCTTTATGGACGGTTGCCAACGATATTGAGCCTTGGGAACCAAGAAGTTCTTCCATTCCAATGCTTTGGAAATATGAAGATTTAAGGCATTTGGTTTTAAAATCTTCGGAATTGGTAACTCCTGAACAGGCAGGGAGAAGAGTGGTTTATCTGGTAAACGACAAACGAAAAGACGTAAGTGCTGCTGTGGGTTGGCTCTATACGGGAATTCAGGTTACACGTCCCGGGGAATTTACTTCGGCTCACAGGCACAAAGCCTCTGCCCTACGTTTTATTATGGAAGGCGAAGGCGGTTATACGGTTGTGGACGGAAACAAAATTATGCTTGAAGTAAACGATTTTGTGATTACTCCCAATTCCACTTGGCACGAGCACGGAGTGGAAGCCGGAGGAAAAACCTGCATCTGGCAGGACGGATTGGATATTCCGTTGGTAAATGCTCTCGAAGCCAATGATTATGCAGTTCTGGACGGAACACAGGAGCTTACAGCACCATTAAATTATTCCCCGATGACTTACGGAGGAACAGGACTTATTCCACCTGATAAGGAGTGGGACAAACCGTATTCGCCTTTGTTCAAATATTCGTGGAAAACGGTTTATCCTGCATTATTGGAAGCCGAAAAAGTCAATACGCCCAACCCTTTTGACGGAATCATTATGCAATACAGCAACCCGCTTACAGGAGGACACGTAATGCAAACTATGGGAGCATCGATACAGCTTTTACCGAAAGGTTTTAAAGGAAAAGCTCACAAGCATACGGGTTCATTTGTGTACCAATGTGCCAAAGGAAAAGGCTATACCATAATTGACGGAAAACGCTACGATTGGAAAGAACGTGATATTTTCTGCGTGCCGTCTTGGACTTGGCACGAACATCATAATTTATCGGAAACGGAAGATGCTTGTTTGTTTTCGTTTAACGATTTACCCGTTATGGAAAAATTAGGATTGTATCAGGAAAAGGAATATGCGGAGAATGGAGGGAATCAGAAAGTTGTTAAGTAATAATAATTTATGACAGAAAAAATAAACACTACAAAAGAATTAAAGCTCTTTTCATCAAATTCTATATGGACTGCAACCTTTTTAGGAGGACCTTTAGCCTTTGGTTATATGATGTGGAAAAATTGTTTGTCGTTAGGACAAAATGAAAGAGGAAAAATCATTTTAATAGTAAGTATAATCATTACAATTTTATTATTTTTGTCTTTATTTCTACTTCCCGAAAATTTTATAGATAAAATTCCTCGTACAATAATACCTATAATAAATGCAGCTATAGCTTATATTTTTATTGAAAAAACACAAGGAGAAATTCTAAAAAAGCATAAAAAAAACGGGAATGAATTTTATTCTTTATGGAATGTTGTAGGTATAACAATAGTTTCTACAGTAGTAACTTTAGCAGTTATTTTTGCAATAGCTTTTATTTACCCTCAAAATGAGGCTTATGATATTGAAATAGCTAAATTTTCTAAAAATGAGTATGAAACATTAGTTTTCTACGATGACCTCAATACAAAATCAAAGACTTCCTTGTTAGAGGATTTAGATACAATTATACCTAAATGGAAAGAGAATATAGAAATAATCAACAAGACAAATCAATTGGAGGATTTACCAAATGAATTAAAAGAGCAAAATAAATTATTACTTGAATATGCCGAATTGAGAGTTAAAACCTTTGAGTTATTTAAAAAAGCTATATACGAAGATACAGATAAATATTCAGATGAGTTAGATGAATTACACTTTAAAATTGATAAAACTCTTGAACAATTAAACTAAATTTATTTTGCCCTTACAGGGCGATTTTTGAGATAGCACTAGAAAACCCAATGCGTTGCATCGGATTAAATATATAAAAGGCTTTCAGCCTTTGTTGAAGTAAAAACAGTTTTTCACTGAAATCGAAGATTCGACAAAGTCAAAGGGAAATATATATTAACCCAACGGCAACGCCTTGGGAGAAGAAAAATAAAACGCTATGGCAAAAAATAAGAAAATAGAAGTTGAGGGCAAAGAAATAACCGTTATTCTTGGCGACAAACAGGAATATATTTCACTAACCGATATGCTGAAAGCAAAAGATGGCGATTTTTTCATTTCCGATTGGTTAAGAAACCGAAATACTGTTGAATATCTTGGAATTTGGGAAAATGTTTACAATCCAGCTTTTAATTATGGCGAATTCGCCATAATTAAAAGTCAGGCAGGTTTGAACAGCTACAAGTTAAGCGTAAAAGAATGGGTTGAAAAAACCAATGCTATTGGACTAAAAGCTACAACAGGTCGATATGGTGGAACTTATGCACACCCTGACATTGCTTTTGAGTTTGGAATGTGGATTAGCCCGAAGTTCAAAATTTTTCTCATCAAAGAATTCCAACGCCTCAAAAATGATGAAAACGACCGACTGAAATTAGAATGGAATTTGCAACGGACTTTAGCCAAAGTAAATTACCAAATCCATACAAACGCTATTAAGGAAAACCTTATTCCGAAAGAAATCAGCAAACAACAAGCCTCTTTTGTATATGCCAACGAAGCCGATTTGCTGAATGTGGCTTTGTTCGGAATTACAGCCAAAGAATGGAGAGAAAATAATCCCAACGAAAAAGGAAATATCAGAGATTTTGCCACTTTGGAGCAATTAGTGGTGTTAAGCAATATGGAAAGTATCAACGCTTTATTGATACAACAAGACTTACCGCAAAGCAAACGACTTATTCAGCTCAATAAAGTTGCCATTACCCAAATGAAATCATTAATCGAAAACAAAACAATTAAACAATTAAAATAATAAAAAATGAAACTATTAACATACAAAACACAAGACAGCGAACCGCGATTAGGATTTATTCACAACAATTTGGTTGTTGATATGGAAGATTTTGGTGGAATTTCGAACTTTCCGTTACCAAATGATATGCTCGAATTAATTGATATGGGAATTGAAATAATTGCTGAAATCAATAATTTAATTGCCGATACTCGAGAAGTTGATTTCGAAAATATTTCTTTTCCTTTGAACGATGTCGAAATTTTAGCACCAATTGAAAAACCACGTAAAAACATCATCGGTATTGGTTTGAACTATACCGAACACGTAGCTGAAAGTGCCAGAACATTGGATACAACAGGAAAACTTCCTCAAAAACCAATTATCTTCTCAAAACCACCAACAACAGTTACGGGAATAAATACAAATATTTTACTTAATCCAAAACTAACCCAACAATTAGATTGGGAAGTAGAATTGGCTATCGTAATAGGTAAAAAAGGGAAATATGTTCCAAAAGAAAAGGCTTTGGATTACGTTTTCGGATATACAATAATCAACGATATTTCGGCACGTGATTGCCGTCGGGAAGGACAATGGATTGTATCAAAAGGACAGGATACTTTTGCTCCTATGGGACCTTTTTTGGTTACCAAAGACGAAATCGAAAATCCGCATAATTTAAACCTTTCCTTAAAGCTCAACGGAATCGAAAAACAAAACTCGAATACCCAATTTATGTTATTTAACATCAATGACTTGATTGAAGATTTAAGTACGGTTTTCACTTTAGAAGCAGGAGATATTATTGCTACGGGAACTCCGGCTGGAGTTGGTGCAGGAAGAAATCCACAGGAATGGATGAAAGACGGAGATGTAGTGGAATGTTATGTAGAAAAAATCGGAACAATTGTAAATACGGTAAAAGAAATATAATTGTTAGTCATAATTTTAAAATTTTAACAATTGAGAGAATTAAATTTTTATTCCAATAAATTTACATCTGCATTACTCTTAATAATATCTTCATTATTTGTTATTGGAGTTTTCTTTACTAGGGAAAAAATTTTAAATTTTGAAGAAAACCCTTTTAAAAGTACAATGCTATTTTTAGGTTTTTTATTATTTGTTTTCAGTATAATTTTAAGTTTACTATTATTATTTAGAAAAAAACCATTATTGACTATTACTAATACTCAAATAATAATATATAATGTATTAGCCAAAAAAAAGTTATAGATATTAGTAATGTAGAATCTTTTTTTATAGTAAATAATTATCATCGTGGTATTGCGACAAATCGACAAATATATATAGAATTAAAAGTACCAGGTGTAAAATATTCAAGTTCTTGGATTTACAGATTTATTGCAAAATTCAGCAAATCTATTGCAAATTCACAATATTCTATTCAAACAGATTTTCTAAACATTAAACAGAAGAAATTACTTGAAATATTAAATCAGTTAATATAAAACGTTGCATAACTTGACAAATTTTAAAATTAATAAACAATGAAAAAATACAGAATCGGACAAATAGTTCCATCGAGCAATGTAACCATGGAAACCGAAATTCCTGCAATTTTCAGATCAAGGGAAACGATCTTACCGGAACGTTTTACGTTTCACTCAAGCAGAATGCGCATGAAAAAAGTTACCAAAGAAGAACTCGAAGCTATGGACGCAATGAGTTTGAAATGTGCTTTGGAACTTTCTGATGCTCACGTGGACGTTATGGGGTATGCGTGTTTGGTGGCGATTATGAGCATGGGACGTGGCTATCATTGCGTGTCTGAAGTGAATCTGCATCAGGAAACTGTTGCTAATGGTTTTCCTACGCCTATTGTTACTTCTGCGGGTGCATTGATTAACGGTTTGAATGTTTTGGGTACCAAAACGGTTTCGGTGATTACGCCGTATATGCGTCCGTTGACCGATATGGTGGTTGATTATATTGAACATCAAGGGTTTAAAGTGAAAGAAAGCATTGCTTTGGAAATTCCTGATAATTTAGAAGTTGCGGCTCAAAATCCGTTGAATTTGTTGGATATTTACAAACAATTGGATTTAACCGGCGTTGATGTTTTGGTGGCTTCTGCCTGCGTACAAATGCCTTCGCTGGAAGCTATTGACCAAATTGAACAAGAAATTGGTATTCCAGTAACATCGGCTGCGGTTTGCACCACTTACGAAATGATGAAAAAACTCGGAATCAAAGCTCAATCAACTATTGGAGGAAGTTTGTTAAACGGCAAATATTAATTGATCCTGCAAGGTCTTAACAGACCTTGCAGGTCTAGGTCTGGTAACATTTGATACCTACAAGGTTTTAAAAACCTTGCAGAATATTTAATTAATTGAGCAACTGCTTTGCGTGTTGCAGTGCAGCATCGGTAATTATATTTCCTGAAAGCATTTGGGCAATTTCTTGAATACGTTCTTCTGTGCTCAGCAATTTAATTTCAGAAACTGTTATTTGGTCGTTGTCGTATTTGGTTACTTTAAAATGCTGGTTTCCTTTTGATGCCACTTGCGGTAAATGCGTTATGGCAAAAACCTGCATATAATTGCCCATTTCTTTCATGATGCTTCCCATTTTATCGGCAACATCACCTGAAACTCCGGTGTCAATCTCATCAAAAATAATCGTTGGCAAATTACTTTTTGCAGCTAAAATTGATTTTACAGCCAGCATAATTCGTGATAATTCGCCACCCGAAGCATTTTTTTTCAACAATCCGGACTGCATTCCTTTGTTCACCGAAAACAACCAGCTTACTTCGTCTTTTCCGTTGCTTAAAAACGCATCTTTTAATTGCAGTTGAATATCAAACTGTGCGTTCGGCATTCCCAAAGGTTTTACCAATTTGCTGATTTCGTCACTCAATTTTTGTACAACATTTAATCGTTTAGCATGAAGTTTAGCCGCCTGTTCATTAAGGTTTTCTTCTGCTTTTTTGATTAAATGTTCAATCGTTTGAATTTCTTCATCGATAAATTCTAAACCAGCCACTTTTTGCGATAATTCATTCTGAATCAACAATAATTCTTCAATGGTTGATACATTGTGCTTTTTCTGTAACTGATAAATTGATTGTAATTTTTGATTGACCAATTCTAATTGTTGCGGATCAACAACCAACTGTTGTATTTCGGTTTGCAATTCATCGGCAACATCTTCCAATTCAATAAAACTGCTTTCTAAACGTTGAGACAATCCTTCATATTTAGAACTTACCTGAGCCAGCTTTTGCAATTGTGCTTTTACTTCATACAGCTGTTTGTTCACGCCAAATTCCTCATTGCTTAAAATAGCGTAGCTTTCCTCTAAAAACCCACCGACTTTTTCAACATTCGCCAATACTTCAAACTGACCTTCCAACTCTTCCTGTTCGCCGCTTTTTAAATTAGCTTGCGTTAATTCATCTAATAAAAAGGTATTGTAATCTTGTTCTTTAGCGGCTTGCGATTGTTGTTCTTTTAAAAGATTTAATTGTTGCTGATATTTTTTAAAGCTGTGTAATTGCTGCTGATAATCCTTCAGTAAATTTCCGTTATCGGCATAAACATCAATTAAATTCAACTGATATTTTTCACTGAAAAGATCTTGCGTTTGATGCTGGGTATGGATATCGATTAAAACACTACCTAACTGTTGTAAGTTTTGCAAAGTAGTGGGTACATCGTTTACAAAAGCACGCGATTTGCCCGATGGCAAGATTTCCCGACGAATAATTGTTTCCGCTTCATAATCCAAATCTAATTCGTTGAAAAGCGACTGCATTTGATAGCTTTCAATAGAAAAATACGCCTCAATGACACATTTTTCTTCTTTATTCCGCAATGCATTCAAATCTGCACGTTTTCCTAAAATCAAGCCCAAAGCATCTAATAGGATTGATTTTCCCGCACCGGTTTCGCCCGTTATAATAGATAAATTATCCGTAAAATCAATAACTGTATGCGTTATTAAGGCATAATTTTTAATCGATAAATGTGTTAACATAATGTTGAATTACATTCTATTCCACTTGATTCCGTTTGAGGAATTTATGCGTGTTAAAGTTTCAACCAACTGTGTTTTGTCGTAAGTTGGTCCTGCACTGAATACCTGAACAATTTCGTCTGCTTTGGCATCGAAAAAAATGCGTGTAGGAAAAGCGTTGGGTTTGGTTTTATGAATATTTGCCAAAGTATTAATTGCATCGGCAATACCTTTTTTACCCTCTTCAGGATTACTGTTCATTAAGTCTAACCCCTTGATATGATAGTTATACAAAGCTTCGCGATAAGATGAATAGGTGTTTGATAAAATATCGTTTATTAACGCATATCTGTTATTTTGATCACCCATTACCCAACCTTTATCCCCGTTTTGTTGCATCATTGACACCACATTTGATGCTTTCTGAAAGTTTGTCGAACCGCCGTACAATGCAAATGAATCTGCATCAAGACCAATCATTAAATGGGCATAAAAACTTAACAAACCAACCAATTCTGAACCTATGTTATTTTCAGAATAAGTTAATGGTTCAAATTCGATATAATTAAAAGAGATGTTGCGGTCGTTAAAATTAAAAAGCGTTGTGCTGTATCCCGAATTAAAAACCGGACGCGACGACTGAATCTGTAAGGTTCCGGTAAAAGCATTGGTATTGGGGTTGTAATCATTTACAATTAAAAGCAAATTACAATCAATTAATTCATTGCGTTTTACGTTTAGATTCGTAAATTTCGTGTTATTTAAAAAATCGCGAATAGATGTTTGAAGCGTTGTAAAAACCTGTTTGTTTGATTGCTGAATACGTTCTGAATTAATTACAACATTGGCATTCAACTCTTGTGCAACACCTGAATATCCCATTAAGAACACAAAAAACAACACGATTTTATTTAGCATAACTCTTCACTATTTGGTCAATAATATCTTTGGCAACAGCTTCTTTTGATTTTAATTCTTGTGGAAAAACATTAAAATCTTTGTCAATAAAGGTAACTTTATTTGTTGGTTTTCCAAAACCTGCCCCTTTATCATTTAACGAATTTAATACAATTAAATCTAAATTCTTCTTTTTCAATTTAGATTTTGCATATTCTATTTCGTTTTCGGTTTCTAATGCAAACCCCACTAAAAACTGATGTGATTTAACAGCTCCCAACGATGCCAGAATATCAGGATTTTTCTCCAAAGCAATTACAAATTCTTCATCGTTTTTTTTGATTTTTTGATCTGCAACAACTTTTGGTCGATAATCTGCAACCGCCGCCGCACCAATCACAATATCTGCCGATGAAAAAAACTTATGGCATTGCTGGTACATTTCATTCGCTGTGGTAACGTGCACTACTTTAACTGCCGGATGTGTTATTCTTAAAGACGTTGGTCCGGTAATTAAGACCACACCCGCACCACGACTGGCAGCTTCAACAGCAATATCAAACCCCATTTTTCCTGTGGAATGATTTCCAATAAAGCGTACAGGATCTAACGGTTCATACGTAGGTCCGGCGGTAATGACCACTTTTTTATCTTTTAAATCAGGTGTTGTTTGATTATTGAAAAAGCCTGTCATTTTTTGGATGATTGTTTCAGGCTCTGCCATTCTGCCTTGCCCAACTAAACCCGATGCCAGCTCGCCAAATTCAGATTCGACTTCAATGTTTCCGTAGCTCTTTAATTTGCTGATATTTTCTTTTGTAGAAGGATGTGCAAACATATCCAAATCCATAGCCGGAGCAAAAAATACCGGGCATTTTGCTGAAAGATATGTTGCCAATAAAAGATTATCGCATAATCCGTTTGCCATTTTAGCAAGCGTATTTGCCGTAGCCGGTGCAATAATTAGTGCGTCTGCCCACAACCCTAATTCTACATGGTTGGTCCATTCGCCAAAATCTTTTTCAAATTGGGTATAAACCGGTCGTTTTGATAAGGTGGCTAATGTTAACGGAGTGACAAAAGCACAAGAAGCAGGTGACATGATTATCTGAACCTGTGCACCTGCTTTTATTAATAAACGTACAAGATTTGCCGTCTTATAAGCGGCAATTCCACCGGAAATTCCCAGAATTATTTTTTTACCGCTTAATACCGACATGTATCTATTCTTTATATGTTATGTCACCATTTAACCACTCTTCAACTGCTAAAGCGTGTGGTTTTGGTAATCTTTCGTAGTATTTTGAAACTTCGATTTGCTCTTTGTTTTCAAAAACCTCGTCTAAACTATCGTTGTAAGTAGCAAACTCGTCTAATTTATTGATTAATTCCTTTTTAATTTCGGTATTAATCTGGTTTGCTCTTTTTGCAATAATTGTAATAGCTTCGTAAATATTACCTGTTGGTTTTTCAATCTCGGCTTTATTATAGGTAATGGTGTTTACCGCAGCTTGGGAATTTTTTAAATCCATTTTCGCTTATTTTGATGAAAATTGTTGTAATTCTTTTTTTAATCGTTCAAGCATTCTGTCTGCTTCTTCTTTGTATTTTGTATCAGGATCGTAACTGATTAAATCGTCATGTAGGCTGATGGCATTTTTCAAACGGTCTTCCATTTTTGAATAAACACTGTTTATTGCCAATTTGTATGCCGAATCGAATTTATAAAACAATGCATCGGTTTTATAAACTGTTCCCGGATAATCTAACAAAAAGTTGTCTAAAGCAACAATTGCAGCATTGTAATCGCGGGTGTATTCTCCAATTTTATTGTATAAACGTGCCGATTCGTATGCTTTGCGTTCAATTTTTTCTTGTAGCTCACGCATTTTGGCGTTGGCATCGTCTTTATATTGTGACTCTGGATATGATGTTAAAAAGTTTTCAAATTTTTGAATCCCTTCATAGGTCACATGTTGGTCTAACGAGAAAACTTCAGACATTTCATAAGCCGACATTGCTTCTAAATACATGGTTTCTTCACGGTTTGGACTTGTTAAGTAAGTGAAGTTAAACTTTTGAAACATTGGTTTCGCGGCTTCCCATTTTCTTGCATTGTAATATGCTTTACTGTATCTGTAATACATTGCCTGATAATTAGGCATCCAGCCGTCTTTGGCTTCTATTTGTTCGTATAAACGAATGGCTTGTTTATATTTTCCTTTTTCGTATAATTGATCGGCAACTTCGTTTTTATAAGCAGTATCGTCTGCCTTTAAAGCTTTTTGAAGTGGCGAACAACTTGCAAACACTAAAGCGGTTAAAACTATATACGAAATTTGTTTCATAAAATGGTGTTGTTTATACAAAAGCTATAATTCTAATAGCAAATGCAAAGTTACTATTTATCTTGTTATTGAACAATACCTTTTCTAAATAAAAAAAGATGCCCTAAAATAAGACATCTTTTATGACATTTAAACTTAACGATTCGTTAAATTATATATTTTGATTCACTTGTTGTTGCGGAAAATTTTTAATATCGTTATCAAACAAATACAATCCGCCTTTATCATCGCCAATTAAATTGATCTTATCTAGGATAGTGCGTGCTGTTGCTTCTTCTTCAATTTGCTCGGCAACGTACCATTGTAAAAAGTTGTGTGTGGCATAATCGCGCTCTTGTAGCGAAACATGAACCAATTCATTAATACTTTTCGATACAAAAACTTCGTGTTCAAACAACTGGTTAAACAATGTTTTAAAAGATGTGTGATCTAAAGTTGGTTGTTCTACATGAGGTACAATTGCTTCACCTCCGCGCTGATTGATGTATTTTATCAATTTTAGCATGTGCATACGTTCTTCGTCTGATTGGGCATACATAAAAGTAGCAATCCCTTCAAAGCCCTGGTTTTCTGCCCAGGAAGCCATTGCTAAATAAATTTGTGACGAATCACCTTCTATTTTCACCTGCTTGTTTAATGCAGCCTGTAATTCTTGTGATAACATATTTCTTTTTTTATGGTTAGAATTTTTTTACAAAATCAGCCAATCGGTCTGATAACTCTTGATTTACATTTACTAAAGGTAGTCTTAAATTATTTTCGCACAAACCTAAATGTTTAAAAATTTCTTTAATACCACCAGGATTTCCCTGCTCAAAAATCATATTGATCGCATCGGTTAATTGGTAATGGATTTTATAAGCTTCATCTGCTTTTCTGTTTAATCCTAAACGAACCATTTCTGAAAATTCTTTTGGAAAACCTTCGCCGATAACCGAAATTACTCCGGCACCGCCTGCCAAAACCATTGGCAGCGTAATGATATCATCACCCGAAATAACCAAAAAATCTTTAGGCACTTTACGGATTAATTCCATTGCCTGCACAATGTCTCCCGCCGCTTCTTTAATCCCTATGATGTTTTTAAAGTCATTTGCCAAACGAATCACAGTACCCGGCAACATATTGCTTGCCGTACGCCCAGGAACGTTGTAAACAATAACAGGCAAAGGAGATTTTTCTGCAATCATTTTAAAATGCTGGTAAATACCTTCCTGCGTGGGTTTGTTATAATAAGGCGATACCGATAAAACAGCATCAAATCCCTTTAAATTTTCTGTATTTAACTGACTAATAACATCCATTGTATTGTTACCGCCCACGCCTAAAACCAAAGGTAATTTTCCGTTGTTTGCCTCAATAATGGTTTGCTTTACCAAGGCTTGTTCTTCTTTTGTCAATGTTGCTGTTTCGGCAGTTGTTCCCAACACTACCAGATATTCCACACCACCATCTATATTGTATTGCACTATTCTTTTTAATGCATCAACATCTACCGATAAATCTTTTTTAAAAGGCGTAATTAAAGCAACACCAGTACCTATGAATGATTTCATTTTAATAAATTAGTAAGTTAAAAGTAACTTTATCATAATAAGTTACAAATTATTCGTCGTAATTTTGTTGAACAAAGTTAAACTTTTTCATTAAAACAACTATGAAATACAAAAACTATTCTTCTGTATTTATATGGTGTTTTACCGTTTTTTTAATGGTAAGCTGCGGACACAAACAATATACGAATACAAAAGTGGATACAGCTTACATAGAAATATCAGATACAGTTGCAGCCAATAATGAAATTGATTCTTTTTTAAAGCCTTACAGCGATCACATCACAGCCGATTTATCAAAAATTCTGGCGTACAATCCACAGGATCTGGATAAAAATAACGGAAAATGGCAAAACCCAATGACTAATTTTTATGCCGATGCCATTTTTGAAATTGCAGCCCCCGTTTTTGAACAACGAACCGGAAAAAAAATTGATTTTTGCTTGTTAAATTTTGGCGGAATACGTGCAACCATTGCCAAAGGTGCTATTACCACACGCACCGCCTATGACATTATGCCGTTTGAAAACAGTGCAGTGGTACTGGCTTTAAAAGGAGATGTAGTGTACGAAATGGCAGATTATTTCTTTAAATACAAAGTAGCACATCCTTTAAGCAGAATTGAAATTATTGCAGATAAAAATGATTTTTCTGTAAAAGATATTAAAATCAATCATCAATCTATCGATAAAAATGCTACCTATTATGTGGTCACAAACGATTATCTGGCAAAAGGTGGCGACAGAATGGATTTCTTTTTAAAAGCTACCGAAACCCACACGTTAGATTATAAACTAAGAAATATGTTTATTGCTTATTTTACAAAAATCGATACTTTAAAACCTTCTGTCCAACAAAGAATAATTTTTGAATAATGAAACGCCGCGACTTTATCATACAAACATCTGCTGTAACCGCTTTAACATTAACAGGGTTTGGATTAAGCAGCTTGGGAAAACCAAATACTAAACGAATCACCATTCTTCATACCAACGATACACACAGCCATTTGGATACATTTCCGCAAACCGATGCAAAATTTCCAAATCAGGGCGGTGCGGCAAAACGTGCTACAATTTTTAACAAAATTAAAGCCGAAAACCCAAACACACTCATTCTTGATGCTGGCGATATGTTTCAGGGCACGCCCTATTTTAATTATTACGGTGGCGAACTGGAAATTAAGATAATGAATATGTTGCAGTACGATGCCGGAACCATTGGCAATCACGAATTTGATAACGGTGTGAACGGTTTGGCTGAACAAATTGCAAAAGCCGATTTTGATATTATCAATGCTAATTACGATTTCACAAACACTTTAATGAGCGGGTTGACCAAGCCTTACAACGTTTTTATTAAAGACGGAATTAAAATAGGTATTTTTGGTTTAGGCGTTAAATTAGATGGTTTGGTTAACAAAAGTGAATACGGCGAAACGGTTTGGAACCATCCTGTTGAAATTGCTCAGGATATGACACGAATTTTGAAAAATGATTTAAAATGCGATGTAATTATTTGTCTCTCGCACCTTGGCTATAACTACGGCGAACAATCGCAAATGGTTTCAGACTTAGATCTGGCTGCCAAAACAAAAAACATCGACTTAATTATCGGCGGACACACACATACTTTTTTAGAAAAACCTACCGTTGTATTGAATGCTGAAGGAAAAGAAGTCATCATAAACCAAGTAGGTTGCTACGGTGTACGCGTTGGTCAGATTGATTTTTATTTTGACGAATTGAATAATAAAACTACTACAGCAAGGGTTATAAACGTAAAATAATGCCAACACAAATATGTCCAAAATGTAAAGAAGATAGTTTTTCTTGGATCATTAATGATGAAAATCCTACTTATACTACTTTGGTTTTGTCTTGAATGTAAATATCAAACTGAAGAAGATGAAAATATGGAAACATTCTGTCCCAACTGTCACACTAAAAGTAAATCAAAATTACAAAATAAAAATGAAAGCTATTGGTGGTGATTTAATTGTAATTCAATATTAACATGACGGCAGTATAACATATTTAAAATTGGTCTATGATACTGATAATGTGCTAATAGTGTTTATAAAAATCACTTTATAATTCCGTCGGGTTAATAGTAAAGTAAAAGAGGCTGTCCCAAAAGGGCAGCTTCTTTGGTTTATGGATAATATAGGTTTTATGCAGCTACTTTATAAGATGGGTCAATTCTGACAAAAACAGCATTTTTTTGA
>NZ_FNXE01000092.1 GCF_900108395.1 Paenimyroides marinum | reverse complement strand
CAGCCGCTACGCGGACTGGCGCACATCAAGCGGTTTTGCACAATTCCGACCCGAGCAAAGCTCGGTCGAAACTGCGCAAAGCCGCCGGGCCGTTACCTGCAAGGCTAAAAAACGACACTACAATGAAGAAACTAATATTTACGACATTTTTATTTTTTTCACTTTTTACTGTATTCGGACAGAATGGATTGAAAAACGGAAATCTTTTTATCCTGTTAAAGGACAAGAATACAATTTCAATTAACTCATACATTAACAACAGTATAAATCAAATTAAAACATTCCCGATTACTGAAAAATCAATTTACACGACTGACCAAAAGGAACGAATTGTAGTTCTTGATACTGCAAAAAACAAAGTTACGATTTACAACATTAAATCGGGAGAAATTAAATTGACAATCCCTTTTGACATAAAGCCAAAATCCATTTTTATTGATGAAAACAATCTATTTATAGGTGGCGAAAAGGGAAAGGAGATTCTAATTCAATATCATTTAAAAAATGAAAAATGGTATCAACTTGAGATTCCAAGTGAAGTTGTTGTTTGGGGTAAAGCAATAGACGATATAGTTGTAAATGACAGCTTACTAATAGCAATTGACAATATAGTTTTGCCAAAATATGTTTTATTTTATCGCAAAAACTCAACTGATAAATTAGAACTACTACATTTTAAAGAACTAAAACATAATGGTGCTTACGAGAGCATACACCAAGGACGAATAACAGAAACATACATTGGGCTTTTGTCAGACACCTATAGTGGTTATGTAGGAGCGACAAATCATATAACCGTTTATAACAACTTGGACTTATCAAGTAGTTTTGCATTGTCCTCCAACCAAAATGACAAAAACTACCACACTTTTACTGATTTCATCCTCATAAATGACAAAATAGTAATTGCCAGTAAGGAAAAAGGGTTGGGTATTTTTGAAATAAAAGAATCATATTTTAAAAAGTCAGATGAGTATTCTAACAGGAGTAGTAATCGCAGAGAAGATATTTCAAAAATAAAATATACGAAATATGATAACCAAGTAATTACGAAATTGACTTTGATTCCTAACACAAATAAAATTGTATTGACTTTAGAAGATAAAAAAGGAGTAATAAGACACGAAATTATTGCAATATGAACAGAAGCCCAGCAGGTAACAGGCGTTTGGCTCAATGGCGGGTTCAGTGGTTAATTGAACATGCTACCTTGCATCAACTTTTGTGGTATATTGACAGTTTTGTGCTCCGAAATCCGCCACTGCGCCAAGCGCCAAAACGTCCGTCAGGCTGTGAAAAAAGTCCTTTTCAGCAAGGAAACAGCTTGTAGAATGAATTTATACACACTTATAAGGTGCTTTTAGAGCACCTATTTTT
>NZ_FNXE01000024.1 GCF_900108395.1 Paenimyroides marinum | reverse complement strand
AACCCAAACGTAAGGTATTTGATTAATGAAATTGTTTTGGCAGAAGAGTCAGATATTGCTATGGATGGTGCAGGTTAAGTCATTTTGAAATGTACCTGAAAGCTATGGTAAAAAGCGGAACAAGTACCAAATTAATTGAAGATTTTATCGCATCAGTAATCAAAACAGATGTGTTTACCGCTATAGAAAAAAGTACGTTACATCAAAATATAAAAGACTTTTTACGTTTTACTTTTCAGGTTATTGAAAATGGTAAAGCACATGAAATTGCGTCGACGTTTACCTTTGGTAGAGAAGATCTTATTCCGGCAATGTTTACTGAAATATTAAAAGGGTTGAACGAAAAATTTCCCGATATAGATTTGTCCGAGCTTGTTTATTACTTTGAGAGACATATTGAATTAGACGCCGATGAACACGGACCAATGGCATTTGAAATGATTTCTTATTTATGTGGCGATGATTCTTTAAAATGGGAAGAGGTTTTATTTGTTGCCCAAAACGCATTAAAACAGCGGATTAAATTGTGGAATGCCATAGAAGCGTTAATCGATCAAGAAAAATATGCAGAAGCATAACGGAATTATTAAATTGCTTAAATTTAAAATTTGATAATAGAAGTATCACTTAATAACTCATAAATGTATTGTATATGATAATGATAGTAATGTCGTTTTCTATTTTATTGATAGTGATCAGTATGTTGCCGTTTGTTCAAAATCAGCATTGGATATTTAGGGTCGCTGAATTTATCAAACTTCAGTTATTACCTTTGCAGCTTGTTACCTTTGGTATCGCCTTTTTCTATATAAATGAAACCTCCTTATTATGGTACTTACAAGTGATACAGTTGTTGCTGATTATTTATCATATCTATATTTTATCCGTTATACAAAATTCTGGAAAACCACCAAATTTAAAAAATCAGTCGAAACATCTGATAAAATAAAAATCATTTCGTGTAACATTTACCAATTTAATAATCAATATCAACGCTTTATTGAATTGATTAATAAAGAAAATCCGGATATTTTCATAACCATGGAAAGCAATAGCGATTGGGAAAAAGCAATGCGGGGTTTAGAAAAAGATTATCCCAATTTTGAGAAAGTGACCTTAGAGAATACTTATGGAATGCATTTTTACACCAGATTAAAAATTAATAAGATAAAGACGCATTATTTTGTTGCTGATGATCTTCCGAGTATTGAAGCAGAATTAGAAACAAAAGATGGTTATCGGTTTGTGTTTTTTGGAGTACATCCGCCACCGCCAAGTCCAACCGAAGAAGAAACGTCAAAAGAGCGCGATGGTGATTTATTAAGTGTTGCAAAAAAAGTAAGAAATTTTAAATTACCGGTAGTGGTAACAGGTGATTTTAACAACGTAGCCTGGGCTAAATCATCTATTCTTTTTAAGAAGACCAGTCAATTGATAGATGCTAGAATTGGCAGAGGTATATTGGCTACTTTTCATGCTAAATACTGGTTTTTCAGGGTTCCGTTAGATTTATTGTTTCACAGTCCTGATATTTTTATTGATAAGCTTTTTATATATCCTTCTATAGGTTCTGATCACTTTCCGATGGGATGTACTTTTTACATAGATAAATATTCTGAGGAACAGGAAGATTTAGTTAAACACATAGAAAAAGATGAAATGCAAGAGGTTAACGAACTTATCAAAGAAGGTAAAGAAGAAGAAAGCGATAACCGGTAAATATAAGCTTTTAACAGGCCAAGATTAATATAAATAAAACATTTACATACTAATATGTATTTTTACAACAAAGAAAATAAAACGACATAAAACGACAATTTTGTCTTGTAATTTTGATACTGCTTTAATTTAAAATGATATTGTGTTAGAATGTGCAATAATTTACTTTTTCAATTAAAATGCAAAGGAGTTTGTTATGGAACGAATTGAAGAAAAATTAAAAATACTAGCCGATGCTGCCAAGTATGATGTAAGCTGTAGTTCAAGCGGAAGCAAACGTAAAAATACAGGTGGGATCGGCGATGCTTCTGCGTCGGGAATTTGTCATACCTATACCGAAGATGGTCGTTGTGTTTCGCTCCTTAAAATCTTACTGACCAATCACTGTATTTACGATTGTGCTTTTTGTGTGAGTCGTAAAAGCAATGATGTTAAGCGAGCTGCATTTACGGTGGAAGAAGTAGTAGAACTAACCATGAATTTTTACCGCAGAAATTACATTGAAGGGCTGTTTTTAAGTTCGGGAATTTTTAAAAATGCTGATTTTACGATGGAACGCCTGATGCGTATCGTAAAAAAATTGCGCCTTGAAGAAAAGTATAACGGGTACATCCATCTAAAAACCATTCCCGGAGCCTGCGAAGAATTGATTAAAGAGGCAGGATTGTATGTAGACAGAATGAGTATCAATCTGGAAATGCCTACGGAAGCTGGATTAAAAATGGTAGCTCCTGAAAAAGATCATGAATCGGTTAAAAAACCGTTGGCATTCGTACAGAATCAGATTCAGGAGTATAAAGCAGAATCCAAGCTGATAAAACATACACCGCAATTTGTTCCTGCGGGTCAAAGTACGCAAATGGTTATTGGTGCCACTCCCGAAACCGATTTGGAAATTATGAACGTAGCCAAAACATTTTATAATGATTATAAGCTAAAACGGGTGTATTACAGCGGTTATATTCCAATCAACACAGAGAACTCATTGTTGCCACAAGTGGGAAGCAGGCCTCCGTTGGTTCGTGAAAATCGTTTATATCAAACTGATTGGCTCTTACGTTTTTATGATTTTAATTTAGATGAAATATTAAATCCGAAGCATCAGCAATTAGATTTGGATATTGATCCGAAATTGAGCTGGGCTTTGCGAAACCCGCACTATTTCCCGGTAGATATCAATACAGCCGATTATAAACAAATTATTCGAATTCCGGGAATGGGAAGGCAATCGGCAATGAAAATTATCCAGTCAAGAAAATTTGGCAGGCTGTGCGAATATCAGGTTAAGAAAATGGGTATTGCTTTTAACCGTGCCCGGCATTTTATGCGTTGTGCAGATACGCCTATTATTCTGGGGTCGCCATCAATGGAATATGTGAAACAAACCATATTACAAAGAAATTCAAATAAATACCTCAAAGAAACTTCGAGTGCACAGTTGACTCTTTTTTGAAGATGAACTATATTTTTGACGGAACATATAACGGTTTTTTGTGCTGTGTATTTGAATATTTTGAATACAAGGATACTGATGTGCAATTACAGGTTGAAGGCGACAATGCAACCCAAACCACTTTGTTTGGTTTAAGTAAAAACATTATTACCGATTTGGCTAAAGCAAAAAGAGTACAAACTGGATTACAAAAACGTTTGGAAAAATCGGTGGCGATGGATTTTTTCAGGGTTTTTCTTTCGGAAGACCGAAAAGCCTGGGCAGCAAGTTTTAGTATTATATGTCAGATATTTTCAGGCAAAACGAATATTCTTCAAAATTACGGAGATGAAGAAGTGCTGTATTTTAAACAAACTTTGAAGAAAGTAAGCCGGGAGCGCCATCGGATGAAAGCTTTTATCCGGTTTAGTAAAAGTAGTGACGGACTGTTTTTTGCCATAGCTGAACCGGACTTTAATGTATTGCCGTTGATTACTACTTTTTTCAAAAATCGTTATACCGACCAAAAATGGCTGATTTATGATGTAAAAAGAAAATACGGATTGTTATATGATAAACAAACCGTAATGGAAGTAAAGCTTTCTCCCGAAGAAAAGTATGCTTTAACTGCAGATGCCATAATTACATTGGATGAAGAAGACGAACATTTTCAAAACCTTTGGAAACGTTATTATCGAAGTACCAATATTGAAGCCCGGCGCAATATGAAACTGCACCTGCAATATGTTCCTAAAAGATACTGGAAATATCTGGTGGAAAAACAAATATAAAAGTACAATCAACCAAAAAATGGTTACAGTCTAACAATGTGAATAGTATCACTTTTCCCAGTCTGCCGATTCGTCTGCTACTGCAATGGCTTCGATTTCAATTAATGCATCCGGTGAAAATAGTGATGTTGCTGCAAAGATAGTATCTGCCGGATAAGGAGGTGTAAAATACTTTCCTCTCAGCTCAACAATCTTCTCGAAGTTGCCCATATCACGAAGCATAATGGTTACTTTTACTACGTTCTTCAAGCTTGAACCTCCGGCTTTCAAGACCTTATCTAAATTTTCAAAAGCCTTCTGGGCTTGAGCATCAAAGTCGCCTATACCTATTAATTTTCCGTCATCATCAATAGCTGTTTGACCTGAAATAAACAATAGATCGCCTACACGATATCCTTGTGCTAAACGAAAAGGTTCATAAGTATCTGGAGTAATTTTAATCTGTGAAATTTTCATGATTTTATATTTGTATAATTATTGTCGCTTTAATTAGTAAAAAGACATTTTGTAAAGAGGCTTAATTAGATTGTATGCGTGCTTACCCTTAATCGTATAGAACCTGATATAACCAAATCAAGATTTATAATTCGTTATTATACTATTCATCAACAGAATAATAAATACCTCTTTCCATCGAAATACCGTGTTGTTTCAAAAATTCAGGTATATTTAGCCCTGTTTTTTTCATCTCTTCCTGAATTATAGACTTAGCACGATCCAGATGTTGTTGATTTTTCCAGGTAGCAATCGTAATAATGGTAAGATTACCGCCTTCGTCTTCTTGTTGAAAGATTTCGTATTTTACAAAACCTGCTTGTTGGCGGAGTATATTTCTGATGTAAACCGATTTCTCAGAATACTCGGACACGGCTCTAACAGGAACGGTAATTTTATCAATTATGCTTACTTGTTCGCCATAAGGATGATTTGTTGAATGATCTTGTTTCATCGTTGTTTGATTTTTATTCTGTGTAAAACCACTGAATGCTATAAACATCAATGAAATTACGGTAATGATTCTGAATGATTGTTTCATATTCTTTTATGTTGTTATCATACATTTAGGTGATGAAATTATTCTATGGTAGTTGCATAAAACTTGCACCTATGATTTTTAATGTATCTTCAAACTGTTTCCAAACTCTAAAATAGCGGAACGTACCTTCCAACGGTGTGCCCATCATTTTCCCTTTCGCGGTCATTGTTACGACTGTAAGTGCAGTGTTTCCTGTTATTTTAATGTCATTAATTTCTGTCGAAGCCTCTTCGATAATCATTGTTTTTGCTCTGTGAGCATTTAAATCCATTTCCTTAGTTACAATTTCTCCTGTTGGTGTAACTGCAATTAAGTCATCGTGTAATAGTTGATCGAAAATCTCTACATTGCTGACAAGTTGAGCCGAAAAAAGTTTATTTTCAGCTTCAATAACATCTTCTTTGGTAATCTTTAGTTTGTTCATGTTTAATGTTTTTTCATCTTTCAATTTTGCCATTTAGTTTTTCCGTTTTCATCAAACATTTGAATGGTAGGGTTACCTAAACTATCAACTTTTAAAACAATTCTCGGCACTTCATTGTGGTCTTTCATAATCAGTGAGGCATTGCCATTTTCTGTCATCAGATTGATTCTGTCGATGTTGTACCCGGGTTTGCCCGAAAGATCTTTGTCGTTGATGAATAAACCAGCTCTGAAATAATTGTCGTGCTTATTGTCTTGTGCCAAAATTCCGATAGCGTCTGCATTCTGGTAATCAAATGCCAGGGCGTTCAAATTGGTTTCCTCATTATCAGTTATCGCCAAACCTCCTCTTTCATTTCCATTTTTGTCATAAAAAATAAGCCCCGCTGGTTTGTAAGCCCTCTGAAAAGTCTTCCCTCCGACAATAGGATCAGGAATATACTTGGTATTTGCTATGACGATTCTGTTGTTTCCTGTATCGTCGTCTTTTATCGTTATCTTCTCGGCTTCCATAAAGCTACTTGACTTATCATTTAAAAGCATATAGGATAGTATGGAAACAAGTACGATATTGAACAGTAAAAGTGCTCCAAATAGAAGTTTAAAAAATGTAGATGTTGTTTTCATAATTAAAAATATTTATATTGGGTTTGTTTTTAAGTTATTTATTATTAATAAGATATAAATTAAATTAATGTTTTAAGCTTTTCAGGATCGACAACAGCATCAATCCGGATAATCTTGTTTTGATATATCTCAAAAATCTGACACGACTCAATCACACCACCTTGTATAAATAGCACTGCGGGCTGATGGTTAATCATAGTCAATTTAATTTCTAAAGCACTGTTATATGTTTGATGTACATACATTAATAATTTATTTACCTGATCAGCACCTATACATTCTTTGGCTACCACTTTAACCTTAGTGCCACCGTCAGCATAAAACTGAATATCTTCGGCTAATAACGTTTTCACATTGTCAGTATCGCCATCTCTGATGGCATTGATTAATTTCTTTACTATATCAGAAACTACTGGCCGAAAATGTAATTTGTTTATACTTCCTATTGATTTCAACCTTTCTTTGGCTCTACTCAAAATTTTTCTGGAATTCTCAGTAGTCAATGACAGTATTTCTCCGATCTCTTCGTGTGAGTGCCCAAATCCTTCTTTCAAAATAAAAACGGCTCGTTCTTTGGGATTGAGCTGCTCCATTCTTGCCAATAACGAAAAATTAAAAATTTCCTGATGTTGCAAATCCTCATCGGTAATCACAGGTTCAGGTAACCAAACATCAGCCGGAACCGTCTTGTTTTGCTTTTGTTTTAGCTGGATTGCCTGATTAATTACACTTTTGATCAGATAATTCTTGGGATTATTTACGATACCTGACGATACTTTAGAAAACTGAATGACTACGTCCTGAATGACATCTTCAGCATCTTCTACTGTCCCTAACACATTATAGGCATAAGGAAACAGCATACGCTGATAATTTTCAATGGAAATACTCATCATGATCGTATTGTTTTAGGCTTTGGATAATTAATCAAAGATATAGCTAAAAGAATAAATGAACGCTTCATTAATGACATATTTCAGCAAGTTTTTTTTCATTAATTCGGACTTTTGACAGCCAAAGCTTCGATTTCTATCAACATGCCATCTATAGCTAGTTTGGGAACAGGTATTAATGTATTGATAGGGAAATTTTTCTCTGGCCATACTTTATTAAACTCTTCTACAATAATGTTTAATTTCTCTTCATTATGATCCACGACCAAAGTAGTTAATTTAACCACGTTGTTCATGTTAAGATTTTCTGTTGCAAGTGCGTCCTTGATATTCTTTAAAGAAAATGCCAGCTGCCTTCTAAAATCGGGACTCAGTTTACCTTCTGTATTTTCTTCGCCACCTTGTCCGGCAACAAAAATTAGCTTGTAGCCTTCCGGAACGGTAACCATATGAGAAAATCCGTACGGACTGGGATCGAATAGAGACGAAGGATTTTTAAATTCCTGTACTTGAGTTGTCATAGTAAAAATTATAGCGGTTAAAAAAAATAAGTGTTTCATAAGTTCTTTTAAATAGTATTTTCGACATACGTTCCCGGTATCGCACCAATCGTTTTATTAATTCTGTTCCAGGCGTTGATTTGCGTAATTACTAGAGTTAGAATAGATATTTGTTCTATAGAGAAATGTTGTTGTAGCAAAGCATAAAGGCGATCATCAATTTCTTTCTGATGAGCTAAGGTCAAATTTTCTGCAAATTCCAATGCGACTTTTTCGTAATCTTCAAAATACGGACATTCTTTATAGGCAATAAGCGTATGCAACCTTAGTTCGGTTTCCCCAAGAGCTAACGCCTCTTTGTGGTGCATATCCAGGCAATATCCACATTTGTTTATTTGTGAAACTCGGTATTTTACTAATTCAATCAGCTTTAGGTCAAATCCTGATTTTTTTATATACAATTCCGTTTTCATCATGCCATCCAATAATCCTTTTGGCATCTGGCTTAAGTCAATTCGTGTGTTCATAAAACTTCTTTTTATTATAATAGATCCTGTTTTCTATAAAACGTGACACATTTTATCAAAATTCTTTTCTGATAAAAAATCCAATACTGTTGTAATCGGTTCCTGTGTTTCCATATTGGTCAAAATTTGCAACTGCCCCCAGTTGCATATCTCCCAAACTAAATCCAATTCTCAAATATTGATAACTTCGAACATGCTCTTTACTATTCCACGTGGTCATATACTGTAAACGGGCATATAGCTTTAATTTCTGATTTGTTGTGCCCTTGTATTCAATGAAACCCATCAATTCGAGATTTGGATTTTCCCAAAGATCAATTCTGGGATAAACCATAACAGATGTTGTTTTTCCTTTTCGAAAATACTGGAGAAAAAAAGATGGACGAACACGATTTAAGGGCGTGAAAATAGATCCTACTCCCGTACTCCAAGTGTTATTTAGTGTATAGGAAAGGTACGATTGACTCATAATTTCATTTCCACGATTCTTGTCATAAGGAATGAGAATGGATGAGGTATGAAAGAAACCCAATGGCTTTTCTTTATTAAATCTGGCAGCAAACGAATGTTGGTAATAATAGCTGGAATGCCCCACACTGACTTCTACGGGTATTTGTGCCCAAACAGGATACTGACACATATTAAAAAATGCCACTACCAGAATCAACTTTGCTATTTTTTGCCTCATTGTACGTCATAATTAATATCAATGACAAAGCTATCGGGAAATCAAACAACGATTGGTGTAAATAAAGCGGTAAGTACTGTAATTTTTACGGTTTTTAATTTAAAGAAGGTGATAAATTACATACAGCATTTTTGAATTCGGTAGGCAATTGCCCATCGTAATTCCTGAATGCTCGTGAAAAGTGCGATGTATCGGTGTAGCCCAACTGAAAAGCCACTTCTTTAACAGATTGATCTTTAAAACTCAACAGGTATTTTGCTTCTTGCATGACATGGAATTCAATCCACTTTTTAGCAGACATGCCTGTTTGGTCAACTAATAGCTCACTCAGGTATTTGGAAGAGATATTTAGCTGCTGTGAGTAAAATGCAACATCTTTGTGATTGGCAAAATTTTTGGCAACTAATTCCCTGAATTTTACAGCCGTATGTTCTTTATCACTTAATTCTATTTTATTGCCACGATGTAATCTCCAGAAATGTTTCTGCGTAATAATAAGAATTGAATATAGTATTCCGCATAATACATCGGGTTTGTCTACCACCATTCGAAGCGTTTGGAAAAGCTGTTGCATTTCTTCAAATTGCTTATCAGACAACTGAATCACACTTTGTTCATCTGGGCAGAAAAACTCCAAAGAGTAAAAAAATGAATTGCTGAAATTGTTTACGAAAATATCATCATAAAACAAAAGTGTATCATTCAAAGGAAAATTGGTTTTCAGCCACTGGCAACTAACTCCAGGACCAATGGTTAGTAAACTCCCACGGGTCAATTCGTACGTTTTATTACCTATTCTAATAGTCGCTCCATCACCATAATATAGCCCAATTGTATAAAAGTAATTTTTAAAAACATGCGTAATTTCCACATTTTCCAAACATTCTTTTGATGCTAAATAATAAGGTACATCCAAACGATCCATTTTTTTGGATTTTAGATGTTTCAGAAAATCAAAGCTAATCGAATGTTCTTCAGATTTCATGGCAATAGGTTAATTCCACTAACAAAAATATAGAATTTTGTATTATATTGTAAAGTACAAGAAAAAAAGGAGTCGGTTATAAAGCATTTCAACAAAATGCCAAACCGAAAAATATTCTAAATCCCAACAACTGGGATACTACGTAGATACTATATGGCAAAGGCTACTATAGAGCGTGACGCACATTTTCGTAAAAAATAGTAAAAAACAGAAAGTTATTCTAAATTCTTCAATTTAGTCAGAAAATACGGAAAATTCAAAAAAAGGAAAAACCGGTGTTTTAAGAAGTAAAAACAGTTAAATATAACAAATAAAAAAAACACTATGTAAAAATCAACTTAAAACGCTTAAATTTTTATATCTTTATGTTTATGAAAGTATTTTTAGCATTAATTTTCGGTGTGTTTTCTATAACTGGGTTTTCGCAGAATCTTGAAGAGGTTGCTGGTTCTGACAAGGGCAGTATAAAGACAGAGGATGTGTCATTGTACAAAACCATTCACAATAAAAGTGTAGCAGCTTATATAGCTGAAAACTACAGGTATCCGCAGGAGGCTTTTAAAGAGGGTGTAAGCGGAACAATTTATGCCGAATTTGTCGTTGAGAAAGACGGTACAGTAAAAGAGGTTGTGATTGAAAAAGGATTGTGTGCTGCCTGTGATAAAGAAGCGGTACGCGTGATCAAAACTGTCCGGATGAACCCTATAGAGTTCGATGGGGAAGCTGTACGTATCCGTTTTAAGATTCCAATACGTTTAATGTTGCAAGAGTAATGAAACTTCTTTAAAAAGTGTCCTCGGCGGGATTCGAACCCACATCATCAGAACCGGAATCTGACATTCTATCCATTGAACTACGAAGACGTTATAAGTTTATTTTAAGCTGTTAAAAGTTTTTTAACGATGGTAGAAATGGTTTTACCGTCAGCTGACCCTGCTAATCTGGCGTTTGCCAATCCCATTACCTGACCCATAGACTGCATTCCGGAAAAATTTCCTTCTGATATAATGGTTTTAATAATTTCTTCTACTTCAGCTTCTGATAATTGTGCAGGTAAAAACTGTTCAATCACTTTTGCCTGAGCCAATTCCGGATCTGCCAAATCGTTTCTGCCTTGTTCCACAAAAATGGCAGCTGCATCTTTACGTTGCTTTACCAGTTTTTGTAACAGCTTAATTTCGTCGGCTTCGGTTAATTCTGTACCACTGCCCGATGTTTGTGCCAGTAAAATTTCCGATTTAATTGCACGTAACGATTCTAATGCGGTTTGATCTTTGGTTTTCATAGCTTCTTTCAAAGCTGCTGTTATATTTGTTTGTAAACTCATGGCTCTAAATTTTAGAAGCACAAATATAAATAAAAAACCTCAAAAAGAAAGCGTCTTTTTGAGGTAAGGTAAATATAAATCTAATTAAATTAGTCTACATTGTCATGTAAAAATGAATTGTTAGAACGCAACTGTATATCGTTGTTTCGGTCTGATGAAACCGAGGTACGCGATACGTTGCTTGAGTGGTCTTGTGTTAAATCAACACCCATTCGTTTGTATGCCGGTTCTTTTTCTAAATCATTAATCTGGGTTGTCGATGCGGCATTGAATTTATGGTTAAATTCTTTCATTTTGCGTTTGCGTTCTTCAGCCCGTTCACGTAAAATATCGTTTATTGATGTTTCCATCGGGGAATTTTCATCAATAATCAAGCGTTGTTGCGATACTTCGGGTTGTTCTGTTCGAACGGTAAACGACAACGCTTCATCTTCTTTTACAGGCCCGGCAACTTCTTGTTTTGAGTTTAACAACTGCTCTTCAACTTCCATATAATCATTTAAATCGTAACGGATGATTTCCTCTTTTGATTCCGAGCTTGCTTGATGAGCCGGTTCTTCGTGTGATTGAATCTCAAATGAGAATTCGTTCTGTTGTTCAGAAAAATCATTCTCTTGTTGTTGCAAATCAAATGAAAACTGTTCTGCCATAACGTTTTCGGTTTCTTTAACGACTTGTTGTGGCTTTACAATGACAAATTTTGGTTCGTTTACAACAATGTTGCGAATGTCGGTTGTTTTAACAGTACTTTGAGGTTCGTTATTTTGACGAATTGTTTCTGCTTGATTATCAGGTGTTAAATTCATGTTCTGAACGCTTTCAGAAGGCTGAGTCTGAACTATTGTTTTTTTTTCAACTTCGCTGTTTGGCTGTTTTACGGGCTCGTCGTCTAAATTATAAACGATTTTTGGAACCGCCTGATGCCCTGTATTGTTTTGCAAAGGCTGATCTGGTGTTGGCGCGTTTGTAAATAGCGGTGCATTGTTTCCTGTTAAATCAGTCGTTGCTTTTTGTTCTTCGCCTAAATGATGAATGATTTTGTTTTTGCTTTCATCGTTTGCGTTTACAATTATTTTTTGTTGCTCCACATCGAAACCTGTAGCAATAATTGTTACCGAAATAGCATCACCTAAAGCAGCGTCTTCACCAACTCCCATGATGATGTTCGCATTGTGACCTGCTTCCATTTGAATGTGGTCATTGATTTCGCCAATTTCATCAATAGTGATTTCGTTTTCGCCTGAAACAATCAATAACAATACGTTTTTGGCTCCGGTAATTTTATTGTCGTTCAACAACGGAGAGTCTAATGCACTGACAATAGCTTCTTTTGCACGATTTTCTCCGCTTGCTTCTGCCGATCCCATAATGGCTGTGCCCGAATTAGATAAAACGGTTTTGGCGTCTTTTAAATCGATATTTTGCGTGTAGTGATGTGTAATTACTTCTGCAATACCACGAGATGCGGTGGCTAACACTTCATCGGCTTTAGAGAAACCTGCCTTGAAGCCTAAGTTTCCGTAAACTTCACGCAATTTGTTGTTGTTGATCACAATTAACGAGTCAACGTTTTTGCGTAGGTTTTCCACACCGCGCAATGCTTGTTCCTGACGTACTTTTCCTTCAAACTGGAAAGGAATCGTAACAATACCCACTGTTAAAATATCACGGTCTTTAGCTAATTGGGCAATGACAGGTGCAGCACCGGTACCGGTTCCACCGCCCATACCGGCAGTAATGAAAACCATTTTGGTATTGGTGTCTAAAAACTGTTCGATTTCCTCAATGCTTTCAAGGGCTGATTGTTGTCCCACTTCAGGATTTGCGCCTGCACCTAATCCTTCGGTTAAAGTAACCCCTAACTGAATTTTTATAGGCACGGGACTGTTGTTTAATGCCTGAGAGTCTGTATTGCAAACCACAAAATCTACTCCTTTAATACCCTGATTATACATGTGATTAATGGCATTGCTACCACCACCACCAACTCCAATTACTTTAATTACATTCGATTTGTTTTTTGGCAAATCTGGAGAGAATGCTAAATTTTCAAAAACTTGATCCATATAGTTGAGGTGTTTTTCTTTTACTCTGCTTTGTCAATAAAATCTTTAAACTTTTTTATAAATTTTCCAAGGAAACGGTTTTCAATATATGCCGATGTGCCTTGTTCCACGTCTGTTTGTTCGTCTTGGTTATTTTCGGGTTGTTCTGTTTTTTGTTGCGGTTTGTCGGTAATCGTGTTCATTTTAAGGGGAACGCTGTTGTTTTCAACCGGTGTGCCGATAGGTTCTGTTTTTGCCTGAATTTTTACAGAACCCGGATGTTCCTGAACGTATATACGGCTGCGTGAATTGTTAATGTCACTTTCCATCATCAAACCAACTGCCGTGGCAAATAATGGTCTTGAGACCAATTTTGCTGATTCGCCCGAAATATGCTCGTTGGGATATCCAATACGCGTATCAATTCCGGTAATGTATTCAACCAGTTGTTTAATGTGTTTTAGTTCAGATCCGCCGCCTGTTAGTACAATTCCTGCAATTAATTTTTTACGGGGATTGTCGTATCCGTAGGCTTTTATTTCCGAAAAAACCATATCGATGATTTCAACCACGCGTGCGTGAATGATTTTTGAAAGGTTTTTTAAGGATATTTCTTTTGCTTCCTGACCTCTTAATCCCGGGATAGAAACAATTTCGTTGTCTTTATTTTCTCCCGGCCAAGCCGATCCAAAACGTATTTTTAACTGTTCTGCCTGTTTTTCAATGATAGAACAGCCCTCTTTAATGTCTTCTGTAATCACATTTCCGCCAAACGGAATTACCGCTGTGTGGCGAATGATGCCGTCTTTAAAAATGGCTAAATCTGTGGTACCGCCACCTATGTCTATTAACGCAACGCCGGCTTCTTTTTCTTCATGACTTAAAACAGCATCTGCTGATGCTAATGGTTCTAAGGTTAAACCAGACAGTTCTAAACCGGAATCTTTTACGCATCTGCCCGCGTTTCTGATCGATGCCGATTGCCCTACAACCACGTGAAAGCTTGCTTCTAAACGGCGGCCGTACATACCAATAGGTTCTTTAATTCCGCCTTCTTCATCAACCTTAAATTCTTGTGGCAGTACGTGGATAATTTCTTCGCCCGGCAGCATATTCAGCTTTTGTACCTGAGCGATTAACTTGTCGATGTCTAATTCAGAAATTACGATATCGGGCTTGTCGCGCGTAATGTATTCCTGATGATGGATACTGCGAATGTGCTGTCCGGCAATTCCCAAAACCACATCGTTAATTTTACATCCTGCTTCTGCCGATGCCTGTGCCACCGCATATTGAATAGATTGTATGGTTTGCGTTATATTGTTAACAACACCGCGTTTTACGCCTAAACTTTTTGCGTTACCAATACCCAGAATTTCAAGTTTTCCGTACTCGTTCCTTTTACCTACCATTGCAACAATTTTCGTTGTTCCAATATCTAATCCTACAGCAATGCTTTCTTTATTCATATCCTTTTATTTCGTGCAAATTACTTGCTCTGTAAATCTCAAATTAACGTTTTTGTAATATCCAATAAGGGTGTCTTTTTTTGAATAATGTACAAAAGCTTTGTAATTGTCAAACTTTTTTTCTATTTCTTTCAAGTGACCGAATTCTATGGAATAATCGTATTCTCTTACGGAAAAGATCAACGATTGATCACTGTTTATTTTAATACTTGTTATAGAGGTTTTTAAAAACTCGTCGTTGTTGATGGTATTCAATAAGCCAGCAAAAACTTCTCTGTTATTTGGTTTCAATTCCCCGTACACAATGGGTACATGAGCACTAAACTGATTTGATAAGGGCATTTTATCGCCGTTTTCATCAATATAAAATGAACCACTGCCGTTCATTACGCGTGCAATTGCTTTTTTCTGGGTAACCTCTGCGTGCAATTTTCCGTCAACATCTACAAAAACCTCTGAGTTTGCAATCATTGAATGATGATTCAGCTGGTCTTCAATCTTTTTAAGGTTCAGGTCACTGTTTATTATCTTTGAATCGCGGGGAAAGGTTTGAACAATTAATTTTTCTACCATTTCCTGCGTAATAAAGTGATTGTCAGAACTCAATAATTTTACATCAACCTGTTCAATGTAACGTGCACTGTTCCGGCTGTTGGCAAAGGCTAACAACGAAAACATAGCGATCGTTACAAACGCCAAAAATACATCGAACCAATTGATTTTTTTAATCATTTTATCAATTATTTTTTTCTAATGTTGTTTTAATTTCATCTACCATTTCGCCTACATCGCCTGCGCCGATAATTACAAGAACTTCTGGTGTGTTTTCTGATAAAAAAGATACTAATTCTTCTTTTTGCAACAAAATTTTAGAAGGCGATTTTATCTTATTTATCAACATTGTTGAATTAATGTTTTCTATCGGTAACTCCCGTGCTGGGTAGATTTCAAGTAAAATGACGTTGTTAAATGTTGATAAACTTTCTGCAAATCCATCCATGAAATCCCTTGTGCGAGAGAATAAATGGGGTTGAAACACAGCCGTAATCTGCTTATCTGGATACATTTCGTGTACCGCCTGGCTTACCGCGTTAATTTCTGTGGGATGATGGGCGTAATCATCAATCATCACTAATTTTTCGGTATTGATCTTGAACGAAAAACGACGACGGATTCCCTTAAAACTGTCTAACCCCGATTTTATTTCTTCGTTACTTAAACCATACGTTTTAGCCATTGCAAATGCCAGTGATGCATTTAATACATTGTGTTTGCCGGGCATTGATAATTTAATATCCTGTATCTTTTCGCCTTTAAAATCTAAATCAAATACGCGTTTACCGTTTTCAAATCGCAGATTGTGTGCGTTGATTACAGCTGTTCCGTTTACCGAAACTTCCTTTCCGTTGATGTTTTGAATTCCTTGCGCGATAAACAATTTGTCTTTATCGCTTATTTTTGATGCAAATTCAGCAAACGATGATTTAATGGCATTGTTGGTTCCGTAAATATCTAAATGGTCTGCATCGTCTGAAATTACACAGGCAATATCCGGGTGCAGATGCAAAAACGAACGATCAAACTCATCGGCTTCTACCACAGAAACTTTTGTGCCGTTGCCTATTAAATTACTGTCATATCCTTCTAAAACCCCGCCTAAAAAACCGGTTGCCGGAGCGTTTGCGGCTACCAGAATATGTGCCAGCATACTCGATGTGGTGGTTTTTCCGTGGGTTCCTGCAACTGCTAATGAAAAGGTGTTTTGAGTAATAATTCCCAACACTTCGGCACGTTTTTTTATGGTGAAATTATTTAAAAGGAAATAATTCAACTCCTGGTGTTCTTTTGGAATTGCCGGTGTGTAAACCACCAACGTATCGCTGTTGTTTCGGTAACTTTCGTTGATGTTTTCCAAAGCATCGGTGTAATGAATGGCAATTCCTTCTGCTTCCAGCTCGTGCGTTAACTGCGTAGGTGTTTTGTCGTAACCGGCAACATTTTTACCAATACGTTTAAAGTATCGGGCAATGGCACTCATGCCAATACCGCCGATCCCAAGAAAAAATATGTTTTTGTAATTAGTCATTTATCAACTTAAAAATTTCTTTTACGATATCTTTTGTAGCATTTGGTAATGCCAGTGTTTTAATGTTTTTTGATAACGCTTCAACGACCTGATCGTTTGTTAACAGGCGAAGCATTTGTTCCTGGAACTGACTGTCTAAATCGGTTTCTTTCAACAAAACGGCTGCATTTTTATCGGTAATGCTTTTGGCATTTTTTGTCTGATGATCTTCGGCAACGTTTGGCGACGGAATAAAAATAACCGGTTTACCTACAATTGCCAGTTCCGAAACCGATGATGCGCCGGCACGTGAAACAATAACATCGGCTGCAGCAAACAACAAATCCATTCGTTCTATGAAATCAAAAACCAAGACGTCTTCGTTGTTGTGGTATTTTTTATATTCATTGATGTAAAACTTACCACATTGCCAGATTACCTGAACATTTTGTTCTTTAAAAAACGGCAGTTCTTTTTCTATCAACTGATTGATTCTGCGTGCACCCAAACTTCCGCCTAAAACAACTACTGTTTTTTTATCTTTTTGTAAACCGTAAAAAAGTTGCCCTTCTTCACGTTTTTCATCTATATTTAATAAATCCTGGCGAACCGGATTTCCTGTTTTTACAATGTTTTTTGATTTAAAATAAGTAGCCAATCCATCATAAGCCACGCAAATGGCATTTGCTTTTGGAGCCAACATTTTATTGGTAATGCCCGGATACGAGTTTTGTTCCTGTATCACCGTAGGAATATTCATTTGTTGAGCCACTTTTACTACGGCACCACTTGCAAATCCGCCGGTTCCAATCACTACATCGGGTTTAAATTCTTTGATGATTTTTCTCGATTTCATTAAGCTTGATAAAAACTTAACAGGAAACAAAGCGTTGTCAAACGTAATTTTACGCTGAATACCCGAAATCCACAATCCTTTAATATCATAGCCAGCTGCAGGAACTTTCTGCATTTCCATTTTATCCTGTGCACCCACAAACAAGATTTCGGCATCAGGAAGCTGTGCTTTGATTTCGTTTGCAATGGCAATTGCCGGATAAATATGTCCGCCCGTGCCGCCTCCGCTAATGATAAATTTTGGATTTGCTTTCATAATTTATTTATTTAAAACTGCCCGCATAGGATTGTCTTCTGAATCTTCTTCAAATGATGCTTCTTGTTCTTCCAGCAATTGTCTGAACTCTTCTTGTTTACGTTCTCTGTCTGCCTGCTGTTGTTTTACCTGTTCTTCCTTCCGTGAAATGCTGAGAATAATTCCCAATGACACACACGTCATCCAGATAGATGTACCACCCGAACTGACCAAAGGCAGTGGCTGTCCGGTTGTCGGGAAAATCTCTACCGCCACGCCCATATTGATAAATGCCTGAAAAATGATGGAAAACCCAAGTCCAAAAGCAAGGTATTTTCCAAATAAATTTGGAGCTTTTCTGCTGACTACTAAAAACCGGAACAAAAGCAGTACATAGACAATCAATATGGAAATTCCGCCTAAAAAACCAAATTCTTCGACAATAATGGCATAGATAAAATCGGATGATGATTGCGGCAGAAAATTCTTCTGAACGCTTTTTCCCGGACCCACACCAAACATTTGTCCTTGTGCAATGGCAATCTTTGCATTGTCGATCTGGTAACGGTCTTCGTCTTTATCTTCAGAACCAAAACGGTCAAAACGGGCTTCCCATGTTTTATAACGCGAGGGAGCCATATCGGGGAAAGCCTTAAACATTCCAATTGCAACAACAATCACTATAGCACCTGCCGCAATAATTTTTGCCATATACTTTATAGGGTATTTTCCTACATAAAGCAATAAGGCAATAGTGAAAAGTATTATGGCGGCGGTTGATAAATTTGATGGTAAAATGGGTAATACAATGGCACCAATAGGTACACCAAGCCATAAAAGAGACCATCCAAAGGTGTATTTTTCATCGGCAAAACGCCATAAAAACCACGAAATGTAGGCTATTAAAGCAATCCAGCCTAATGATGACGGCTGAAAAGAGATGTTTAACAACGGAATTTTTAACCACCGGCTTGCATTGGCCCCGCCAATCATCATACCTTGTAAAGAAGTGATGACTAACAAGGCGGTTACCGGTATCCACGCAATGGGAGCAATGAACTTTAAACGGTCAAACGGAATGCGGTGAATGAAAAATATAATGACAATACCTACAAAAATATGTCCGAAATGTTTAAAAAGCAACCCCACAATGGTACCTGTACCAACAACGTGAACCAGGTTGGTGCTGGCACTAAATACAGGCATAAATGAGAACAGGGCTAATAGTACCACGTACGCCCATATAGCTTTATCGCCTTGAAATTGGGATAATAACTTTCTCATTGTTTTCTATAATTTATGTACTTCGTTTTTAAATTGTGTTCCGCGTTCTTCGTAACTTGAAAATAAGTCGAAACTTGCACAAGCCGGAGAGAGCAAAACGGTGTCGCCTTCCTCTGCTGCACTCGCAGCCAGTTTTACGGCCTCCTGCATTGATGAAGCTTCAACAATTACATCGATAATAGGTGAAAACGCATTGATGATTTTTGTGTTATCAATTCCCAGACAAATAATGGCTTTTACTTTTTCGTGTACAAAAGACATTAATTCATCGTAATCGTTCCCCTTGTCTATACCGCCAACGATCCACACGGTTGGTGCAGTCATGCTTTCCAAAGCAAAATAAGTAGCATTTACATTTGTTGCTTTAGAATCGTTGATGTATTGCACTTTATTAATTTTAGCAACTTTCTCTAAACGGTGTTCTGCATTTTGAAAATTTGACAAACTCTCGCGGATGGTTTGTTTGCGAACGCGCATCATTTGCGCAACTAATGTGGCTGCCATAGCATTTTTTACGTTGTGTTTACCTTCAATTGCAATTTCGTTTACCGGAATAGTGATTTCTTCGTTATTTATCATTGCTATAATATTATTGTCCTTTAAATAGGCACCGTTTTCAACTGTTTTTGTTAGTGAAAAAGGAACCAACTGTGCTTTTGTTTTATTGTTCTTAAGCCAATTGTTTATGGCTTGGTCGTCTGCATCGTAAATCAAATAGTCTTCGCTGGTTTGATTCATTGTGATACGGAATTTTGATGCAATGTAATTCTCGTATTTATAATCATATCGATCTAAATGATCGGGACTGATGTTTGTGATTACGGCGATGTGCGGTTTGTAATTGATGTTTCCGTCTAACTGAAAACTGCTTAATTCCAGCACAAACAACTTTTCGGGATCAACGGCAACTTGTTTTGCGTAACTTTCGCCTATGTTTCCTGCCAGTCCCACATCTAAACCGCCCTGTTTTAACAAATGATAGGTTAAAAGGGTAGTGGTGGTTTTACCGTTGCTGCCCGTAATTGCAACCGAGGTGTTTTTAGCAAAGCTATACACAAATTCGATTTCTGAAATAACCTTTACACCTTTCTCACGCAATTTTTTAACGATGGGAGCTTTGTCCGGAATGCCCGGGCTTTTTACCACAACATCGGCATTTACTATTTTATCTTCGGTGTGTTGCTGCTGTTCCCAATCGATTTCATTTTGTATAAGAACTTGTTGATACTTTTCGCTGATGGATCCAAAATCGGATACAAAAACTTCGTAACCTTCTTTTTTTCCTAACAAAGCAGTGCCTACACCACTTTCGCCTCCACCTAAAATAACCAGTCTCATTTTTATCTTAATTTTAATGATACTACACAGAAAATGGCTAAAAAGATTCCTACAATCCAAAAACGGGTAACGATCTTACTTTCGTGGTAGCCTTTTTTCTGGTAATGATGGTGTAGGGGAGACATCAACAAAATACGCCTGCCTTCGCCATATTTTCGTTTGGTATATTTAAAATACGAAACCTGTAACACCACCGATAAATTTTCTGCCAGAAAAATTCCGCATAAAACAGGGATTAGCAGTTCTTTGCGAACCGCAATTGCCAAAACGGCAATGACTCCGCCTATGGTTAAACTTCCGGTATCGCCCATAAAAACTTGTGCCGGAAAAGCATTGTACCAAAGGAAACCGACCAGCGCACCTACAAAGGCAGCGATGAAAACCGTCATTTCACCCGAATTGGGTATGTACATAATGTTCAGGTAATTCGCAAAAATGAAGTTCCCCGAAACAAACGCAAAAATTCCCAGGGCTACAACGGTAATTGCCGATGTTCCTGCTGCCAATCCATCAATACCGTCGGTTAGATTGGCACCGTTTGAAACTGCTGTTACAATGAAAATCACAATGGGAATAAAAATCAGCCAAACGTAATTTTCATATCCGTCGCCCATCCAAGAAATCAGCTGTCCGTAATCAAATTCGTTGTTCTTTAAAAATGGAATGGTCGTAGCGGTCGATTTGATATCAAACTGACTTGTGGTTCCGGTTTCTAACAGGATACTTGGTGTGTCGCGCACGGTAACATTTGGATGGAAATAAAAGATAGCTCCAACAATAACTCCTAACCCAATTTGTCCAACAACTTTAAATTTTCCTTTTAATCCTTCTTTATCCTTTTTAAAAACTTTGATGTAATCGTCTAAAAACCCTATAACTCCCATCCAAACGGTGGTTAAGATCAAAACCAACACATAAATATTTTCTAATCGTGCTAATAAAAGTACCGGAATCAACGTTGCCATAATTATGATGATTCCACCCATTGTTGGTGTTCCGGCTTTTTCGTTTTGTCCTTCCAATCCTAATTCGCGAACCGTTTCGCCAATTTGCTGACGACGCAGATAGCTGATGATTTTTTTACCGAATATGGTTGAGATCAACAACGACAAGATAAACGCCATTCCTGAACGGAAAGTGATGAATTGGTATAGTGCCGATCCCGGAAAATCGAACAATGAGTCTAAATATTTTAATAAGTAGTACAGCATTTTACTTATTGAATTCGTTTAAAAATTTGATAACTTCTTCCATATCATTAAAGTGGTGTTTTACCCCTTTAATTTCCTGATAATCTTCGTGCCCTTTACCTGCAATTAAGATGATGTCGCCCTGCGTAGCCATTTTACAAGCCGTTTTTATTGCCTGATGACGATCTTCGATTGTGATGTACCGGTTGGTATTTTGAGCTTCTACACCGCTTTCGATCTCTTTTAAAATTTCAAAAGGATCTTCGTTTCGCGGATTGTCTGACGTAAAAATCACCGTATCGCTCATTTCAGTTGCAATGCGTCCCATAACCGGACGTTTTTCTTTGTCGCGGTTTCCACCACAGCCAACAACCGTAAACACCTGTTCATTAAACGTTCTTATTTCTGAAATGGTTTTTAATACGTTTTCTAAGGCATCGGGTGTGTGAGCGTAATCTACAATTGCCGTTATTTTGGTTTTTGATACAATAAACTGAAAGCGTCCTGATACGCTTTTTAACGTGCTTAAGTGCAGTAAAACTTCTTCTTTGCCTAAACCCAATTCGGTTGCAGCTGTGTAAATTGCCAGTAAATTCGATGCGTTGAATTTACCGATCAGCTGCACCCAAACTTCTTGGTTGTTGATGTTTAACAGCATTCCGTTGAATTGGCTTTCAATGATTTTTCCATGAACGTCAGCCACATTCTGAATGCTGTACATAATTTTTTTTGCAGAGCAGTTTTGCAATATATAAGTACCATTTTTGTCATCGGCATTACTGATGGCAAAAGATGTTTTAGCGAGTGAATCGAAAAATGATTTTTTTACATTACGATACTCTGCAAATGTTTTGTGATAATCTAAATGATCGTGCGATAAATTTGTGAAAATTCCTCCTTTAAAAGCCAGTGCGGCAGTGCGTTTCTGGGCAATGCCGTGCGAACTTACTTCCATAAAACAATAACTGCAACCTGCCTGAACCATTTGGTTTAAATAGCGGTTAATCGTTATAGAATCGGGCGTGGTGTGGGTTGCGGGATATTCTTCTTCGCCCACTAATATTTTTACGGTAGATAACAAACCCACTTTATAGCCTGCCCTTGTAAACAATTGATGTAATAAGGTGGCAATAGTGGTTTTACCATTTGTACCTGTAATGCCGACCAATGCTAATTTCTCTGACGGATTGTTGTAAAAATTAGAAGCGATATGTGCCAGTGCATCATTAGCATCGTTAACCTTTACATAAGTTACCGTATCAAGAAAAGTAGCCGGAGTATCTTCATAGATAATAGCAATAGCACCATTTTCAACGGCTTTTTCTATGTAATCGTGCCCATTTGAAAGGGTACCTTTTTGTGCAATAAACACACAGTTTTGAGATACTTTACGAGAATCAAAGACAATATCCGAAACCTCCACACTGGTGGATCCCCGAACAGCATCAATGGATACTTTGTATAATATGTCTTTTAATTTTTTCATAAAACTCACTCTTAATTTCCTCTCTAAAGAAGAGAGAATAAGAAACTTTATTTTTTTTTGTTCTTGTCACTTAGAGTGATTTTCCGTAGTGAAACTGAGGAAAATTGTATCGAGAAGTTTTTGTTCTCGATACATTTTTTGTTCCATCTTATTTCACAAAAAACACTCGAACTGACGTTTACTTTATATGTTTATTTATTCTTTTATATCTTAAAAAATTTGAACTAAATACAGCTATTATCAACGGAAAACCTACAAATAACCCTTTATTCTCAATTGATATTGTTGTTAGAAATTGTAAAAAGAAAAATATCATAATCAAACTTGGTAAAAAAGTAAGAATTAATCTTCTTTTAGTATTAGTAACAAATGTGTCAATTGTTGTTAAAATTAAAGCATTGATCAATGACATTGCCAATAAATAAATTGTAAAGGAAAACATCATATGAAATATTGCATCTTCATTTAATCCTTCAACAAAAAGACCAATTGGTAACAACACTAACAATATAAAAAACGTTAGTAAAAAATTTATACCAATTTCTTTCATTACTTAATTATTATTACAATTTTATTTCACAAAAAACATTCGAACTGACGTTTACTATTATGATAGCTCTAATATTATTATTTTATTCTTTTCTACTTTTTCTCCGTTTTTAATTGATTGTCGGATGACTTTTCCTGTACCTGCGGTTTGCACTTTTAAACCTAAATTTTCGAGAATTGCCACGGCATCCATTGCCGGTAATCCTAGCACATCGGGCATAACGTTACCTGATTGTTTTACGTTTGCATAATAGTTTTTATAGCTTTTAACCGCTTTTGGCAATGGCGATTCAATATCTTTAATTTCGTTTAGCGAAGGCACATCGGTAAATATTTTTTGGGCAATGCGTTTAAAGACCGGACCTGCCACATCGCCGCCGTAATAGCTGTGTTTTGTGGGACGGTGAATAACCACAATGCATGAATACTTTGGATTATCAGCCGGAAAATATCCTACAAACGATGATGCGTAATACATACCGCCTTTTGCTTTACCGTAGTTCATCTGTGCCGTTCCGGTTTTTCCTGCCATTGAAAAATCGGGTGAGTACAATCTTTTTCCTGAACCTCTGATGACCACATTTTTCATAACCGCCTGCATTTTTTTGATGACTTCAGGTTTTACAATTTGCGGATTAATTACTTCCTTTTCAAATGTTTGCAAGGTGTTGTTTACATCGCGTATTTCTTTTACAAAGTGCGGTTTTACCATTTCGCCATTGTTTGCAACAGCATTGTATAATGTTAAAGTCTGCAACGGCGTTACCAAAATTCCGTAACCATACGCCATCCACGGCAAGGCAATTTTACTCCAATTGCGATCGCCCGGTACGGGAATGTATGATGCAGGTTCCCCTTTTAAATCCAATCCCAAAGTTTGGTTAAAACCAAATTCTTTCATTTTATCTGTGAAAGCTTTTGGATTGTCTTTATATGCCTGATATACAGCTTGCGTAGCTACAGTGTTCGATGAAACTTCGAAACCGCGTGCCAATGAAATTTTTCCGTAGCCTCTTCTGTTAGAGTCAGTCACTCTTCTGTTAAAAAAGGTCACTACTCCGTTGTGGGTGTCGTAAATGGTTGCTGTATCGGCTTTTCCATCATCTAACAGAGCCAGATAAGATGCAAGCTTAAAGGTTGAGCCCGGATCGTGACGTTCTAAAACAGCATAATTAACCGTTTCTGTATAAGAACCATTGCCGATTTTTCCAAGATTTGAAATTGCTTTTATCTCGCCGGTACTTGTTTCCATAACCACTACCGTTCCGTGATCTGCCTCGTAATATTCCAATGAACTTAATAAAGCGTGATGTGCAATATCCTGAATATATACATCAATGGTTGTGGTAATGTCGTAACCGTCTTGTGGATCTATTTCGTTTTCATCGTGAATGGGTTTCCACAGGTTTTTAGACATTTTCTGAACTTTTCTTCTACCTTCTTTACCTGTAAGATAATCGGTAAAAGCCGCTTCAATTCCTTTTCTGGTTATTGTTTTATCATCGTTGACACGTTCGTAACCTATGGTTCTGTTGGCGATCATCCCCATGGGATATTCGCGTACATTTACCTGGTTTACAATCATTCCGCCTTTGTATTTTCCTAAGTTAAACAGCGGAAACGATTTTAGTTTCATATACTGCGTATAGCTTAATTTGGTGGCAATGTGTATGTATCTTTTTTTGTTTGAACGTGCTTTGCGAAAATAAGCTTCGTACTGACCTGCCGTTTGCTTAGGGATAAATTTTGCCAATGAATCAGAAAACGGACGAATATACTTCTCGAAATTTTCAGTTGATGGCGACATCGGGTCAAAATAAACAGTGTATTTCGGGATAGATGTTGCCAACAAACTGCCATCGGCTGAATAGATGTTTCCGCGGTTTGCAGGAATAATTTCGTCTTTAATGGTTAAACTGTCTGCTTTGCTGCGCCAATGCTCGCCTTCTTTAAACTGAATAATGCTCATTTTGGTAAAAATGGCGATACCAATGGCTAACATTCCAAAGAAAACAAAGTAAATCCTGTTATTTTCGCTCTTTTTTGCTAATCCCATAGTTTATACCATTTTTTTTCTTTCTCGACAACAACCTTGATTTTTTTAGGAGGGACCGATGACGGTAAAATTTCATAAACTTCCATTTGTTTAGAAATGTTCGATTCCATTCGCAATTGCATCAATTCAGATCTTTTATCAACAAATTCAGATCGCAATTCTTTAACCTGCTCGGTTAATTCTTTAACCCGCATCATTTTTTGTTCGTAAAAGTGGTTGTTTGCAATAAGCACCAACGTCCAAAAAACAATGTATATAATAAAAAGCCAATTCTTCAGCGATTGCCCTTCGACTAAAAATTTTGCTTTTATTATACTGTTTAAACCCATTTTAATTTTTTTCTGCTATTCTTAATTTGGCACTTCGTGCACGATTGTTCTGTTTAATTTCTTCTTCAGATGGAACGATTAATTTTCCTATTGATTTAAGAGGAACGTTGTATCGTCCAAAAAAATCGCGTTCCGGTTCGCCTTCAAACATTCCGTTTTTAATGAAGCGTTTTACCTGGCGGTCTTCTAATGAATGATACGATATAACGCTTAAGCGCCCGCCCGGCTTTAGTAATTCTAAGGCTTGTTCTAAAAACTCTTTTAAAACAACAATTTCTTCGTTAACTTCAATACGGATTGCCTGATAAATCTGTGCCAGTATTTTGTTGCTTTTATGTGCCGGTAAAAACCGTGATAATACCGTTTTTAATTGTTCCGAATTTTTTATAGGTTCTTCTTTTCGGGCAGTTACAATGGCGGCAGCTAAACCGCGAGCGTTCTTTAATTCACCATAAGTAAAGAACATTTTGCTTAAGGCTGATTCGTCGTAATTATTGATTACTTCATAAGCTGATAAGCTGCTGTTTTGGTTCATTCGCATATCCAGTTCGGCGTCAAAACGGGTAGAAAAACCTCTTTCTGCAACATCGAACTGATGCGATGAAACGCCAAAATCTCCTAAAATTCCATCGACTTGTTTAATTCCATACACGCGTAAAAAGCGCTTAATGAAACGGAAATTTTCATTTATCAGTACAAAACGTTTGTCATCTAAGGCATTTGCCAAGGCATCGGTATCCTGATCAAAAGCAAATAATTTTCCGTTGGGACCTAAACGGCGCATAATTTCTTTTGAATGTCCGCCACCGCCAAAGGTTACGTCTACATAAACGCCATCGGGTTTTATGTTTAAGCCGTCAACCGTTTCTTTTAACAGCACGGGGTTGTGGTATTCGTATTCGTTATGCTCCATAATTTGTTATTCCTCCCATTACTTCTTCGGCTAAATCGCCAAAATCCATTTCTTCGTCGTTTACAATTTGTTCGTATAAATCTTTATCCCAAATTTCAATCAGGTTGATTTTTGATGAAAAAACCACATCTTTTGAAATCCGTGCAAATTCTATTAAATCTTTGCTTATCTGCAAGCGTCCGGCGTCATCAATATCTATTACCTTTACACCTGCCATAAATTTGCGGATGAACGTATCGGCTTTACGGTTAAAACGATTTAATTCGTTTAATTTTTCCAGCATAATGTTCCATTCGTTCATGGGCCAAAGCTCAACGCATTTCTCGTAAACAGAGCGTTTTAATATGAATCCTTCTCCAACGGCAACCAGTTGTTTTTTCAATGCAGCAGGTATCAGCACCCTTCCTTTGGTGTCGATTTTACATTCGTATGTACCTACTATTGGTTGCATTAAAATTTGACTTTAGATTATTTACAAAACAAAAGTAAGTAAAATTTTACCACTTTCTACCACTTTTTACCACTTTGTTGAAAAGTTTTTTTTTTCAGCGTATTGAAAGGTAAGTTGTTGATTTTTAGCAGTGAAGTAATTTTTTAAAGATTTTTAGATAACTTTAAAGAATATATGGTTATCTTTCAAAATAAAGAAGTTTTCACATTGAAAAAATGTAAATGTTTTAAATACTCTGATTAAACATCACTTGTTAATTAAACTACTTTAATTTTACACGGTTTTTTATTAATGTCGTATATTTGTACGAATTGAAATCGCATATATGGAGCGAAATATTAAAGAAGAAGGAAAATTTAGATATGTTGAAATTGGTGAAGGTACACCAATTGTTATTTTACACGGCTTAATGGGAGGGTTAAGTAATTTTGATGGAGTAACTGATTATTTTCCAAAGAAAGGTTTTAAAGTGGTACTGCCCGAATTACCCATTTATACACTAAATATTTTAAAGACCAACGTAAAAGCATTTGCCAAATTTGTCCACGATTTTATAAAACACAAAAAGTTTGAAAAGGTAATTTTATTAGGCAACTCGCTGGGAGGGCACATTGCATTGTATTATACCAAAATGCATCCCGAATTTGTAGAGGCGTTGGTAATTACCGGAAGCTCAGGTTTGTACGAAAGTGCCATGGGCGATTCGTACCCACGTAGAGGCGATTATGAGTTCATAAGAAAAAAAGCCGAAGATGTTTTTTACGATCCGGCGGTAGCTACTAAAGAAATTGTTGATGATGTTTTTAACACGGTAAACGACCGTATGAAACTGATAAAAACACTGACCATTGCCAAAAGTGCCATTAGACACAACATGGCGAAAGATTTGCCAAAGATGAAAACACAAACGTGTATTATTTGGGGGAAAAACGATATTGTGACGCCGCCAAATGTGGCAGAAGAATTTAATGAATTATTGCCCGATTCTGATTTATATTGGATTGATAAATGCGGACACGCGGCAATGATGGAGCATCCCGATGAATTCAACGAAATTTTAGACGGATGGTTTAATAAACGAAACATTAAGTAAAATGAAGATTAATACGGCTGAATTTGTCATAAGTAATTCGGATGTAAAGAAATGTCCAACAGAACCCATTCCGGAATACGCATTCATCGGACGGTCAAACGTGGGCAAATCTTCATTGATTAATATGCTTACCAATAACAAAAATCTGGCAAAAACATCGAGCAGACCTGGAAAAACTCAGTTGATTAACCATTTTAAGATTAACAGTAATTGGTTTTTGGTCGATCTGCCCGGTTATGGATACGCCAAAGTTTCTAAATCTATCAAAGCCACATTTCAAAAATTTATTACCGAATATTTTGAGAAGCGCGAACAATTGGTAAGTGCTTTTGTTTTGGTGGATATCCGTCACGAAGCGCAAAAAATAGATTTGGAATTTATTAATTATTTGGGCGAAGGCGGCATTCCGTTCAGTATTATTTTTACAAAGGCCGATAAAATAAGCAAAGGCGCTATCCAAAAACACGTTGCCGCATACCAAAAAGCCTTATTGGCAAATGGCTGGGAAGAATTTCCGCAGTTTTTTGTAACCTCTTCAGAAAGTGAATTGGGTAAAGACGAGGTACTAAATTATATAGACCAGATCAATCAGGATATTTTTAAAAATAACAGTTTTGTATAAAAAAAGGTTCTCAAAATGAGAACTTTTTTTAATTATAAATGGTAAATAATAATGTAATAGTTAATACTAAAATGACTAAAGCGATATAGTATTTTTTGTTGAGGTTGACCTTGCTTACCAATGCCATTACTAATATAAATAAAGGCAAAATATAAGTAGCCGCTAAAACAAGTAAAGCACTCATTTCATACAATGCACCTACAACTATGTATTTGTAAACATCAAAATTATGAACGAAGTTCCAGTAAAATAAAATAAAACAGCTTACTATTAAAATTACATTTGCTGCCTTACTGTTTTGTGCGATGTTTTTCATAACCATTAATTAGGAAATTTAATTTATTTGATGTTACGTTTTTTAATGGTAGTCTTTTTATTAAATTTCGTGGTTGTTATTCCGGTCTTGGTATATTTTACGGAATTTTATTTTTTGTAGTTGTCGTTCAATCATTAAATCCGCAATGGTTTCTGAGGGAGGTAAGGGATTTTCGAATAAAGCAGTTTTTAGCTTTTGTTCGTCAATATCTATTCTGTATAGAATATTAATTAGTTTGCTGAAATCGTTTTGAATCAATTGGTCTATTGCAAAAATCAACTGTTTCCGGTTTTCTTCAAAAGAAAACTCTGACAAATAAGGTTGATTTTCCAATAATTGTAAACTCCATTTTAAGGCTTCGTTTTCTTCCATAAAATAAAAGCAGCCTTTACATGAGACTATTGTTTTTTTAATTAAACGCTTTAGCAATCATTACCAACGAGCTTTTATCGGTAATGCCCGATTGTCGCCACACCATTGCACCGTTTTTGTACACCATTAAAGTAGGAGCGGTTTTTATGCGTAATGCTTCAACCAACTCTTGATTTTTTAAAGTGTTAATATTAATAATCGTCAATTTTTCGCCCATTTCCAAAGCTACTTCTTCAATAATCTGTTGCATTTGCTCGCACTCAGGATTGTGTTCGGTAGTAAACTGGATTAAAACCGGAACAGTTGAATTTATTAAATCGCCAAACTTCGACATATATACTTTTTTTCAATCTATACAAAATTATAATTTTTCGGTAATTAACCTTTTATTATTTGTTTTTTTTTAGATGTAGTAAAGTAATTTCGGGCCAAATACCAATTCGTCCTGAATAGGCGTGAAAACCAAATCCACGGTTAACATATATGTACTGGCTTCCTTTTTGATACAAGCCGCCCCATTCGGGATAAATATATTCTGCCGGACTCCATTCTATAAGTTTTGGTATGTTAAAACCAAACTGCATTCCGTGGGTGTGCCCTGATAAAGTCAATTGGTATTTTTGCTGATGGTTCACAATTTCGGCATCCCAATGTGAAGGGTCGTGTGTCATTACTATTTTAAATGCATGTAAAGGAACGTTTTTAGATGTTTCTTTTAAATCACCGGCTTTTTTAAAGTTCACTCCCCAATTTTCAACACCTAATAAATAGATGGAATCATTGCTGTTTTTTATCACTACATTTTCGTTTAAAAGCAATTGAAAACCACTTTTTTCAATATTTTTTTTAATTGCCATAAAGTTTGCTTCTTTGGCAGCTTCGGTATTCCATTTAACATATTCACCGTAGTCATGATTTCCCAAAACGGCATATTTTCCGTATTTAGGCGTTTTGATTTTTTGCAATGTTTCAATCCAGGGATCGGCTTCAGTTGCCAGAGTATTCACAAAATCTCCAGTAAAAAGCAACAAGTCAAAATCTTGTTTGTTAATCATTTCGATGCCTTTCTCAATGGCGGCTTTGTTGTCCCAGCTGCCTACGTGCAAATCTGAAATCTGCAAAATTTTCAGTCCGTCAAAAGCCTCAGGCAGATCGTTAAAAACAATGGTTTCTTCACGTACCTTAAAGTTGTATTTGCCTACAATTACACCGTAAATAATTGTAACAGCAAATAAGGTTGCAGCAGATAAAACAATACGTGTAAGTAATTGGCTTCTTGTGTTTTTTACCAGTTTTTTATAGATGAATTTGTGGCTTGACCAGCGGGTGAACCTATAAATATCTTCAAAGAAAAGCGGAATGCTGATCAGTAGTTTTGGAAGCAGGAAAAGCAGCATTAACGCCATTATATGCATACTTTCAGAGGTTTGCCCAACCGATTTGTCTATCCCTTTATAATATAAGACTAAACTAATGATAATTGTTGCCAATAGTAATAAATAGGCAAAAATAACCGATCGTTTTTTTGTGTATTTATAAAGCAAATGGCAGGTATAAATCTCGCCCAATGCAATAAATATTAAGAATATAGGGAAAATTTTAGCAATCATTCTGTTTTTAGTTTGTACCAAAAGTACATAAGTTTACTTTTTTATCGAATATGGTTTTTAATACTTTAACAATTTTTCAGTTTTAGAAGAAAGTAATGAGTTTTCAAAACACAACTAAAAATGTACAACTCATAACTTTTTCGTACTTTTGAAGTTTAGGAAACAGATACTATGAACCAAAAACGATTATTTCTTTTAGATGCCTACGCACTGATTTTTCGCGGGTATTACGCTTTTATAAAAAATCCCCGAATCAATTCCAAAGGTATGGATACATCGGCGATCATGGGTTTTATGAATTCGTTAATGGATGTTATTAAACGTGAAAAACCCGATTATTTGGCGGTAGCTTTTGATAAAGATGGAAGCCACGCACGCTGTGAGATTTTTCCGGAATATAAGGCAAACCGTGATGAAACGCCCGAGGCTATTAAGATTGCGGTGCCGTACATTCATGAAATTTTAAAGGCAATGCACATTCCCATTATTGAAGTTCCCGGAATTGAAGCCGATGATTTAATTGGAACCTTATCAAAAAAAGCCGAAAAAGAAGGTTTTCAGGTATTTATGGTTACGCCTGATAAAGATTATGCACAGCTGGTTTCTGAAAATATTTTTATGTACCGTCCGGCGCGTATGGGCAACGGTATTGAAATTTGGGGGGTAGATGAAGTAAAAGCTAAATTTGAAATAGAGCATCCGCTACAGGTAATTGATTTCTTGGGAATGATGGGCGATGCCGTTGACAATATTCCAGGGTTGCCCGGAGTGGGTGAAAAAACAGCCAAAAAACTGTTGGCAGAATTCGGTTCATTGGAAAACTTACTGGAAAATACCGATAAGCTCAAAGGAAAAATGAAAGAGAAAATAGAGGCGAATAAAGAAATTGGTTTGCTTTCAAAAAAACTGGCTACCATCTTTTTGGATTGCCCGGTAGAATTTGACGAGGAATTTTTCCGTTTAGATAAACCCGATGTTGAAAAAACAGAAAACATTTTTCAGGAGCTGGAATTTCGCAGGATGAAAGAACAGTTCGATAAGATTTTTGCAGATGGGGCAACGGTCGTTCAACCAACACCTATAGGGAAACAACCTGCCAGACAACAAGAACAATTTTCATTATTTGAAACAGGAGATACCGAAATAAAAATTACCGACGACGGATATTACAAAACCTTATCCAATACCGATCATTTTTATCAGTTGGTAGAGGGGAAATTTGCCGTTCAGTTGTTTGTAAAAACCTTATTGGAGCAAACCGAAGTATGTTTTGATACCGAAACCACAAACATTGATGCTAATTTAGCCGAATTGGTGGGTATGGCATTTTCATACACAAAAGGGTCGGCGTATTATGTTCCGTTTCCTGAAAATCAAACCGAAGCTCAGGAATTGATCGAAGTATTACGTCCGTTTTTAGAAAATGAACACATTGTAAAAATCGGACAGAATTTAAAATATGATATTAAAGTTCTTAAAAACTACAACGTAGAAGTTAAAGGCTTTTTGTTCGATACTATGATTGCCCATTATTTGATCAATCCGGATATGCGGCACAATATGGATGTTTTATCGGAAACCTATTTGCAATATCAGCCAAAACCAATCGAAGAATTGATCGGTAAAAAAGGCAAAGGACAAAAATCTATGCGCGATGTTTCGGTTGAAGATGTTAAGGAATACGCAGGTGAAGATGCCGATGTAACGTATCAGTTAAAAGAAGTTTTCGCTCCGAAGTTAGATCAAAGCAAAACCCGCGAATTGTTTGATAAAATCGAAAGTCCGTTGGTTTCTGTATTGGCTGATATGGAAGCAGAAGGTATCCGGTTAGATGTGGATTACCTAAAAACACTTTCGCTGGAATTGTCAAAGGAAGCTCAAACATTACAAGCAAAAATATACACAACGGCAGGCGAGGAGTTTAATCTGGCATCGCCAAAACAGCTCGGAATCATTTTGTTTGAAAAGCTAAAAATAGGATCGGGTAAAATCAAAAAAACAAAAACAGGTCAGTATGCCACAGGCGAAGAGGTGTTAAGTGACCTGGCAAAAGACAACGAAGTGGTACGCGATATTTTAGAATGGCGACAAATTGTAAAACTTCAAAACACGTATGTAGATGCTTTGCCAACGCAAATCAATCCGAAAACAGGTCGGGTACATACCGATTATATGCAAGCGGTAGCGGCTACAGGACGTTTGAGTTCTAACAATCCCAATTTACAGAATATTCCAATCCGTACAGAACGCGGACAAAAAGTTCGTAAAGCGTTTATTGCGAGAGATGAGCATCACGTATTGGTTTCTGCCGATTACTCACAAATTGAACTGCGTATTATTGCAGCATTGAGTGGAGAACCCAATATGATTGAATCGTTTAAAAAGAACGAAGATATTCACCGTTCCACAGCCGCTAAGGTTTTTAATGTAGCGCTAGATGAGGTAAACCGTGAACAGCGAAGCAATGCCAAAACAGTAAACTTTGGAATTATTTACGGTGTTTCAGCTTTTGGATTGAGCCAGCAAACAAGCTTAACCCGCTCAGAAAGCAAAGAATTGATTGATACCTATTATGCAACCTACCCTAAATTACGAGATTATATTGATAACCAAATTGCGTTTGCACGAGAATATGGTTATGTACAAACGGTTTCGGGGCGTCGCAGGTATTTAAAAGACATTAATTCGCAAAACGCGGTAGTTAGGGGAGGAGCAGAGCGAAATGCCGTAAACGCTCCCATACAGGGATCGGCTGCCGATATCATTAAAATTGCAATGATTAACATTCATAACCGATTGATAAAAGAAAATTTGCAAACCAAAATGTTGTTGCAGGTACATGATGAGTTGGTCTTTGATATTCCAAAAACAGAACTGGTAATCGTTAAACCAATCATTAAAGAAGAAATGGAAAATGCCTTTCAGTTAGCTGTTCCGTTAGTAGTGGAAATAGGCGAGGGCACTAATTGGTTAGATGCACATTAATAAAAAAACGCTGTTGAATTTCAACAGCGTTTTTTTATTTTATCAATAAGCTCTTGCGTCTTTACCTTCAACAAAGTTCATAAATGCACGGTTTACCACTCTGTTTCCTCCGGCAGTTGGATAATTTCCGGTAAAATACCAGTCGCCTAAATTATCAGGGCACGATATATGAAGGTTCTCAACCGTTTGAAACATCACTTTTAAATCGGCTTTTACTGTTTCAGGATGAAGCATTTCTGATATTTTATCAGAAATTTCCTCATCGGTAAACGGTGCGTAAATTTCTTTTACATAATTAATTACTTCTTCATCGGGCAAATGCTCCTGCGCTTTACATTTTGCATAAACTTCATCAATGATATGATACATATTGCGGTCTTTCAGCAATTCTAAAGTCGCATTAAAAGCAATTAATGTTTCCATTTTTGCCATATCAATTCCATAACAGTCCGGGTAACGGATTTGTGGTGCCGATGAAACTACGATGATTTTTTTAGGGGTTAATCGATCCAGCATCTTAACGATTGATTTTTTCAACGTTGTTCCGCGAACAATACTATCATCAATTACCACCAAAGTATCCGTAGGTTTTACAACACCATATGTAACATCGTACACGTGTTCCACCATATCGTCGCGGTTGCTGTCATCGGTAATAAATGTACGAAGCTTCGCATCTTTTATGGTGATTTTTTCTGAACGAATGGTTTTTGAAAGAATTTCCTGTAATTTTTCAGGTGTTAAATGTTCTTTTTCAGCTAAAATTCGCTCTTGTTTTTGTTGATTCAGGATATCCTGAGCCCCTTCAACCATACCAAAATAAGAAACTTCAGCTGTATTGGGAATATATGAAAAAACCGTATTTTCCAAATCGCCTTTTAATTCATCTAAAATTAAAGGCATCATGGTTCTGCCTAACATTTTACGTTCCTGGTAGATCGATGCATCGTTTCCGCGCGAAAAGTAAATACGTTCAAACGAACAGGCTTTTCTTTCCAACGGATCTAAAATCTGTTCAAAAGAAACACTTCCGTTCTTTTTAATAATGATTGCCTTGCCGGGATCTAATTCCTTGATTTCTTCAAAAGGAACGTTAAAGGCAGTTTGAATCACCGGGCGTTCTGATGCTACTACAACAATTTCATCGTCTTCATAATAAAATGCCGGACGAATTCCTGCCGGATCACGCAACACAAAAGCATCTCCATGCCCCAGCATACCTGCCATTGCAAAACCACCGTCCCAGTTTTTAGAAGCGCGGCGAAGAATACGTGCTACATCTATACGCTCACCAATTACAGGCGAAGCGTCTTTTTTAGATAATCCTTCGGTATCGCGTAAGTTATAGTATAGTTCTTCTACTTCGTCGTCTAAAAAATGACCTATTTTTTCCATTACCGTTACGGTATCAGCCATTTCTTTAGGGTGCTGTCCTAAACGAACCAAATCATCAAACAAAACCTTTACGTTGGTTAGGTTAAAGTTTCCGGCTACAATAAGGTTGCGGTGCATCCAGTTGTTCTGACGTAAAAACGGATGTACGCTTTCTATGTTGTTCTTGCCAAAAGTACCGTAACGAACGTGTCCCAGATATACTTCGCCCAAATAAGGGATTTCTTTTTTCTGTGCATCGATATCGTTTGCCAATTCCGGACGATCTTCTAATTCTTCATTAATTCTTGCGTTTATCTGCGAAAAAATATCCTGAATGGGAGAGGTTTTGTTGGATCTTACACGGCTTATGTACCGTTCGCCAGGTTCCATATCCAGTTTAATGCTTGCTAATCCGGCACCGTCTTGTCCGCGGTTGTGCTGTTTTTCTAATAGCAGATACATTTTTTGAATGGCGTAAAAGCTTGTTCCGTATTTTTCTTTATAAAAAGACAACGGTTTTTTTAATCTTAAAAGTGCAATGCCGCATTCGTGTTTTATAGCGTCGCTCATAGTTGTTGTGTGTTGTTGTTTAGCCAAAAAAAGCCCGTAATAAGGGCTTTAGTTTTTATTGTGTTAGTTCTATATCGAACTGGGTTAACATTTTAAATTGCTGTAAACGTGTGTTTACTTCTTCTTTTTCTAATTGTTCCATACGTTGTGTTCCGAATTTTTCAACACAGAACGATGCCAGATTGGAACCGTGTATAATGGCGTTTTTCATGTTGTTGAACGAAACATTGCCTTGCTGTGCCATATAACCTGAGAAACCACCCGCAAAGGTATCGCCGGCACCGGTTGGATCAAACACTTCTTTCAATGGTAATGCCGGAGCAAAAAACACCTGATTGTCGTTAAAAAGCAATGCACCGTGTTCACCTTTTTTAATAACTACATATTCTGGTCCCATGGTATGAATAATTTCAGCAGCTTTTACCAACGAATATTCGCCTGAAAGCTGACGGGCTTCTTCATCGTTCACTGTTAGAACATCTATACGTTTTAAAACTTGTTTTAGTTCTTCTAAAGCACAGTCCATCCAGAAGTTCATGGTGTCTAAAACCACTAATTTGGGTTGGGCGGTTAATTGATCTAAAACACTGATTTGAATGTTTGGATGCAGATTTCCCAACATAATCACTTCGGCATCTTTAAAATTCTGCGGAACAACCGGATTAAAATCTGCCAGAACATTTAATTGTGTATCTAAGGTATCTCGTGAATTTAAATCGTTGTGGTACAATCCGCTCCAAAAAAACGTTTTCCCGCCTTTTACGATTTCGATACCCGAAATATCAATGTTTTTGCTTGATAACAAATCTAAATATTCTTGTGGAAAATCATCTCCAACTACGGAAACAATTGCAGAATCTACATTGTTAAAGTGTGCCGCCGATAGCCCAATGTAAGTTGCGGCACCACCTAAAATTTTGTCGGTTTTGCCAAAAGGGGTTTCAATTGCATCAAAAGCAACTGTTCCTACAATCAATAACTTACTCATATAGTTGTTTGTAAATGGAGATGCAAAGATAATACGAAACCAACTAATACGCAAACACGTTTGTTATTCATTAACATAGATTAATTTTCATTTTCTTCGTACCCCTCGTCTATTAAAAGTTTGTTTTGTTTTGATGCTTCAACTGCCAGGAAATCGCATCTTTCGTTCATTGGGTGGTTGTTATGCCCTTTGATCCACTGAAATTTTACTTGATGTTTGCGGTAGATCTTTAAAAATCTGATCCATAAATCGGGATTTTTTTTACCTGCAAAGCCTTTCTTTTCCCAGCCAAAAACCCAGCCTTTTGTAACCGAATCTACTACATATTTAGAATCTGAAACGACCAAAACCTTTAAATTGTCTTTTGTTAAAGCTTCTAAACCAACAATTACAGCCAGTAATTCCATACGGTTATTGGTTGTTTTTTTATAACCTTGCGACAATTCTTTGAAATGATTGGTATTGTTTAAATGAAGTATTACACCATAGCCGCCCGGACCGGGATTTCCGCGTGATGAACCATCGGTATATAAAAGGATTTCTGGTTGCATATTGTTTTAATTTCGACAAAAATACGATTCTATTTTGGCATTTTTTTTGATAGGTTTGATAAAAATTTCTTTATGAAAATACTACTTCCGCTTTTATTTATTTTTGTATTTACGAAAAGTAACGCACAATACTTACAGAACGATACCATTTATTTTGATATTCCAAACGATACCCTTGCACGACTTTGGGATAGTAAAGACTACAACCACACAGATATTGATCTAAAAAACAAAGCAATCATTAACGATTATTACGTTTTTGAAAACGATATTATTTTTGCAGTTGATGATTCGCTTTCGTTTGAAATTGGCAGTTACGACAAAAGAAATTTATATTTTGACAAACATTATAAATTATCAAAACCTTTATTTAACCGAATAGAAATTACTGAGATTGAAAGCAAAAAATCGGCTAAAGTGCGTACCAAAGCTGATCATATTATTTTTGAAGATCCACACAATATGTTAACCGATGTTATTAAACTGTGGTTAAGCGAAAAGTGCATTCGCCGTTTACTAAACCGTGAAGAAGCAGAGGGTTTTATTAGCGAAATATTTATAGGTGTGGGGTCATCTCTTTAATCGCTCAATAATTTTTCAATTACTTTCGGGAAATGTTCATATTCTAACTGATGTACTTTTTGGGCAACATCATCCGGTGTGTCATTTTCAGCTACTGAAGTTTTTGCCTGAAAAATAACAGCTCCTTCATCATATAATTCGCTAACATAATGAATGCTGATGCCTGTTTCTGTTTCATTATTGGCAACCACCGCTTCGTGAACAAAACTGCCGTACATTCCTTTTCCGCCATATTTTGGCAGCAACGCAGGGTGAATGTTGATGATTTTGTTCGGGAACTGTTGAACAATACCGGCAGGAAATAACAATAAATACCCCGCTAACACAATTAAATCAGGATTTAATTCGAGTAATCTTTTTTCTAACACCCCTTCGTCATTTTGTTTTTTAGTGATGATTTCTGCAGTAACACCAAGTTTTTTTGCACGCTCTAAAACAAAAGCGTCTTTTTTATTCGTAATAATATGAAATTGATGTAAAATATTTTTTTTTCTAAAATATCCAATAATATTTTCGGCGTTGCTGCCCGATCCTGACGCTAGTATAACAATGTTTTTCATATAATTACAAGAAAATTTATTTGAATTTTGATTTTGAATTCGTAATTTAACCACCACAAAAGTCGAAAAAAATATTCATTTAAAGATTATTTTTTTAACTTCGCAGTTACAAAAACAATTAAATGTGTGGTAATAAGCGAAAGTTTTATATTTTTGCCACATCAATTAAACTTAAAAAATAGAAAAGATTATGTCAGACATTGCATCAAGAGTAAAAGCAATTATCGTTGACAAATTAGGAGTTGACGAAAACGAAGTTGTAACAGAAGCAAGCTTCACAAATGATTTAGGAGCTGATTCATTAGACACTGTTGAGCTTATTATGGAGTTTGAGAAAGAATTTGATATTCAAATTCCAGACGATCAGGCTGAAAACATTGCTACTGTTGGTCAAGCTATCTCTTACATCGAAGAGGCTAAAAAATAATAACTAATAAGCCTGCGTAACAATAATGTTACGCGGGTGTTATTATTTCCTTTTTTAAGTTAAGATTAAAATTTTAGATTTAAAATCTATAAAATATAGCAACCCAATGTTTCGTTTTTTTTTGAAACTTGGGTTTTACTATTTTAATTAAAATATACTTATATGAATTTAAAGCGAGTTGTTGTTACTGGTTTAGGTGCCCTGACTCCTATTGGAAATAACGTTGCTGAATATTGGAACGGACTTATTAATGGAGTAAGTGGCGCGGCACCAATTACCCATTTTGATGCTTCTAACTTTAAAACACAGTTTGCCTGTGAGGTAAAGAACTTTAATGTCGAGGATTTTATCGATAGAAAAGAGGCAAGAAAAATGGACAGATATACCCAATACGCTATGGTTACTGCAACCGAAGCAATGGAAGATGCTAAATTTGATCTGGAAAAAATCAATTTAGACAGAGCCGGTGTTATCTGGGGTTCCGGAATAGGTGGTTTACAAACTTTTCAGGACGAAGTGACCAGTTTTAACGAAGGAAACGGTACACCAAAATTCAACCCGTTCTTTATTCCTAAAATGATTGCCGATATTGCCGGTGGATTAATTTCTATGAAATTCGGTTTGCGCGGACCCAACTTTACAACGGTTTCTGCCTGTGCATCATCAACCAATGCCATTATCGATGCGTTTAATTACATTCGTTTAGGTATGGCCGATGTTATTGTAACCGGTGGATCTGAAGCAGCTGTTACCATTGCAGGTATCGGTGGGTTTAACGCCATGCACGCCTTATCAACAAGAAACGACGATCCCAAAACAGCTTCCAGACCAATGGACAAAGGGCGTGACGGATTTGTTTTAGGCGAAGGTGCCGGTGCATTAGTATTAGAAGAGTACGAACACGCTGTAGCTCGTGGAGCAAAGATCTATTGTGAAATTGGCGGTGGCGGTATGTCGGCAGACGCACACCACATTACAGCGCCACATCCTGAAGGCTTAGGTGCTAAAAACGTAATGTTAAACTGCTTACAAGATGCCGGATTGAAACCAACCGATGTAGATGGCGTAAATATGCACGGAACATCAACACCATTGGGAGATATTGCAGAGTCTAAAGCCATTTTAGAAGTTTTTGGAGAACACGCTTATACAATGAACCTAAACTCAACAAAGTCTATGACTGGACATTTATTAGGTGCAACAGGTGCTATTGAGGCAATTTCTTGTATTTTAGCAATTGAACACGGTGTGATTCCGCCAACAATTAACCATTTTACCGATGATGAAAATATCGATCCAAAATTAAACTTCACTTTTAATACGGCTCAAAAACGAGATGTGAATGTTTTAATGAGTAACACGTTTGGTTTTGGAGGACACAACGCTTGTGTTTTAGTAAAAAAACTAGAGAAGTAATAAGCATTATGAACTGGCTAAAAAAAATATTCATAAAAAAATCCCCTATTAAAAATAGTGGGATTTTTTGTTCTGAAATTTCAAGAATTATTGGATATAAGCCAAATAACACCCCTCTTTTTGAGTCGGCATTTACACACCGGTCGTTAAATAAAACCATAAACGGCGAAGTGGTAAATTATGAACGTTTAGAATTTTTAGGCGATGCCATTTTGGGTTCGGTCATTGCAGCCTTTCTATATAAAAATGCACCGATGGGAGATGAAGGGTATTTAACCCAAATGCGTTCAAAAATTGTAAACAGAGCTTATTTAAACAGCATTGGAAAAAAATTGCAACTCATAAAATTCATCCGCTCAAAAACTAAAATTTCTAACTTTGGCGAGAATATTTACGGCAATTTGTTAGAAGCTTTAATTGGTGCCATTTACATTGATGCCGGATTTACAGCTTGTGAAAAATTTATCTACCAAAATATCCTGATTGATTTTAAGGATTTAGAATATCTGGAAAATAAAATATCAAGCTACAAGAGTTTGTTTATTGAATACTGCCAGAAACACAAATGCGATTTCAAATTTGAAAATTGTGACGACAACGGAAAAGATCCTGTAAAACATTTTTGTGTAAAACTTCACTTTAACCACGCTGTGATTTCGCGCGCACGTGCAACCAGCAAAAAAAAGGCAGAAGAAAAAGCGGCACAACGTGCCTATTTCGTTCTGCAAAATCAAATAGAGCATCATTAAAAAATGATTAAATATTTGGTTTAACTTATTAAGTCTGTTTATATTTTGTATTTTTGTTAAAATGACACTACAGAGAAAAAATACAAACGAAATAATCTATAAATTAGATGATATGAGCGACTGCAATGAGGATATTGTCTTGGTTGCCATAAAATCTAATATGCCCGATTATAAAATGGCTTACTGTTTAAACCGATCTTTAGGTGTTCATTTTCATAAAGTAAGTCCGGAAATTTCGCTGACAGATAACGGAACGGCTTTTTTTAGAAGTTTTAAATACGAAGACCAAAAAAATCATTTGATATGGCGGTTGTTTGAAAACAAATCAAATTTTTCTGAAAATAATGAAGATGTCAATCATTCGTTGTTTCATACAGATGATGAAGTGTTTAATGCAACAAATTATCTGATTCCGGAATGGAAAAACATTGATTTTTTTATGTTGATCGAAAATGCCGACTTGTTATTTAATACCGATGAATTATTGGAAAAGCTTCAAAATATAAAGAACATATCTACGCAGTTTATTGTTGATATGGATTCTTTAAGTATAAAATCACAAAAAAATTTAATTTTTTAATATGTTACCAAGAAAGAAAACAAAAATAGTTGCGACCTTAGGTCCGGCTTGCAGCACCAAAGAGATAATTAAACAAATGATTGAGAGCGGTGTGAATGTTTTTAGGATCAATTTTTCACATGCAGATTATTTTGATATCGAAGATAAAGTAAAGATCATTCGTGAATTAAATGAGGAGTTTAATTATAACACATCTATATTAGCCGATTTACAAGGTCCCAAATTGCGCGTAGGCGTAATGAAAAATGAAGTGGTTCTTAAAAAAGGCGATATCATTACCTTTTCTACCAAAGAAGAATTTTTAGGAACAGCCGAAAAGGTTTACATGACGTACAAAAGCTTTCCGCAAGATGTAAATCCGGGAGAAACCATTTTATTAGACGACGGCAAACTTATCTTTACCGTGCTTGACACAGATGGGGAACACGAAGTAAGAGCCATGGTTGTTCAGGGCGGTCCTTTAAAATCAAAAAAAGGAGTTAACTTACCAAACACCAAAGTGTCGCTACCGGCATTGACCGAAAAAGATATTAAAGACGCCATTTTTGCCGTTAAATTAAGCGTTGACTGGATTGCTTTGTCTTTTGTGAGAACTCCTGAAGATTTAGAAGATTTACGTTTGTTAATTGAAGAACACAGCGATCACAAAATTCCTATTATTGCGAAAATCGAAAAACCGGAAGCAGTTGCAAACATCAACAAAATTGTTTCGCATTGCGACGGATTAATGGTTGCCCGTGGTGATTTGGGTGTTGAAATTCCTGCACAAGAAGTTCCGTTAATTCAAAAACAATTGGTGCACAAAGCAAAATACGCGCGTATTCCGGTTATTATTGCCACGCAAATGATGGAAACCATGATTACCAGCTTAACGCCAACCCGTGCCGAAGTAAACGACGTAGCAAACTCGGTCATGGACGGCGCCGATGCAGTGATGTTATCTGGCGAAACATCGGTAGGTAATTATCCGGTTCAGGTAATCGAAAAAATGACGCAAATCATTAACAGCGTTGAAAATTCTGATTTAATTAAATTGCCTGTTAATGATCCTAAAATTAAGACGAAGCGTTTTATTACCAAATCAATCTGTTACCACGCGGCTATTATGGCGAATGATATTGAAGCAAAAGTTATCAATACGCTCACCAATTCGGGTTATACCGCTTTCCAGATTTCAGCCTGGAGACCTAATGCGCATATTTTAGCATATACATCCAACAAACACATGTTAACACAGTTGAGTTTGCTTTGGGGTGTTACCGCTTTTTGGTACGATAAATACGAAAGTACCGATATTACTATTGAAGATATTAACCAAATGGCAAAAGACAATAATTATGTAACTACTGGCGACTACACCATTAACTTGGCTTCGATGCCTTTGATCGAAAAAGGTATGGTAAATACTATTCGTGTTTCTGAGATTGAGTAGAGAAAAATAATTTAAAAAAAAGACCATTCTTTATCGGAGTGGTCTTTTTTTATGCAAAAGGGGACTGTAGCCTCTTGGTTGGGACTCTTTTTTTTCAAAACAAAAAGCGATGGCGGAAAGCCCGACCGTTCCGATAACTATAAGGGGTTACCCCAAATTATAAAAAACAGAAAAGCCCCGAATAAATCGAGGCTTTTGTTTTGTATAAAAAGAATAAATTATTTTTTCTTTTTTGCTCCGCCTTTTTCTGCTTTTGCAGCTTCCTGAGCAGCTTTCATAGCCGCACGAGAGATACGTACTTGAGCAACCACAGTGTTGTCTGGGTGCAACAATTTAAAGTTGTTTGTTGGCACTTTAGTAACGTATAATTTGTTACCCATTTCTAAATCGGTAATGTCAGCCTCTACGAAATCAGGTAAGTTAGCCGGTAAAGCACGTACTTTTAATTTACGTTGGTTTAAACGTAACACACCACCTGCCATAACACCTTTAGAGTTACCTACAACTTTTACAGGTACTTCCATCGTAATTTCTTTATCAGCTTGTAATTGGTAGAAATCGATGTGTAAAATTTTGTCAGATACCGGATCAAACTGGATATCTTGTAAAATACAGTCGATTGTTTTTTCACCTAAATCAACAGCAACTGTGTGTACGTTTGGAGTGTACACTAAGCTTTTAAATGCTTTTTCCTCAGCTGTAAAATGTACTGGTTGTTCTCCTCCGTAAACTACGCAAGGAACCAATCCAGCATTACGTGCGGCTTTAGTGGCTACTTTACCCACGCTTTCTCTTTCTTGTCCTTTAATTGAAATTGATTTCATTTTAAATATATAAAAATTAATAAAAAATTACATGATAAATTTATCACTGATCGATGTGTTGTTCTGAACCATGTGCATTACATCTGCAAATAATTCTGAACAGCTTAACACACGGATTTTACTGCTTTGTTTTTTTAACGGAATAGAATCGGTTACGATTAATTCTGTCAATGATGAATTTTCGATTTTCTCGTATGCTCCACCAGATAAAATAGGATGCGTACAAATCGCACGAACGCTTAATGCACCGCGTTCCATCATAACATCGGCAGCTTTTGCCAATGTTCCTCCGGTATCGATCATGTCATCTACTAAAATAACGTTTCTGCCCTGTACATCTCCAATTAATTCCATAGTGTCGATTACGTTGGCTTTTTTGCGTTGTTTGTAACAAACCACTACTTCTGAATGCAGATATTTTGCATACGCATACGCCCGTTTTGAACCACCCATATCAGGTGATGCAATGGTTAGATTTTCTAACCCTAATGATTCAACGTACGGTAAAAAGATGGTCGATGCATATAAATGATCAACCGGTTTTTCAAAGAATCCTTGAATTTGGTCTGCATGTAAATCCATAGTCATTACACGGGTTGCACCGGCAGTTTCCAACATTTTAGCGACTAATTTTGCACCTATCGGTACACGCGGTTTGTCTTTACGGTCTTGACGTGCCCACCCAAAATAAGGTATTACCGCGGTAATGTGACGTGCAGATGCTCGTTTGGCAGCATCACACATTAATAATAATTCCATTAAATTATCGGCACTTGGAAAAGTAGAGCAGATTAAAAATACCCGCAATCCACGGATAGATTCTTCAAAAGAAGGTTGAAATTCTCCATCGCTATAATGTGAAAAGGTAACATTACCTAATTCCACACCATAGTGTTTAGCGATCTTCTCTGCTAATTCTTTACTTTGTGAACATGCAAATACTTTTGCTTCGGGTTCAAAGTAACTCATTATTGCTTAATTTAATAGTTATTATTGTTTGTTGTATTGTGGGTGCAAATTTAAAAATAATTTTAAAGCTATTGTATTTTTTTTTAAATTTTATTTGTTTTAAAAAAATTTGTATTTACATTTGCACTCACAATTTCAAGCAAAAGCCTGAGTGGCGGAATTGGTAGACGCGCACGACTCAAACTCGTGTTCTTCGGAGTGTGGGTTCGATTCCCACCTCAGGTACATAAAACACCTTGTAACTTATTGATTACGAGGTGTTTTTATTTTTGCTCTTTAAGTTATAAATATAAATTATTGTTTTATCTTTGCCCTGTCTCAAAGGGGTGCCTTTCGGCTGAGATCATACCCGTAGAACCTGGGCAGGTAATGCTGCCAAGGGAAATGAACAAATTACTTTATGAGTGCATACATAAATAGTTGTTCATAGCGAAAATATTTTTATTAATCACAACAAAATAATGACCCCTTTTATTTGTAAATATATTTTACGAATGAAATTCAATTTTTTGTTAACCGGACTCTGCTTGTCTTCGTTGTCTATACAGGCACAAATTGCTAATGAAGTACAAAAGGATACAATTACATCAGAGGTTTTAGACGAGGTTTTGGTGCAAGCTGTTCGAGCGAACAGTAAAACACCTGTTGCATTTAGCAATCTCAACAAAAAAGAACTGGCAAAACGCAATCTTGGTCAGGATATTCCTGTTTTAATGAACTTTATGCCGTCGGTTGTAACTACCACCGATGCAGGAAACGGCGTGGGATATACCGGAATTCGAGTGCGTGGGAGCGATGGAACACGCGTAAATGTAACCATAAACGGTATTCCGTATAATGATGCTGAATCACATGGAAGTTTCTGGGTCAATATGCCCGATTTTGTCTCAAGTGTTGAAAACCTGCAGTTGCAACGCGGTGTGGGTACATCAACCAATGGTTCCGGTGCTTTTGGAGCGAGTTTAAATTTATTGACCGATGCTTATTCTTACGATGCGAACGGAGAAATATCTAATTCGTTCGGAAGTTTCAATACCCGTAAGCACACCGTGAAATTTTCTACCGGATTGGTCAATAACACTTTTGAATTAACCGGAAGATTATCCAATCTGTATTCAGATGGTTACATTGATCGTGCTTCCTCCAAATTACATTCTTATTTTTTACAGGGGACTTTTGTGAACGAAGGAACGTTGTTAAAAGCTTTGGTCTTTGGTGGGAACGAAAAAACATATCAGGCATGGAATGGGTTAGAAGAGAGTGATATTACAAAGTACGGACGCCGTTTTAATACATCGGGAATGTATTTTGATAATGACGGAAAAATGCAGTTTTACAATAACGAAACCGATAATTACAAACAAGACCACTACCAGTTACATTGGAACGAAAAGTGGAATGAATATTGGAATACCAGTATTGCCGTGCATTACACCAAAGGTTTCGGATATTATGAAAACTATAAAGCAGACGAAGATTTAGCAGATTACAATATTACACCGGTTGAAGTAAATGGAGAAACACAGGACAAATCAGACATGATCCGCAGAAAATATTTAGACAATCAGTTCTACGGAATTACTTTTTCGGCACAATACATTAAAAATAATTTAGAATTATTGTTCGGTGGTGCTGCAAACACGTACGATGGCGATCATTTTGGCGAGGTATTATGGATAAGATCACAGCCTCAAAGTACATTTCCACAGGAATATTACCGTGACAATTCTACTAAAAATGACATAAACGGTTATGCAAAAGCAACCTATACAGTTAACGACCAATGGATTTTCTATAGCGATCTTCAATTGCGAAACGTATCTTACAAAGCCAATGGCAACGATACAGGCTTGGTAAACGATACGTTTAATTTCTTTAATCCGAAAGCGGGATTAACCTATAAAATCAACCCGAACAATCAGACTTATTTCTCGTATGCCCGTGCACATCGCGAACCCAACCGAACCGATTACGAAAACGGTAACCCAAAACCTGAAAAGTTAAACGATTTTGAAATAGGGTGGCGTTACGCGTCAGAAAAATTGTCATTAAACGTAAACGGATATTATATGTTGTACAAAGACCAGTTGGTTTTAACAGGTGCATTGAACGATGTTGGGGCAGCTATTCGGGAAAATAGTGGAGATAGCTATCGTTTAGGTTTGGAAATCGACGGGACGTGGCAATTTGCAAAAAAATGGCAAATTAATCCAAGTGTTACGTTAAGCTCTAATAAAAATAGTGATTACAAGGCACAAATTAACGGAGAGATGGTTAGTTTAGGAGATACCAATATTTCGTTTTCGCCCAATGTAATCGTAGGGAATGCTTTGACTTTCAATCCGGTTAATCAGTTAAATATTTCATGGTTAACCAAATTTGTTGGCGAACAATACATGGGGAATACCGATTCTGATGCTTCAAAATTAGATTCGTATTTTACAAACGACATCAGTATCAACTATGAAATCCCCTTGACGAAATGGTTTAAGAGTATTACGTTCAACGTGCTGGCAAACAACATTTTCAACGTGAAATACATATCTAACGGATTTTATTACACCTATGATGATGATTATTCTGTACCGGGAACCATTATAACCAAAGATGGAGCTGGTTATTATCCGCAAGCACAGTTTAATATTTTGGGCGGAGTTTCGCTGAAGTTTTAAATTTTTATTTATGCTGTTTTATAAACCCCCGATGAGTTTTAAAATTCGTCGGGGTTTCTGTTTGTAGAAATTCAATTATAAATCGTAATCATATTGCCACTTTGGCTTACGCGATATTCTTTTAACGGATATTGTGCATCGGTAGTCGCCAGCCCTAAATACAGATTGTAAACCAATGCGTCAGAACAATTACATTTTGCTTCAATCCCTTCTAATGTTAATTTAGAACAAGAGCTGATTCCGTGATTGGCACAAGTAGCTTCAAAAGCCCTGATGCCCGTTCCGGTGTTTATTACTAAAATTCCGTTTATTCCGTACCCGCCAATATAAATGGCGTTTCCCGGATAATTTAAGGTGTTGTAAGTAGGTAATGATGTATTAATAGGAACGTTTACCGCCATTTCAGGCAAATAAGGGTTTTGGTTGTTCCAATCGTCTTTAGAACAAGAAATTAAAACAACTGCGCTACATATAATCAAGGTGATAAACTTTTTCATTATAAAACATTTGGAAAACAAATTTAATTAATTAACTTTGACTAAATAATCAAAGCGAAAAATATTAACAAATAAACGCATAAGAACAAAATCCCGTTTGTATGGGATTTTTTCTGTTTTATAAATTGAATTGAAAATGAGTAACGTATCATATTACACGGCAGAGGGATTAAAAAAATTAAGAGACGAAATTGAATTTCTAAAAAGCGTTGAACGTCCAAAGGCGTCGCAGGCAATTGCAGACGCACGTGATAAAGGCGATTTATCTGAAAATGCAGAATACGATGCAGCCAAAGAAGCACAAGGCTTGTTAGAATTGAAAATTGCTAAAATGGAAGAAGTTTTGGCAAATGCCCGTTTAATTGATGAGTCGCAGTTGGATACATCAAAAGTATTGGTGCTTTCTACGGTTCGCATTAAAAATAAGGTAAACGGAATGGAATTGACCTATAAATTGGTTGCAGAAAGTGAAGCGGATTTGAAATCGGGAAAAATCTCGGTTACATCTCCTATTGGGAAAGGTTTGTTGGGTAAATCTGTAGGTGAGATTGCAGAAATCAGCGTACCAAACGGAACATTAAAATTTGAAATTTTAGAAATCAGCAGAGACTAAACTTTACGTTATGAGTATTTTTACTAAAATTATCAGCGGAGAAATTCCATCGTACAAAATAGCAGAAGACGATGAGTTCATTGCCTTTTTAGATATCAATCCCAATACAAAAGGACACACGCTGTGTGTACCTAAAAAAGAAGTAGATAAAATCTTTGATTTGGATAAAGATTTATACAATAGATTGATGGATTTTTCTTATGATGTTGCTAAAGCCATTGAAAAGGCTATTCCGTGCAAGCGCATAGGGATGTCGGTTGTTGGATTAGAAGTGCCACACGTACACGTACACCTGATTCCGTTACACGACATGGATGATATCAGATTTCAGAGAAAAACATCATTAACACCACAAGAATTTGAGACAACTGCAAAGCAAATCGCAGCTAATTTATAGAAAGAGGCTGTCTAAAAAGTCACAAAACGCAAAAATCCCGAAAATTTTCGGGATTTTTTTTGTGTTTATACACTCAAAATATGTATCTTGAGCTCGTATGATAAACAAGTCAAAAATACGCTTTAAGTCGCTACCAGCCAATAGTCCAAGTCTTTTTTCTGAAGATATTTTTAATAAAATTCCTCAAAACCATCCCGTTCGATTGGTTAACGAAGTAGTCAACCAATTAAATAT
>NZ_FNXE01000055.1 GCF_900108395.1 Paenimyroides marinum | reverse complement strand
TTTTGTGCATCGCTGGTTAAAATTTGCCCATTGATTATCCCATCACTGTCAATGTTCATATTAACAAGCAGTTGTTCAAAAGTTGCATCAGGTATTAAGGTTACCTGTGCCCTGGTGATAAAAGAAATTCCTGAAAACAGAAACAAATATAAAAGCGTAATTTTACTCATAAGTTTTTGTGTTTAAATTAATATTTGTTAAATATAACAAAAAAACCAACAAATACACAATAAAAAACAACCAATAACAAAAAAACTTCCTATTCGGAAGCCTTTTTATTACTAAATCTGTAATTTAAACCTAACTGTATCCAGCGGTTGGGCATGGGCACGGCGGCAACTTCTTTATAGGTACTGTTGAACAAGTTGGTTGCCTGCGTATAAATCTGGAAAGATGGAAACTGATACATCAGTCGCAGATCAGAAACAAAGTACGCATCGTTCAGCTCTCGTTTAATGTATCGGTTTTGAAACTGGATTCCGAAATCATTTATCGTATAATTCACCCCGGCAATTGCCTGATGTTTCAAGCTTTCAATGGTGTATTTTGAAGCGGTTGGCGTTGATGCATCTTCTTTTTTCGGACTTAGATATTGATAGCTTATTGAATAGCCAAACTTTTGATGATCGCCAATAGCCACATCTTGACGGTAACGGACATTTATTCCGCGCATTACCTGATTGCCTATATTGTGTGGCTGGTAAGGATCATCAGATGATGATCGGGTCCAATCGATAAAATCTGAAATTTTTCGTTCAAAAATACTTGCCGTAAAATGTTTATTTGCTTTTGAATAATTCGCACCGAATTCATATTGCCAGGCAGCTTCGGGTGTTAAATCGGGATTTCCAATATTTCCGGGGCGTTGGTTTACATACAAATCGATAAACGAAGGTATGCGCTGACTACTGCCCACACTTGCCTGTATTTTCCAGTTGTTATTCAGCCAATAAGCCACATCGGCTCCGGGATACCACTGAAAACCATAATCGGTATTGTAATTCCAATAGGCACCTACGTTTACCAGCAATTTCTCAAAAAAAGTATTTTTATATTCGGCAAACCACCCATGGTTTTTACGGTCATGTGTACCAAGATTAGAGCTGCTGATATCCTCTAAACGCATTTCATATCCCACACCAAAATCACCAATTTCAGACGTGTAGACTCCGTTCAGATCAAACATAAATGCATTTGTATAATGCAGCGAACGTGCTTTGCTTAAATCGTTTCGGTAAAAACGGTAATCGTCTTCGTTGTATCGGTTGCTAACGCGTGGTTTAATCGTCAAATGATCATTAATGCGGTGGTTACTACCCACGCTAAACAACAGCGTTTGAACAATTTCGTACGATTCTTTATCATGCGGAGCGGCATAATATCCATTAGCTCCAAATTCATTGTCAATATAACCGCCCATCCAGTTCATGGAATGATTTTCGTTAAAACGAGCGTTCCCCTGATACATTGCCTTTAAATTATCAGCCGCCGTGTTGTATCGCTGACCGTTTGAACCGTCTTTACCAATACTCAACAAATGACTGGTTTTTCCTTTATTAATGCCTGCAGTTGCCTGAACACCACCACCTGCATACATTCCGCTGCCATCACCTTCGTCTTTCTTTTTAAACGAACTGCCACCGTAAGCATGAACTTGTACAAAATCATCTACTTGTGTTTTTGTCACGATATTTATGGCTCCGGTCAACGCGTTGATGCCGTAAATACGAGCTGCCGGACCTTTTAGAACCTCAATTCGTTCAATAGCTTCTAACGGAATGGGTAAATTCATAGAGTGATGTGCCGTTTGTGCATCGCCCATTTTAACACCGTTCCACAAAACCATTGTTTGTTCAAAAGAACCTCCATCGATACTTATGTCTGCTTGTGAACCAAATGGTCCCCGCTGGCGGATATCAACACCGCTTACATAAGCCAATACTTCGTTTAACGATGAAACAGGCAGTTTTTTAATTTCTTCTTTCGTCAGTACCTGAATATTTCGGGTAGATTGCTGAAACGGAATCTGCATACGGTTTTCCTGAATAATGATTTCATTTAACACTTCGTCTGCTTCTGGATTGATTTGTGCATTTACAACAACCGGAACGGTTAGTAGGGCTAATAATAAGTATTTGTTTTTCATTTTTTTATTTGTTTTGATAAAAACAGTGGCAAAATTCGTAATTTGCAAAACTTTATAGATAGTCCACAATAAAAATAATGAATAGTCCGGTTGAAGATATAGTTCTGCAAAGTGTTTCCATTGATAAGAATGACAAAACCGCTGTTTATCTGCAAATAGCACAACACCTTATTAGAGCTATCCAAAATAAGACTTTAGATGAAGGAACCGCTTTACCCGGAACACGTTCTTTAAGCAGGCTGTTAAAAATTCATCGGAATACTGCTGTTGCCGTTTATGACGAACTGGCATCGCAAGGCTGGGTAGCGATTGTGGCCAATAAAGGTACGTTTGTGCTGCATCCCTTTAAACAAAAGGGCAAGAAACAAACTGTTGCGACCTACCCGGAAAAAACCGGGTTTCCATTTTATGAAAATACCCATTTGGTAACGCCTTATGAAAAAGCGGATACGGAATATTCTTTTAACGACGGGCAGACCGATATCCGTTTACACAGCAACCATCAGTACAATCGCTGGTATAATGCCGCTTTACAACGAACATCCCTCCTAAAAAAATGGAATACTTTTTTGTTTGACCGCTCATCTTTTTTAAACACGCAATTGTGCAATTATCTGAATGCAACCCGAAATTTCCACAGCAACCCGCAGAACATACTTATTACCCGAAGTACCGAAATGAGTCTGTATTTGATTTCGCAACTGCTTATAAAACCAAATGACGTTGTTTTAGTAGGAAATTTGAGCAATTTTGCCGCCAATATGATTTTTAGCCAGGCAAAAGCAGTTATAAAAACAATTCCGGTTGACGAGAATGGTTTAGCTATTGATTTCATCAGAGAAAACTTTACGAAAAACAGCATCCGACTGATCTATTGTACACCTAATCGACATTATCCCACAACGTACAGCTTAGGTAATCAACGCCGAACAGCACTTTTACAACTTGCGAAAGAGTACGGTTTTGCAATTGTTGAAGACGATTTTGACTATGATTTTCAGTTTGAAGGAAATCCCGTTCAGCCTTTAACAAGTATAGATGCTCACGGTTCAGTTATTTATTTGGGAAAAACAGGACAAGCTTTGTTTCCTACTTTTGAAACCGGTTTTATAGTGGCACCTGCCAATTTAATTTCTGAAGCAAAAAACCTGTACAAAATGATGGATCCGCAAGGCGATTTAATCAAAGAACAAATTGTAGCCGAACTGATTTATGAAGGCGAAATGCACCGGCAAATTAAAAAGAAAATCCTCTTATACAAAGCCCGTAGAGATGCCATGCATCAGGCTTTAGATCATTATTTCGGGCATCTAATCCAATACCACAAACCCACCGGCGGACTGGCGGTTTTTATACGGTTTAAAAAACATATTGCTCTGGGAAAACTGGTAAATCAATTGAAAAATTACGATATTACATTGCCCAGATACCTTTTATATCAAACAAAAAGCATTTGTGGTATTCGCTTGGGTTTTGGTCATTTAACTGTGGATGAAATTGATTACGCAATTGAAAATCTGAGAAAAGCGTATGATGATATTTTGTCTTAAATTAATTTAAACATCAAAAAACACTGTGTTTCATATAAATTTAAATAAAAATGGACATTACGGTAATTAAACAAGGAAATTTTAAAGTAGATGGCGACAAGAATTTTGCTTATTTAGAAATAAATGACGAAAGCAAAAGCATCAAATTAGCCATTCAACCTTTTGTTGTTTCAACTGAAAAAGATGTTTTTTTGCTGGATGCCGGTTTAGGTTTCTTAGAAGATAACCAACCTGTTGTTTTGAAACGTTTACAAGAAAACCGGATAGAAGTCAACAGCATCACAAAAATTTTAATTTCGCATTTACACAAAGACCATACCGACGGACTGGGATATTTTCAGAATGATGTATTCTTTCAAAATTTTCCAAATGCAACTATTTACATACAAAAACGCGAATTCGATTTTGCATTACAGCAAACCAAGAGTCCGTCTTACAATATAGAATTGTTAAAAGAATTACAAACGCTGCCAAACATTATCTGGCTGAACGAAGATGAAGGCAATATTACGCCCGAAGTTAGCTTTAAAGTTACCGGTGCACATTCTAAATTTCATCAGGTATTCTGGATCAACGAATCAGATGCAATGTTTTTTTACGGTGCAGATGATTTGCCTACTAACGGATACTTAAAACGACCTATTGCTTTTAAAACAGATTATGACGGACATAAAGCTATGGAATTAAGAAAAATCTGGGAACAACAAGCAAAAGAAAATCACTGGCGTATTTTGCTTTATCACGATTTAACAACTCCATTTATTCAGTTTTAAGAAAGTATTTTTTTTGCCTGTAAAACATGCCGTTTATTATGGTAAATAACAATTCTGAAGGTATCTCCCAATTTTAATTTTATCATTTTGGTAATACTGATACTTGTTTTTACTTTGTTCAGATTGATATGTTCTGACGCGGTTAACAAATCTAAAAATTGTTGTTGTTGTTTAATAAATTCAGTAATTGTAGTTTTATTTAAAGCACTGTTAATGGGATTCATAGCTTTAAAGGTATTCATTTTATTCAGCTTTTCTTTTGGCAACATACTTTGTGCAAAATAATTACCTATCCAACCACTTTTAAATACCTTTTCGGTTTTTGTAGAGGACGATTCGATTCTTTTTTTAATTTCTGGCAGATAAAAATCGCCATACAAATTTAAATGTTGTAAACATTCCAGCACACTCCAACTATTGTCTGACAATCGTTTGTTCAACTCCTCATCTGATTTTAACAATAATTCTTCGGCAAAAGTCAAATGTTCCTTTGTAAGATTTTTTAATTCTTTGATTAAATCGTTGCTTAAAATAACCATCTCTCTCTCTTTTTGCTACAAATTTCAGTATTTCAATTTAATTAAAAATTGATTGAAATCAAGATTTTTTTAAACGAGATAATGTTTCAGGCTTCATTCTTAAATAATTTGCAATGTGCTTGTTGGGAATTTCCTGAAAAAGCTGCGGACTTCTTTTTAAAACCCGTTCGTATCGTTCTTTTGGCGATGATATTAATAAATCTTTTTCCCGTTCCATCTGCTGTAATACCATATCTTCAAGAACGGCAATCCATAATTTTAAATAGTCGGTATTTGAATCGAAAAACTGTTTTAAATCTTCTTTGCAAATTACTTTTACTTCTGTCTTTTTAATTGCCTGAATGTAAAAATCTGTAGGTTGGTTAGACAAAAACGAATCTAACGATGCTATCATGTTATTTTGATATCCAAAACGGATAATTTGTTCTTCGTTTTCGTTGATGACAAAAATCTTTACGCTGCCTTCTTTAATAAAATAAATATTGGTATCTAAGTTACCTTGCGTGGTTAAATAGTCGTTTCTATCTAAAAAAATTTGCTTGGTAAATAAGTTATTCGTCTCGAATAATTCTAAAATATCAAATGGTTTCATGGGTATTGATTTAAAACATTTTCAGAAATTGTGTTTGGATATCTTCAGTAAAATACGGCACAAACATTTTTATAAACAAACCCACATAATGATCTATAACATCTTTTTTTGTGCTACCTGAATGATAAATCTGAGACGAAGTGATCCACGAATCGCTGTAGATTTTTATCTGTTCAATAAAGAAATCGTATTCATTTTCATACAGCTCTTTCCGAAAATTTCCTTGAATTATACCCTTTTCAATAACATCTTTATACATTTTACTTCGCACTTTTTCTACTTCCAAAAAAGCACTTTTTAATGGAGCATTTTCTTTTAGGATCTCATTCAGATCAATCATAAAAAAACGATAATCATATAAAATTTCAAATCCGGTTTTGGTGGAATTGAACAAATCTTCAATAAAATTTTCAGATTTTTTTACCGAAGCGTTTAAAGCTACTGCCTTTTGAAGTAATTCTGTATGCAGTGCATCAGCCATATCGTTTTTAGTTTTGTAATGATAGATTAAATTGCTGTGGCTGATGTTTAGTTCGGCTGCAATTTGCCGAATGGAAACATTTCCAAATCCGTTAATATTAAAGAGTTCTAAGGCTTTTTGTAAAATTTTTTCTTTACTTTTTTTCATTTTTAGTACAAGCGGTCTAATTTTTTAGTACATTTGGTCTAAAATTACAAAATTTCATTAAATCAATCACTATGAAACGCATACATCTTTTTGAATTCGAAGATCAAAAATGGTTTCCATCATTTTTAAGAAAGTTCGTAACCGATTTTTTGCAGTTTTTATCAAACAAAGCAAAAGTATATCAACCCGTTATTCCTGAAATAAACCAAACTTTACAAAAGCTTAATTCAGCAACAATAATCGATTTAGGTTCGGGCAGTGGTGGCGGATTAATCTGGTTAGCGAAACAATTAAAACAACAAAACAGTGATTTACAAATTGTGTTGACCGATTTATATCCCAATAAAACAGCTTATGCGAATGTTGCAAAGCAATTTTCCTATTTTACCTATTATGAAAATCCTGTAAATGGAATGAATGTTACCAAATCACTAAAAGGTTTTAGAACGATGTTTTTATCGTTCCACCATTTTAAACCAAATCAGGCCATAACGATTTTACAGAATGCCGTTGATGAAAACCAGCCCATAGGCATTTTTGAAATTCAGGACCGAAGTTTACCCAGTATCATTGCCATGCTTTTATCACCAATCAGTGTTTTGCTAACCACTCCGTTTATCAAACCTTTTAGCCTATTACGATTGTTTTTTACTTATCTTATCCCGATTATTCCAATTGTGGTTTTGTGGGATGGTGTTGTATCCAGTTTACGTACTTATTCTGTAGATGAAATGCAGGATTTAATACAAAAAGTAACTAACAGCAACCATTTTCATTGGGAAATTGAAAAAAAGAAAGCCAAATCAGGTTTTGTGATTTACACTATCGGGATTCCTAAAAAACAAAACCCGCTATAAAGCGGGTTTTGTTTTTATATTTTATCCTGATCATCGATCAACTTGGCATCTCGGGTATTTTTCTGTACGGCTATTGCACCAAAAACGGCTAATATAAACGAAACTCCGTAAAAACCTTTTTCACTTAACAACAACTCTGCATTCCACAGACCAATAACCAATAAAGTAAGCGATGCTATTGTTGCAAACCATGCTAAACCGTAGTAAAGTTCGGTTACTTCTAAGCCTTCGGCTTTATCGCGCACCGTTTTCTGAACCGATATTACTGCGAACAAACCAAACAGTAAAATGGTAAAATAATAGCCTTTTTCGTTTAACTCCATAGTGGCATTCCATAAACCTACACAGTAAGAAATGGTTCCTGTGAAAAGTACCATCCATGAAGCACCTATGAACGCCGGCGTTGGTTTTAAAGGATTACGCATTGTTGTTTGCTTTTTATTCTCTTTGTTTTGCGTGTTAACTGTTTCCATAATACTAATTTTAAGTGATTTTGATACAGCAAATGTCTGCCATAATCTTTTGCATATAAAACTATATTTTATACAAAACTGTCGATATAATAAATTTTGAATATCTTTATTTCTGTTTTTGAAATGATAAATAATGGACGCACTTTCAGAATTAATATCCTTATTAAATATCAATGAAATAAAAGAGTTTAAGCTTTTTCTAAAAAAGAAAAACAAACGGAATGATGTAAAAAACATTGAACTGTTCTCTATTTTAAAAACTGACGATTTAATAAAATTAGAAAAATTGTATGGTTCAGATAAAAATAAAGATGCATACCATTCGTTAAGGAAACGTTTGTACGAAAGTTTAATTCTTTTTTTATCCAACAAAACATTTGAAAAAAATCATAGCCAGGCACATGAGGCTTTGCGTTTATTGGTTGTGAGTAAGTTTTTATTAGAAAACAGCTTACACAAACCCGCTTTTAAATGTTTACAGAAAGCAGAGAAAAAGGCAGAAGAATTGGAATTATATAGTTTGTTACATGAAATTTTGCAAACAAAACTTCAATATATTTTTTTTAATGAGAAAGAAAGTTTGGAAGTATTAATTAATAAAATACTTAAAAACCAAGAGCTGTTAAATAAAGAAACACGATTTAATATGGCTTATGCCGTTATAAGGCAAGCTTTTAAAAACACACAAACTAACGGAGAAATAATCAACCTAACTGATTTAATTACACAAATTGCAAAAACATATCATTTAAAACCAACCGATTTTTTCAATTACAAATCAATTTATCAAATTTTACATCTGGCAAACGAATATGCAAATATTCAGCAGAATTTTTTGTTAATTGAAACCTACGTCAATAAGGCTGCTACAATGATCAACCAGCAATTTGCCGGAAAAAATCAACTGTATTATCACATTCACATATTGTATTACCTGGCAAATTTTTGTTTTAGAAATAAACTTTTTACTGATTCTGAGAACTATTTAAATCAAATGCAAACACAGATGCAGCAACAGAGCGGTTTATATTACAATTTGTTCAAACATCGTTTTGTAATTTTAAAAAGTTTAAACTTACATTTTACAGGAAATAAACAAGCAGCCTTACACAATGTTAGCAACGAATTAAATAATTTACCCAAAAAGTTCTCTGCTGAAGATGTGATTGACTTACAACTTTGCGAAGCTTTCTATTTAGCAAAACAAAACGACAGACAGGCTTTAAAAAGTTTTGCGAAACTATTACACACCGATATTTGGTACGAAAAGAAAATGGGGGTTGTTTGGACGATTCGTAAAAATTTGATTGAGATTTTAATGCACGCCCAGTTTGATAATTTTGATTATGCAATTTCCCGTTTGCAGAGTTTTAAAAACAGATACAAAAAATACTTAACACAGGTAAACGAACAGCGAATTATTGATTTTGTTAAGCTTATAGAAAAATATCTTTTAAATACCGACATTATTAAAAACCAATCGTTTAAAGACAAAATAACCTCCATGCAACACCAAAAAGAAAATCAGGACGTTTTTAGCTTAAGTTTTATAAACTGGTTTGTTGATTTGTGGCGATCAAAAGAATCATAGGTTTATTCAAATACAACCATTGTGCTTTGGTAACGCTGCCTTCGGATACAGTTCCTACTCCCAAAACGGTATATTCTTTTCCGTAATTTTTTCAGAAAACAGAAACTTTATCGTTTGCAACACTTCAGTCAGGGTTTGTTTTGTTAGTAAGTGATACAGACGACACACAGCTAAAAAGCAGTAATAAAAAAGTAATAGCAAATACGTTTTTCATAAAGAAGCTACACTTTTAACAACCCACGAAAGCCACGGGCAGCATAGTAAGACGATGCGCCATTGTGATAGAAAAACACGGTATCGTATCTAAAATCGCCAAACAAAGCACCATCTAAATCGCGGATTTTTTGAGGTGTTTCAATCCAGCTCGATGTTTTAGTATCAAAAGCTTCTAAAGCTTGTAACGCACGGTATTCTTCTTCATTTAGTAATTTAACCCCTATTTCTTTCGCTGCATCAATCACACTGTTTGCGGGTTTATGCTCTTTACGCGCATCTAATGCAGCTCGGTCGTAGCAATAACTCCGTCTGCCTTTCGGGCTTTCTTTAGAACAATCACAAAAAATCAATTCTTTCGATTTTTCATCAAACACCACAACATCTGGCTCGCCACCGGTTTCTTCCATTTTAAATAACACTTCTATTGTCAACGGATTTGTTTCTAATTGGATTTGAACATCATTCCAATCGATATTCTTATGGCGATGCATATTTTTTGCAAAACGTTTTTTTAAGGTTTCTAACAAGTTCGATTGTTCTTCTTGTGATAATTTATTTTTCATAGTTTGATTTACTTAGTTCCTTGAATTCCAGAGGCACATCCAAAAAAATAGTCTGAATACTCTACCTTTAATCCATTGTTTTCAAAAATATGTTTAATTCTTTTACTGTTTTTAAAATGATTGGTATAAATCCATAACATTTTATAATCTTGTGGATTACCTAAAAATATCTTTCCAAAGACGGGAATAATCTTACCTACATAAAACCCATACAATGAAGATAATAATTTATTTCCGGGTTTGGAAACCTCTACAAAAGTAAACTTGCCGCCCGGTTTTAATATTCGGTTTAACTCTTTAGCCAGCATATTAAATTGCTCTTCGTTAAAAGTTTTTAAACCAAATGCACACGACACAAAATCGTAATGATTGGCAGGCAGGTTATTTTGTAAAACATTCGCACAAATAATTTGTACTTTATCTCCAAAAACTTTTTGTGCTTTTGGGGTTGATTTAATAATCATTTGTTCCGAAAAATCCAATACAGAAAAATTAGCATTCTGAAAATTATTTTTTAGATGTACCCAATTTTCGCCTAAACCAGACATAATGTCAATAACATTTAAATTTTGGTCTGATGATCCTAATTTATTTAAGAACTGTCTACGCCAACGAATTGAAAATCCAAACGATGTAATATAATTTACGCGTTCATAAGAACCTGACATCTGGTTGAATAATTGTTTTACATATTCTGGTTCATAGATATTTTTTATCATAATAATAAATTAAAAAGACGAAACTAAAGATAAATTTATATTTTTACATTCAAAACATAAACTTTATGGCATCAGGTTTTTTTGCAATTTTAGACGACATCGCTGCTTTAATGGACGACATTGCCGTTACCAGTAAAATTGCAACACAGAAAACAGCAGGAATTTTAGGCGATGATTTAGCTGTTAATGCCGAAAAAGCAACCGGTTTTCTTTCTTCAAGAGAAATTCCCGTATTAATGAAAATCATGAAAGGTTCGTTTATCAATAAACTGATCATTGTTCCTTTTGTTTTTCTGTTGGAATGGCTGTATTCGCCTGCTATCAAAATTATTTTAATTATTGGCGGATTTTACTTAGCCTACGAAGGGGTTGAAAAAATCGTTGAGTTTTTATTTCACAGAAAGAAAAAAGGGGTCGAGGTTATTGAAGAATCAAAACAAATTCCTGAAAATAGTAAAGATGCTGAAAAAAGTAAAGTTAAATCGGCAATTACCACCGATTTTATTTTATCGTTAGAAATTGTCATTATTGCACTGGCTGCTGCAAAAGAAGGTTACGAAGCACTTAAATCTCAGTTTAATCCGTTTCTTGTAGAAATTGTTACGGTTTCAATAGTGTCAATTGTAGCAACTATAGGTGTTTACGGTATTGTAGCGTTAATTGTTCGTATGGATGATACCGGTTATAAGCTGATAAAAAAATCTAAAAAAGAAACCGGTATTTTAGCAACTCTTGGAAATTTACTAATCAAAGCACTTCCATTTGTAATTAAAGCTTTAGGAGTTATTGGAACCATTGCTTTATTGTTGGTTTCGGGTGGCATTTTTGACCATAACATCGATTATCTGCATCATTTTTCACCAACAGTTCCGTCGATGTTAAAGCAATTTGCTTACGGTATTGTTGCCGGAATTGTTGTTTTGACACTTGTTACTCTTTTTAAAAAGGTCTTTCTTAAGAAAACATCACCTTAAAAAAAAGAATCATTAAATTGATTCTTTTTTAGTTTAAAATGATTGTCTGAAACGTCGTATCAAATTATATTTATTACGATTTATTGTATATAGATAAGACGTTGCTTCGAATAGCATAACACACTGAAGCTTTTCGGTAAGCTCAAGACAGGCTATCGAGAAGTTGTTAATTATACGTTCTCGACGGGCTCGAACTGACGACGGGTTAATACATTCTCTTTGGGACAAGCTTTCCGATAATCATTTCGTTTAATAATATTCATAGTATCTGAAAAGTACCGATTTAGGCACACGAGCAGATTCTTTTTCATAGAAATAAATAACCGTGGCGTTATTGAAAACATCAACAGACTGAATGATGCGTACATCATCTTTCACCGTAGTAATGTCGTTCTCTGTTGAAATTACTTTGTAAACAATTTTCTCTAACTGATTTTCGTTGTTATAATGATAAGACGCTTTTTCTTCAGACTGATATCCATTTATTTTAAACACCACCTTATCAATTGTAAAATCGGTATTTAAAGTAATAAATCTTAAATCTGCAGTTTCTGAGGCCGATTCTATTTTATAATTTAAAGCATCTGTCCAGATGAATTTGTAATTAATCACTTTAGCCGATTCATCGTTTAATTTACTTGTTTCTTTATACGAGATATTTTTCCCGGTTCCCGAATAAACCGCACTGCTTTTAAATTGATGATTCGGCAGGTCATACATTCTGTTATAAGTTATAACATCGCCTTTTTCGTTAAAATTAATGGTGCTTTTACCAAAATAATCAAGTGTATCAACCGGTATCTGATATTTAGAAACATGCACCATATATGAGGTTACTTTTTTTACCTTGCCGTTAAATCCGTATTCTCTTTTCTGACTATATGAATTTTGACCATTCATAAAAAAAGGCAACATACCTATAATAATGCTTGTTATTTGTTTCGTTAAGTTCATTTAGTTTGTGTTTTTTACTTTGATTTTTTCAAGGTCATTTAGCCATTTTAGCTCTGCTTCCTCTAACTTATTTGGTTCAGGTACATACTCTTTATTTGGAACATACCAAGGCATTTTTTCGTAATAATCCTTTAAAACCTGATTGGTAAAAATATAACCTCTGCGGGCATAAGGCAAATTTTGTAATACTTTCAGCGCTTCTTTGTTCTCAATCTCATCAAAAAAAACAGCCACATCTTTATTAAATGGAAGGTTATTTTCTAAACTGAAAGTATTTTTAATTAAGAAAAAACGGGGATTAAACAAAAACAATTCTCCTTTTGGATGGAAATTCTTCTCCTTAAATTGAAGGGTTCCGTTCTGAATAAAAAAAGCTGATGCTGTATCACCTTCAGACATTCGATATTCTTTCATAAAATTACTTATTTTTTCTCCGCTACCGTTTATAGTCCATCTCTCAACAGATTTAAAAAAAGTCTGATTAATGTAAAAATCCTGATAATTACCCATATCTATATTTAACGTAAAATCATCAATTTGATTGTTTGCCCAACGATTTGCAGCTGTTAAAATATATTCAAAATCGTATAAATAATCAACCGATCCGGACAAACGGAACATATACGTATGCACCAAATGGTTTTCACCAGGTTTAAACGTCGCATTAAAATGATATACATAATAAAACTCCGCAAAATCAAGTTCTTCCCGATTCTTTTCTATTTCTTGTAAAGAAAATTTCTTATTATGATTTTCTGTTGATACGTACGAAATTTCATACGAAAGGATCTCTTTATTTAAGTTAACCGTAAAATCACTCATATAGGGATGTTGGCCGTTTTTAGGAAAGAAATCTGCATCACCAGAAGGAGAAAAAGCTTCAAAACCAACTAAAATTGTCTTAACCTTCTTTTCCGGATTAAAGAATGTATAATCAACCGTTACTTCTAAAAAGTCATTGTTCACGCGTTTTAAGGACAAAATCTCTTTACGCACCTCAATACTTGTTTCTTTAATAGGTATTAATTGATTTCCGCTCATAAAATACGCTCCGTCATTAGCATATCCCACAATCGATAGCAATAAAAAGAAAATAAATAATATACCTTTCATAATCTATTAATTTAATCACTACTAACCGACTAACTTTTCAAAATTAAGGAGCTTCCCATTGTGGTTAGCTCCTTTTTTCATATTTTGGTTTTACGACAAATCAAAAATATGAGCAATAAAGATACAGAAAAGAAATTAGTCGGTCAGCC
>NZ_FNXE01000023.1 GCF_900108395.1 Paenimyroides marinum | reverse complement strand
TTACTAAATTAAAAAAACTAGTTTTACCGAGTAACTGGTTGTTAACAATTGATTTCTCTGCAAACAAAGATTTAGAATATGTAAATCTTGGAAATCATTTAGAGTTTATGCAATATAATGACATGACGGAATTAGATTTAAGTAATAATAATAACCTAAAAAAGATAAATGTTTACAATTTAATTACATTAGAAAGGTTGAATATGCGTAATAATACTGCAGATAGTGTTACTATTTTATTGGGGCATAACAGCTTAAATAATGTGCCCTATAATGTCTGTATAGAGGTTGATGATTATGTAGCGGCTACCAACGGCACGGCACCTTATGATAAATGGGCAATATACAATGCCTATAAACATTTTTTTAGCGACAACTGCGTGTTAAGTGTTGAAAAATTCGTGAACGAAAATTTTAAAATATACCCCAACCCGGCTGCAAATTATGTTACAATTGAACAGAAAGAAACCAATGGCGTAACCCTGCAGGCGGTACAAATTTTAGACAGTTCGGGTAAATGGGTACGTTCTGTAAAAGATCATTTTAATCACATTGATGTTTCCGCTTTAAGTAAAGGTATGTATTTGTTCGTTATCCAAACCGATAAAGGCAACAAAACAGAAAAGATACTTATAAAATAAGCTGTCCAAAAAGCCTAAGTTTGTCAAGCTGAACTCGTTTCAGCTTCTCACAAGCTATTAAGAATCAAACGTATGAGATTACTTTGTCAGTTCGCAAGCTCGTGTCCGGAACAAGTTCGGAATGACAGTGTTAAACACTTTTCGGACACTCTTTTTTTTAAAAAGTAGTAATCTTTTTAAGATTTTGTATGGTTTCTATCGGATTGTGAGCATTAAAAACAAAACTGCCTGCAACCAAAACATCTGCACCTGCTTTTACTAAATCTGCAGCATTTTTATCGGTTACGCCCCCGTCTATTTCTATTAATGTGGAAGCATTGTTTTTAACAATGATTTCCTTAAGCTGTTTTACTTTTTTATAGGTATTTTCAATAAACGATTGTCCGCCAAAACCGGGATTCACACTCATTACGCAAACCAGATCAATGTTGTTGATGACATCTTCTAACAATGCTACATTGGTGTGCGGGTTAATTGCCACTCCGGCTTTCATTCCGGCAGCTTTAATAGCTTGTAACGAGCGGTGTAAATGCGTACAGGCTTCATAATGAACCGTCAGTACATCAGCGCCCAAAGCTTTAAAAGTATCGATGTATCTGTCAGGATCGACAATCATTAAATGTACATCGATTGTTTTTTTAGCGTGCTTGTTGATTGCTGCCAAAACGGGCATGCCGAAAGAGATGTTAGGTACAAAAACACCGTCCATAATATCAATGTGAAACCAGTCGGCGGCACTGTTGTTAATCATCTCTACATCGCGTTGTAAGTTTGCAAAATCGGCTGCTAAAACCGATGGAGCAATTATTGTTTCTTTCATTAGTTGTATTGTTTGTGCAAAGATACGAAGTTATTTTAGAGAGAAATTGAAGTTTTTTATGAAGACTTGTAAAAACTTAATTACTGATAAACCGTAAATATTAAAATCAAAAGGAATAAAAGAAGTCCTAAACTAACATAATGTAATTTAGGAGTTCTTTTCTTTAATCGTAAAATCAATGCAATTATTAAAAAAGGCAGCGTATATAAACTGATCATAAGCAGTAAGGAAGTCATTTCAAAAATAACTCTTGTAACGGTATGAGCGTACACGTTAATGTTGAACGCAACCAACCAATAAACCGTTGTAAATAAGCTTATCATAAAAACAATCTGAGAAAGCTTTATTTTTGAAGCTGAATGATTCATAAATTGCTTTTACAGATTTTACTTTTTATGCAATTCTAATTTTTCAGCAAAATAGGCACAAAAATCGCGCATGGTATCACTCATTTTTTTATCGTCGGTAGCACGTTCAAAAGTATCGGCCATTGCCACTAAAGTCTGGTGGAAAAATACCTTCATTTCGTCAACGGGCATTTCTTTTGTCCACAAGTCAATGCGTAATGTTTCCTGAACTTTGCTGTCCCAGATAGACAATAACATAGCCTTTGCCTGTTCGTTTTTAATACCGCCGTCATTTGCAGTCCATCGGATATCATCGGGAACTTTGTTTTCGTCAACGGTAACCTTTATTTTAATTTCTGAGGTGTTGTTAGCCATTATTTTTTAGGTTTATATTTAGATTGATCAAAAATGGTTTTGGCATCTTTTAATGCCAGTTCCTGCAAAGTTACGTTATTATTTTTCATATACGAACGAACGATTTGCCAACCTATATAAACCCCTACGCTTCCCGGCGATTCCTGATCCAGTTCCAGATAAAATTTAGAAAAAGGTGCACGCTGTATAAAACGGGCAACCAGCTTTATATCATTGTCATATAAATATTTGCTTTCAACAAAAAACTTCCACATTTGTGCTTCATTAGCTTCTGCCCATTTTATCTGATCTTCGGTATAGTTCATTAATAAGGCATCGCTTGTTTCGGGCAAAAGCATTTGTTTTAAGTATGTAATTTTACCCCAGAATATCATCTGGCTTAAAAAAGTTCGGTCTTGTGAAGGTGTGATTTTTTGTAAAGCGAAATTTTCAGCTAAATCAACAATAATTCGGTTTGGTTCAAAATCGCCTAAAGTATAAGCGTCAAAACCGGTATAAAATTTATGTTCTTTACCCAGATAAGTGTCTAATGAAATAATAGAAACAGAATCGGCGTAAATGGCACGGTTTGTAATATCTACTTCAGATAAAACGGTGATTACCTTGCCCGGGTTTTCGTTAGGATAATAGTATTTGATATGTTTAAACAACAAAGACAAATCGTCTTGTAATTGTGAAAGATCGCTGAATTTCTTCTCGGTTTCGCTGTAAAGTTCCTGGAAAAGCGTGTCGTTTTTTTTCTTGAACCAAACCGAATCGGGAATGTTTGAACTTAATAAATAAGGATATTTATTTTGTAAAGCATTAAAGTTTTCAGGAGTTACCTGCATAAATTCCTGATCAAAACGTTCCATTTTAACGTTTATATGCACACTTTCAATTTCTTCATTTAAAGAAGGATACTTTTTACAGGCAACAAAAAATATTGAACAAACAAATAAATAAAAAATGTTTTTCATCGTAAAAACGCAATAGATTTTATAATTTTAAATCACAAATATAACGAATCAAAAAATGGCAGGGGAATATAAAAAAATAAATTCTGAAAAAATAATAAATCACATTGTAAACTGGCTGAAAACGTATGCTGAAACAGCCCGCGTTAAAGGGTTTGTAGTGGGTGTTTCGGGCGGAATCGATTCTGCTTTGGTTTCTACGTTATGTGCCAAAACCGGGTTGCCTGCATTATGTGTTGAAATGCCGATTCATCAGGCATCAAACCAGGTATCAAGAGGGCAGGAGCACATCGCTTTTTTAAAAAACAACTATTCCAATGTAACCAATGTGGTTGCCGATTTAACGGCTACGTTTGATTTAATGCGTCAGCATTTGCCATCGACCGATAACGAGGCTTTGTTACATTTGACGTTAGCCAATACACGTGCCCGTTTGCGGATGACGACCTTGTATTACTTTGCGGGAATTAACGGTTTTTTGGTGGCAGGAACCGGGAATAAAGTGGAAGATTTTGGCGTGGGATTTTTTACCAAATACGGAGATGGCGGTGTAGATGTGAGTCCCATTGCAGATCTGATGAAATCAGAAGTCCGGACACTGGCGGCTTATTTGGGAATTACGCAAAATATCATTAATGCAAAACCAACTGACGGCTTGTTTGGCGACGACCGATCAGATGAAGATCAACTGGGAGCAAGTTATGATGAACTGGAAGCAGCTATGGAAGCAGATGCAGCAGGGAAAACCGAAGCCGATTTTTCTGGCCGTGAGTTAGAAGTTTTTAAAATTTACAAACGATTGAACACCACCAATCAGCACAAAATGAATCCGGTTCCGGTTTGTGAAATTTCTGATGACGTGCGGTTTTAACTTCCAAACAACAATTTCATCGATGTGATTACGTAAATTTATAAACCTTAATTATAATACTTAAACAAATGAGTACAAAAGCTTATGCAGCCTTTAATGCGGAAGATCCGTTAAAACCACATATCATTGAACGAAGAGCGTTAGATCCTAAAGACGTATTTATAAAAATAGAATACTGCGGTGTTTGCCACAGCGATTTACACACAGCAAAATCTGATTGGGGACCAACAAATTATCCGGCGGTACCCGGTCATGAAATCATAGGCCGGGTAGAAGCGGTGGGCTCCGAAGTGACAAAATTTAAAGCAGGCGAAATTGTTGGGGTGGGATGTATGGTAGAATCGTGCAAACACTGTCATTCATGCAACCAAGGTTTAGAACAGTATTGCGAAAACGGTTTTACGGGAACCTATAATTCCACGAAGTCTAAATACGGAGGTGTTACTTATGGTGGCTATTCTGAAAACATTGTAGTAGAAGAAGATTTTGTGTTGCACATTCCGGATAATCTGCCGTTAGAAAATGTAGCCCCTTTATTGTGTGCGGGTATTACCACGTGGTCGCCTTTGAGTCATTGGAACATTCGAAAAGGAGACAAAGTAGGCATTATTGGCTTGGGCGGATTAGGACACATGGGCGTAAAATTTGCCAAGGCAATGGGTGCACATGTGGTAATGATTACTACCTCAGAATCAAAAGGAGCAGATGCGATGAATTTGGGAGCCGACGAAGTTTTAATTTCAAAAGACCCTGAACAAATGAAAAAACACGCATACAGTTTTGATTTTCTGTTAAATACCATTCCGGTGGCACATGATGTGAACCCTTATTTGTTGTTATTGAAGTTAGACAAAACAATGTGTATGGTTGGCGCCATTGAGCCATTGCCGGGCGTTCATGGAGGTGTGTTGATTAACAAACGAAGAAACATTGCCGGATCGTTAATCGGCGGAATTAAAGAAACACAGGAAATGCTTGATTTTTGTGGAAAATACGGAATTGTTTCTGAAGTAGAGGTGATCCCAATGAAAGATATCAACGAAGCTTACATTCGTATGCAAAAATCTGATGTGAAATACCGTTTCGTAATTGATATGAAAACATTGTAAATCAGATATAAACCAAGACGGTTTAACCGTCTTGGTTTATTTATTAAAATATTTAATCTTGATGTTCTTCGTCGTCAAAATCTTCTTCTTCTTCAGAAATTTCATCAAACTGACTCATAATTTGATCAATTTCTTCGTCAGATAATTCTTCTTCTACTTCAATTTCTTCTAACAGCGATTCAAATTTCTTGATATGTTTTTTCATTCTTTTCGCAAGATCTTCGTATTCGCCTAACAGCTTCTTGTACGATTTAATAATTGACTTTTGTTTTTTAAGCTGTTTGTTCTGCTCTTTAAGTTTCTTTTTTAATTGGTCTTTTTTCATAATGAAACGATTTTGTTTCTATAAAATTACAGAAAATACTTGTACATTCGATTTTGTTAATGTTAACTTTTTAATTAACCCAGAAACAGATAAGCAATGCTTTTTATCATTGTAAATTTAATATTTGTATTCATAATTTTTAAATAAATACTCTAAAGCATAATCCTGAAACGGTTCTGGCAACGATTCAAAATCGGCTAAATCATAAGTTCCGCCATCTGTACTGCCGTTTGGAAAAACCAACTTTTGTTCGGCTTCTAAAAAATATTTTGCGTTTTTATGATTTACCATGACCACTTCAATCAAAGATGGACTGACATCACCTTTGCAGGATTTTTGTATAATAAACCAGATTTCAAAAAGTCCATTGTTGTCCAAATCGGAAAATTGTGGTGCTGCAAGAAATTTAGCTTCTATATCTACCGGGCAATCTTTAATGCCGTCTTGAAAAGACCAGGTTTTTTGCAATCCATTGACTTTTTTTAACCAATGTGTTGCCTGAATGGTTTGCGATGAAAAACCGTTTTCTTCATCGGTAACAACATCCGATTGTTCTAACAGTAAAAGATGAATGCCCTGCGAATCTTTCCAGGTCAAGGTATCAGAATCCAGGCTTGTAAACGGTGGCAGATTCTGACCATAGAAGGGAACAATGGCTAGCAACATCAAAAATAAAACGATATGTTTTCTAATAATTATCATGAAGCACATTGAGTAGTTTTACAGTTCTCAGTCTGGTTAAAGAACCATTGGTTGTTACATAATTACCCTTCATATCATAGGTTTTCCCTTTTGTTATTACTTTGATGCCGATGCTGTTGTCTGTTTCATAAAGTACGTATTCCGCATCTTTGTTTTTAAATTTCAGCGTCTTGTCATCAGAATCATACGTAAAATTTCCGTAAACATAACCATTTTCTGTTTCGTCATAAAAGGGTTTTGGGTGATAAAATTCTATACTTTCATCGGGTTTAAGTAAAGCGTAATACAGGTATTCATCCGATGTAAACAAGACCACTTTCTCATCATTTTTATCTAAATCAAAATACAATAAGGTGTTGTTTTCATAGGCATTATAAGGAAGCAATAAAGTATTCGATTCCAGTTTTTTGCCGTTTTTCCATTCTTCGGTATGCACTTCAACCAACCCCGGAGGTTCGGCAAATATGCCCTCTTCCACAATTTTCACGGCTTTCGGCTCGTTGTTGACCACCTTAAATTCCGAAAACTGATGCCAGCAACAGCCGCTTTTAGTCATGGTGTGTATGGTTTTTGTTTCCGGATCGATTTGAAACATTCCGCAATAATCGTTGGATAATGCAGAAAAAGATTCGTTGTATTCAAAGGAGTTGTTTTCTGCCAGGTAAATATCAAACGAAGGACCGCCGTAGCAACTGTTGTTTCCATTCATCAATGCAAAATCTTTCACACCGTCAAAATTATAATCCTCGTATAATAATACACTCTGTGAACCATAAGGCAATTCTTTGATGTTGGGGATGGCTTCGTTGTTTTCGTCTAAAAGATAGGTAGGAAAGTCCGTAGTATAGGTTTCCAAAACTGTTTTCCGGGTCGTTTTATCTAAAATGATAATGACGTAATCCGGTATATATTCATCGTAATGCCCGCTAATCAACGTATCTTTCTCATTTTGGTTAATCACAGCTTCGTACTTTTCTGAAAAATCACGAATTTTTACAGGAAATGGACTTTGGGCAACTGTATGTATGCCAAATAACAAAAAGAGTATGTAAAGCTTCTTTATCATTTTTTTAATGATCTAATGATAAAGATATAAAAATAAGGTGTTTAAATGAATATGTTGTGGTAAAATCATATCTTAGTATCATTAAAAATGAAGATATGGTATATGTTGTAGCTACTTTTAGCACAGTTTTTAATGTATTTAATTTTCTTTTAATTCATTTTGCCTTTAGTGGTTTCGCTAAAGAAGGAGCTCTTTTGGCGATTATCTTATTTATTTTTTTGGTACCTATTGGGTTTATATTCAGCGTAATAGGATTAATAAAAAAGAAAAACGCAACAACAAAATCTACACAAAGACTTATGTTGATTTGCGTAATTATTAACAGTTTATTGATTGTTCGAACCTTGGTGTTTTTAAACGATTCAAGTAATTTTCATATCATGTAGCTCTAAAATTTTGAGGAAAGTTTTTGTAAAAATAGCACTTATTTTTGTCTTTAGTCTAACAACATCACTCCATGCACAAGTATTCAGTTTGGGAGGAAAGTACGACAAAAAAGCCATGTTTCAGGCGGCATTGAATGTACCTGTACTTTTCGACAATGATAAACCGTACGATGTGGCATTTGGTTTGGATTATACCACACCAAACAAAAATATGCCGTCAGGTTTGCAACTTCAGGTAACAGGAATGTATTTTTTGGACGAAGGTTCATCTAAATCACATCTGATTTCAGCAGGAATCACTGGTGGGTATCTGCTTGACTTTAACAAGGAATTTAGCAACCAGTTCCGACTTTCGCCTCATGTATATGCAGAATTTGGTTTATTGACAGTGAAAGCAGGTTATGATTATTTGCTGCCGCTTCAGCAAGGAACTCCGTTTGTTTCTGTTGGTCTGGGTGGTGGATATTTGTTTCGCCACTTTAAAATAATGTAGAGGTGATTTTTTAAAGAATGAACTTCTTTACAAATGTATTTATGAGAAATAAATAATTGATTTCACATTTCTTGAAAAGGTCATGGTTGTAAATTAAAACCCTAAAATTATTTTTGCAATGGTAAAGTAAATCAAAATACCAAAAATATCGTTGCTTGTGGTAATAAACGGTCCGGTAGCTATGGCGGGATCAATGCCGTATTTGTGCAGCATAATAGGGATAAACGTTCCTATAAGGCTTGCCAAGATCATCACGGTAACTAATGCCAGCACAATGGTTGAAGAAATTTCGTACGTGGTACCCATGATAAAGTGTGTTGCCAGCAACAGTAAAATGGCTAAAATAGCACTGTTTAAAAGTGCCAGAAGCATTTCTTTACCCAAGCGTTTCCATAAAGATCCCGATAAACTGTTATTTGCCAGACCTTGTACCACAATTGCAGACGATTGTACACCCACGTTTCCTGCCATCGCTGCAACCAAAGGAGTAAAGAAAAACAAGGTGGCATATTTGGTCATGGCATCGCTAAAACTTTGGGCAACGTTTACCGCAATAAAACTACCAATTAATGCCAACAGTAACCACGGCAAACGTGCGCGCGTTAATTCCCAGATGCTGTCATCGGCTTCAACATCTTGCGAGATACCTGCTGCCATTTGGTAATCGCGGTCGGCTTCTTCCTTAATCACGTCAACAACGTCGTCAATGGTAATTCTTCCCACCAAACGTCCGGTTTCATCAACCACAGGAATCGCCTCTAAATCGTATTTCTGCATGATTCGGGCAACTTCAATGTCTTCGGTATCTACTTTCACATAATCGACCTTTGGAATGTATATGTCTTTGATTTTAGTGGTGGTCGATGAGGTAATTAAATCTTTCAAAGACAAACGGCCTTTGAGGCGGTCTTCATCGTCAACAACATAAATAGAGTGTACGCGGGAAACGTTTTCGGCTTGCTTGCGGATTTCCTGAATACAGGTCAGTACGTTCCAGTTTTCGTTTGCCTGAATGTATTCTTTCGCCATTAAACCACCGGCGGTATCTTCGTCGTAACGAAGCAATTCTACAATGTCTTTGGCGTGCTCAAAATCTTCTAACTCCGAGATAACCTCGTCTTTCATTTCTTCGGAAAGTTCCGAAATAATGTCGGCGGCATCATCGGTGTCCATTTCGTCTAACTCTTCTGCAATTTCTTTGGCAGAAAGATTGTTCAGAATTTTCTCACGGACTTCTTCGTCCAATTCCAATAGAATTTCCGAAGTAACTTCCGATTCAAGGATTTTAAACAGGTAGCCTGCATCTTCTCCTTTTAATTCGTTCATTAATTCGGCAATATCAGCAAAGTGGATATCTTCAAGGCTTCGAAGTATTTCGCGCTCGTTTTTTTCGGCAATATAGCCTTCGATTTCCTGGATAAATTCTTTACTGATTTTGAATTCCATAAGCTTCTATTTTTTGCGTTAATGAAATAAATTCTTCTACATTTAATTGTTCGGGACGAAGGTTGAACACTTCGTCTTCTTTAATCTGGTCTGATAAAAAACTTTTTAAGCTGTTCCTCAGTGTTTTTCTGCGTTGGTTAAAAGCTGATTTTACCACGGTAAAAAACAATTTTTCATTGCACGGGAGCGAATAATTTTCTTTGCGGATCATTCGCATAACTCCTGATTTTACTTTAGGCGGCGGTGTAAATACGTGTTCTGAAACGGTAAACAGGTATTCGGTATCGTAAAATGCCTGTGCCAATACAGATAAAATTCCGTAGGTTTTGCTGCCTTTCTTTTCACAGATCCGTTCGGCGACTTCTTTTTGAAACATGCCTGCAAATTCGGGAATTTGATTGCGCATTTCTAATACCCTAAATACAATCTGCGTGGAAATATTGTACGGAAAATTGCCAATAATGGCAAAAGGTTCGTTAAAAAAAACTTTTTGTAAATTGTATTTTAAAAAATCCTCTCCAATAATGTGGTTGTGCAATTTTTGATAGTGTTTTTCCAGATAGGCTACCGATTCGTTGTCTATTTCCACCACAAAGGTTTCAATGGGTTTTTCCAGCAGGTACTTGGTCAGCACTCCCATTCCGGGGCCAATTTCCAATACTTTGTTGTATCCGTTAAGCGTTAAGGTGTCAGCAATGTTTTTCGCAACGCTTTCATCGTTTAAAAAATGCTGACCCAGGTGCTTTTTCGCCCGGACTTTATCCTGATTATTCATGCTCGCTGATGATTTCTAAATCGGTACGGAACGTTAGCATTTTATCGGCAAAGCGTTCCATGCCTTCATTTCGCAATAAAGGTGCGTTGTTTTCTTTGTAATCTGCCAAAGCTTCTTTGCTTGGTGCAAAATATTGGGCAGAATAAGTAATGCCGCCCATATCTTCATCAACCAAAACTTTTACCAGGCGTGCCGATGTAAAGCAACCGGTGTTCAACACGTCTTTAATGTGTTTGGTTTGCATCCATTGAAGCCATTCATCGTGAACCGATTCGTCTATATTTATGGTAACGTTGTAAATAATCATAATTTTTGTTTTTTAGTTTTGTTGATTTAGCCGAACCTCTGTCATCTCAATCGAAGGTGTATTGTCAGGTCGAGTATTTACGCTTCTCCTTTTAATCTTAAATGCTCAAAGTGACGTAATTTACCAAAAGATACCTCGGCAGGTTCGGGATGACAACGGACAAAGTTTAATTTTTACAAACCTACAAGGAACTGAAAACCTTGCAGGTTGTTTTTTTTAACTTTATAACTTTCTCACTAATTTATCATATCAAATCCGCAGTAAGGACGTAATACTTCAGGAATCACGATGCCTTCCGGGGTTTGGTAGTTTTCTAAAATTCCTGCCAATACGCGCGGCAATGCCAAAGACGAACCGTTTAAGGTGTGTGCCAGTTGTGTTTTGCCGTCTTTACCTTTAAAACGCAATTTTAAGCGGTTTGCCTGATAGGTTTCAAAGCAAGATACTGATGAAATCTCCAGCCAGCGGTCTTGTGCGGTTGAAAATACCTCAAAATCATACGTTAATGCCGAGGTGAATCCCATATCGCCGCCACACAAACGCAAAATGCGGTACGGTAATTTTAATTCGTTTAAAATGCCTTTTACGTGTTCAACCATTCCGTCTAATGCTTCATACGATTTTTCGGGATGTTCAATGCGGACAATTTCCACCTTATCAAACTGGTGCAAACGGTTCAGTCCGCGAACGTGTGCTCCGTAAGAACCTGCTTCTCTGCGGAAACAAGGAGTGTAAGCGGTGTTGCAGATCGGCAGTTCGCTTTCCTGCAAAATTACATCGCGGTACAGGTTGGTTACCGGAACTTCGGCTGTTGGGATCAAATACAGATCGTCAGCGGTTGCGTGATACATTTGTCCTTCTTTATCGGGCAGCTGACCAGTACCGTAACCCGATGCTTCGTTTATTAAATGAGGTACCTGTATTTCGTTGTAACCGACTTCGGTATTCTTATCTAAAAAATAACTGATCAAAGCACGTTGTAACTTGGCACCTTTACCCTTGTAAACCGGGAAACCGGCACCGGTAATTTTGGCACCCAGTTCAAAATCAATGATGTCGTATTTTTTTGCTAATTCCCAATGTGGTAAGGCTCCGTCAAACAAAGCAGGAATTTCACCGTGCTCAAAAACAGTCAGGTTGTCGTCTGCCGTTTTTCCTTCCGGAACAATATCTGCGGGCGTGTTGGGAATTTGATATAATTGTTGCGTCAACTCGTCGGTCAACGTGTTTAAAATTTCTTTTAATTCGGCTGTGCGGTCTTTAGATTGTGCGGTTTTTTCTTTTAAGATTTCGGCTTTCGCCTTTTCGCCGTTACGCATTAATTCACCAATTTCTTTGGATAGCTTGTTCGATTCGGCTAAAATAGTGTCTAATTCTACCTGTGTTGCTCTTCGTTGTTCATCAAGGTCGATTACTTTCTGAATCATTTCAGCAGCATCAAGATTTCTTTTTGCCAGGGCATTTACCACCTGTTCTTGATTTTCTCTGATATAGGCTATCTGTAACATAAATAAAATAATTGATAAAAGGCAAATTTATAAAAAATGTACGGGTTGTGGTCTCATTTGCTTAAAATTATCTTTTTAATTGGGATATGTTTCGTAGGTAATACAAATTGTTATCTTTGTTTTGATTAGAATAAAAAAAAAAATGTACAAGAAAAATTTTGCAAAATATATTAAAACCCACAGTACCCCATTTTCTATAAACAATGCTTTTTATGTGTATCCTCATTTTTTGGAACAACGTGGTACACTTTTCCTTTATGAATATTTAGGAGGATCCAAACGCCCTTACATTATAGAAATTGAATTGGATGAAAAAAACGATATTTGCCGAACAGAATGCTCTTGTCCTTATGATTACAAAGGTATTTGTAAACACATTGTAGCAAGTGTCGAAGATTTAGCTGAACGTTTAGATAAAGGGGCGTTAACCACACAGACCGCCTTTTTTGGTGTTATGAAACAGGTCAAAAAGCATGAAACTGGCGATGTTATACTTATAGACGGCGAATTTGATTTGGAAGACCTTAGAAAAAGAGTTCGGAAAAATTCTATTACTTACGGATTCGTTAATTATATCGATATAAACTTTGTTCACATAAAAAGTAAAATTGCCACCTGGAATACCAATCAATATCAACAGGAAATAGTATTTGTTAAAGGTCAAAATAAGTTAGAAACGTACTGTAGCTGTTCTAACGAGTTACCGTTTTGTGAACATCGATTGTTTGTTTTTAAAGATCTTGCCAATAAATTCGGGAATGATTTCTTTAAAGAAGGTTTTTTAAATCAAAAAATTGAAAAAGAATTAGCTTTGTACGGATTGACGCCCAATGATGATTATCAAGATTTTTTCGATGTAAAACTTTCTCCTAAAGGTATTCTGCTGGAACCTAAACCATTTGTTAAGATTAATACGTACACTAATGCGTTTGTTAATTATGCTAAAGAAATAGAAACATCGGCACGGTTGAACTTGTTGGTAAAAAATACACAGGAAGAACCCGCTGGTTTAGGTTTATGTGTCGATTATGCCTCGCATTATTCAAAAAAAAGCTTTTTAAGTTTTTATGGCATTAAAGGAAAATTAAATAAAGAAGAAACCGATTTTAGTGCTAAAATTAAAAGAATATTTTCGGAAGATTTAAATAGAATCATCGATGAATTTCCAGACACCGATGACTTTCAGTTTGCTATGAATGCCATAAGAATTGAAAGATTGTTGGGCGAAGGCAACATTAAATCAAGGCGACAAGCCATACAGATTTTTGGTGCGTTTTTTTCCGATGACAAAGATCCTTTGTTTTTCTTGCACAACTCAAAAGATTCGTATGCCCGAAAAAATCTAACCCGGTTAGAAATTTGTACCGACCCCGTTAAACTTCACTTTCAGGCAGCTAGTGCACACAAAAAATACAGGATAAGAGTTAAAGTAGAACTTTCGGGAACAAAATATAAAATAGATAGCGTTAAGCTTATTGTAACACCTTTGTTTATTGTTTTAGACACCAAAGTTTATTTTATAAAAACGCCTAAACTTTCTTTTGATTTAATGCACTTTGTAGAACGCCCGGAGATGTATTTCTACAAAAAAAATGACGAACATTTTTATAAAAAAATTATTTTGCCTTTAAGCAAAGATTATGAGGTAGAATTTAGCGAATTTAAAAAATCGAAAATAAAGATTGATGAAAATACCTTAGAAAAGCATTTGTATATTAGTGATTTAAATGAAGGATATGTGGTGTTTAAACCTTTTGTAAAGTATAACGAAGAGCTGATTCCTTTATATTCTAACGAACCTATTACTGTAACGGCAGGCGATAAACTAAAAACAATTAGTCGCAACGAGGCGTTTGAAGATAATTTTTTAGAAGAACTTAGAAAATTGCACCCCGATTTTCAACAACAAGATGCTATTTTTTATCTGCAACCTGAGCAGTTGTTAGAAAATTACTGGCTGATGACGGCAGTTGAGAAGATGAAAAATACCGATATAAAAGTGTTTGGAGCCAATGATTTAAAAGCGTTTAAATTTAACGTAAACAAACCTGCTATTTCTGTTCATGTGTCATCGGATATCGATTGGTTTGATGTACACATCGATGTGAAATTTGGCGATCAAACTGTAAACTTAAAAGAGTTGCAGAAGTCGTTTATAAAACAAAGTAATTATGTGTTGTTGGCCGATGGAACCACAGGAATTCTTCCTAAAGATTGGATGCAGAAATTTGCGGTTTACTTTCAATCGGGCGAAGTAAAGAAAAACAGTATTCAGTTGTCTAATTATCAGTTTGGTATTCTTGACGAATTGTACAACGAATTACACGAAAAACCAGCTTTTTTTGAAGAACTTTATCAAAAAAAGCAACGCCTTTTAAATCTAAAAGACATTCCAAATGTTAAAGTCCCAGAAGAAATCAATGCCACGTTACGGCATTACCAGCAAGATGGCTTAAATTGGTTGGCGTTTTTAGATGAAAATAAAATAGGAGGTTGCCTTGCCGACGATATGGGACTGGGAAAAACACTGCAAATAATTACTTTTTTACAGTATCTGAAAAACAAAAATCCAGACACAGCTCCTACGTTGATTATAGCACCAACATCGCTTATTTTTAACTGGCAGGCCGAAATTAAAAAGTTTTGTCCGTCATTGAAAGTCTTAGCTTTTGTGGGAATCGATAGAAAGGAACACCAAAAGCATTTCGAGAAGTATGATATTATTTTATCTACCTACGGGTCTTTGTTAAACGATGTAGCGTTTTTGAAGGATTACACGTTTAATTATATTATTTTAGATGAAAGCCAGGCAATTAAAAACCCGGCATCTAAACGATATAAAACAGTTAGGTTGCTAAATGCCAAAAACCGGTTGGTTCTTACAGGAACACCTATTGAAAACAACACGTTTGATTTATATGCACAACTAAATTTTGTTAATCCGGGCTTGTTAGGCACAATGACACATTTCCGTAAAAATTTCTCGGATTATATTGATAAGCAAAATGATGAGGAAGTATCTAAAACACTTGCTAAAATTATTAATCCATTTGTGTTAAGACGAACAAAAGAACAAGTAGCCACAGAGTTGCCCGAGAAAATAGAAAGCGTTGTTTATTGCGAAATGAATCCTTCACAACGCAAAGTATATGACGCTTTCAAAAACCGATTCAGAGAATATATCTTAAATCAAATTGAAGAAAACGGTGTGGCAAATTCGCAAATGTATATTTTAGAAGGCTTAACCAAACTCCGTCAAATATGTAATTCAACAGCCTTAATCAATGAGGAAGAAAGTTACGGAAACTATTCGGTTAAATTAGATACGCTTACCGAAACCATTAAAGAAAAAACAGGTAATCACAAAATTTTAGTATTTTCACAGTTTGTGGGCATGCTTCAATTGATAAAAGACCGGTTAGAATCGGAACAAATTGTCTATGAATATTTAGACGGAAGCACCCGAAACCGACAAGAAAAAGTAGATAATTTTCAAAATAATACCGATGTACGCGTATTCCTTATCAGCTTAAAAGCCGGCGGTACCGGGCTAAACCTTACAGAAGCCGATTATGTTTTTATTGTGGATCCGTGGTGGAATCCTGCTGTGGAAAATCAAGCAATAGACAGAAGTTACCGCATTGGTCAACATAAGAAAGTAATGGCTTACCGGATGATTTGTAAAGACACCATCGAAGAAAAAATTGTTACGTTACAAAGCAAAAAGAAATCGGTAGCAAACACAATTATCTCAATCGATGAACAACAAAAATCATTTGATGTTGCCGATATAAAACACCTGTTTTCATGAAACCTTAAAACAATGAAAAATATATTTTTAGTTTTTGTTTATTGTTTGTTTACCAATAATCTGTTTGGGCAGGTTACTGTAGATGTACCTAATGAATACAGGATTTATGAACAACGGGCAGCCGAAAAAAGGTTCGCATTTATTCCCAACCCCAATACGTTGAATTACGATGTAACGTACCAAAAATTAGCACTTGATATAAATCCGGAGCAGTATTACATCGCCGGAACGGTTACTACGCAGTTTGTACCTAACGAAGATTTACAGCGTATCGTTTTTGATTTCAGCCACCAGTTGCAGGTAACGGAAGTGCTGCAGGCAAATCAGCCATTGACTTTTTCACAGGCAGATAACGAACTAACCATTCAATTGGTTGGTACCGTTGAAGAAGGAACGTTGGGCGAAGTTGTAATCACTTATCAGGGAGCACCACCTACGGCAAACGAAGCTTTTACACAGGGTTATCACAACGGCACACCGATAATGTGGACGCTTTCTGAACCTTTTGGGGCACGCGACTGGTTTCCCTGCAAGCAATCGCTTAACGATAAAATTGATTCGATTGATGTTTATCTGACAACACCCGGTGATATGGTAGCGGTTGCAAACGGTATGGAACAATCGCAGACCGTTCATCAAAACGGAACAAAAACCACGCATTTTAAACACGCTTATCCCATTCCGGCTTATTTAGTTGCCATTGCGGTGACCAATTATGAAATTTACGAACAATTGGCGGGCACGGCACCTTACACGTTTCCCATTGTGAATTACCTGTATCCCGAATCATACCAAACAGCCGTAAACCAGTTGCAGGTAACTTTGCCGGTTATGGATGTTTTTGAAGAGTTGTTCGGTACCTACCCTTTTCATACCGAAAAATACGGTCACGCGCAGTTTGGCTGGGGTGGGGGAATGGAGCACACCACGGTTTCGTTCATGGGCGGTTTTTCTAGGCATTTAATTGCCCACGAATTGGCACATCACTGGTTTGGTGACAAAGTAACGTGCGGCAGCTGGAAAGATATTTGGCTTAACGAGGGCTTTGCCGAATACATGGCAGGATTGGTTGTGGAACATTTAGATGGTCAAGAAGCTTTTGTGAACTGGAAAAGTAGTAAAATTGGAAGTATTACTTCTCAGACCAATGGAAATTTATATTTAACCGAAGAGCAGGCTTCTGATTCTGACCGAATTTTTAATAGCCGGTTAACCTATGACAAAGGTTCAATGGTTGTGAATATGTTGCGATATATTTTGGGCGATGAAGTGTTTTATCAGTCGATGCAGAGTTTTTTAAATGATCCCGAATTTGCCTATAGTTATGCAGTAACCACACAACTAAAAACACATTTAGAAACGGCTTCAGGATTGGATTTAACCGAATTTTTCAACGATTGGGTGTATGGCGAAGGTCATCCGTCTTATCAGTTAAAGGCAGAAACATTGTCAGAAACCCAAACAAAAATAGTTTTATCGCAAACCACATCGCACGAAAGTGTTCCGTTTTTTGAAATGCCGGTAACCTTGAAACTGACAGGGACATCGGGTCAGTCTGAAATCGTGGTATTGCAGCATACGCAAAACAACCAGGAATTTGTAGTAGATACCAATATTGGCGTGGTGTTAGAAATTCAGATAGATCCGTTTCAAGACATTATATCTAAGAATAATACGGTACGTGTTAAAAGTTCTATGAAAGCGTATGGTAACGAAATTAAAATCATTCCAAACCCTTTTCAATCGTCGTTTCAAGTAGTTATTCCGGAAAATGTACAGGTTGAAGCCCTAAATTTATACGATACCAAAGGTAAATTAATCCGTAAAAACATCAATAATCCTTATAATGCAGAACAATTGGCAAGCGGAATGTATGTTTTAGCTATCGAAACACCTTCTAAAACCTATCATAAAAAAATTATAAAAAATTAAAATGGATTTAAATTGTGGCAATAGTAAGCTTAAAATCTTACATTTGTGCATCAAATCAGAAAGTAATAATTAATGGACATATTAGTTAAGTTATCGCAGTTTTTATTGAGTTTATCACTGTTAATTGTATTGCACGAGCTGGGGCATTTTATTCCGGCTAAAATATTTAAAACACGCGTAGAAAAATTTTACTTGTTCTTTGATGTAAAGTTCTCTTTATTTAAAAAGAAAATCGGAGAAACAGTTTACGGAATCGGTTGGCTGCCTTTGGGCGGATACGTGAAAATTGCCGGAATGATCGATGAAAGTATGGATACCGAGCAACTAAAACAGGAACCCCAACCGTGGGAATTCCGCTCAAAACCGGCATGGCAGCGTTTAATCATCATGTTGGGCGGTGTTACGGTAAACTTTGTTTTGGCATTTGTGATTTATATTGGAATGACGTGGTATTACGGCGACAAATATATTGCGAACGATAGTTTAAAGGATGGAGTTTGGGTAACATCTGATGTATTGGAAGGATTGGGAATGCAATCGGGCGATAAAATTATTTCTATTGATGGAGCACATTTAGAGCGTTTTGATGAAGCTGCTTTAAAAATTGTAATGGGTAAGGAAATAAAGGTAGACCGAAATGGAGAAGAAAAGATCATTAAATTACCGGTCGATTTCATAAATAGTGCTTCAAACAGAAAAAAAACAAAATTATTGATGCCAAGAATGCCTTTCGTGGTGGGAGGTTTTTCTGATGATTCACCAAATCAGGAGGTGTTGAAACCTAAAGATTTTATCCATTCTGTGAACGGTGTAGAGATCAAATATTTTGATCAGATGGAAGATGCATTAAAACCATTCGCTAATGAAAAGGTGGTTGCCGGTGTTACACGGAATGACAAGCAGGTAGAAGTAACATTACAGGTAAATGCAGAAGGTAAAATTGGTGTGGCTCCTGCTTTGATTACACATAATGATGCTGAAAAATTAGGATTGTATAAATTAAGTACTGACAGATACAGCTTTTTAGAGTCTATTCCTGTTGGAATTAATATGGGGATAAATAAATTAAAAGAGTATGGTCAACAATTAAAGTTGATTGGAAATCCTGAAACCAAAGCTTATAAAGAGGTAGGTGGTTTTATGGCAATTTTTAATATTTTTCCTGATTTTTGGAGCTGGGAAGCATTCTGGCAAATTACAGCATTGTTATCAATTATGCTTGGCGTAATGAACTTATTGCCCATTCCTGCCTTAGACGGCGGACATGTAATGTTTTTATTGTACGAAATGATATCAGGACGCAAACCAAGCGATAAATTCCTGGAATATGCCCAAACAGTTGGTTTTGTTTTACTTATAGCCTTGTTGTTGTTTGCTAACGGAAACGACATTTTTAAAGCCATTACAGGGAAATAAAAAAACTGACAATTTTTTAAAAAAAGTATTTGTAGAAACGAAAAATCGTTCTATATTTGCATCGCAATAAAGGTAACACACCTTCCTCCTTAGCTCAGTTGGTTAGAGCATCTGACTGTTAATCAGAGGGTCCTTGGTTCGAGCCCAAGAGGGGGAGCAACATGCGAAAGCAAATACTTTTTATTGCAGGAAGTTTTAAATTTTAAGTTTCCTCCTTAGCTCAGTTGGTTAGAGCATCTGACTGTTAATCAGAGGGTCCTTGGTTCGAGCCCAAGAGGGGGAGCAAAAATACAGAAAGCCTTACAGAGATGTGAGGCTTTTTTGTTGTTTAAAATTGGGATAGCTCCGCCCTATTTGTAAAAAATCTTCTTTTTCTGTCTTTTTAAAACATACTTGTTCTGTTAAATATTAAAATTTTATTATTAAATCGTAAAAAATAATTTTATGTAAAAAATAATTAAAATGGTTGTTTTTGTAACTATTGTTTTTGTAACTTTGCACTTGTTTAAGTAAGTGTCACATGAAAACAACAGATATATTAACAAGTGAAAATAAATACAATTTGTTGGCTGGGCGCGTTCCTTTGCTCATCAACCGGTTTTTATCACAAAAGTTTAAAGTAAACGGTATTGATCTAACCCGTGAACAATGGTCTGTTTTAGCTGTTTTATGGAAAAAAGACGGATGTTCACAACAAAATCTTGTCAATGCAACAAGCCGGGATAAGCCGGGTATTACCCGGTTATTGGATAATTTGGTTAAAGAAGGCTATGTGAAAAGGGAACATCATAAAACCGATCGGCGTACCAACCTGATCTATCTTACTGAAAAAGGAAAAGATATCGAACAAAGTGTGATGAAAGTGGTAAACGAAACCATTGACCAATCTACTGAAGGTCTGAGTCAGGAACAAACTCTGGTTCTGCGCAATGCTTTTCAATTGATTTACGATAACATAAAAAAATATGAAAAATGAAAAAGTTAGGTTTCACAGTTGTTAGTCTGATATGTGGAGCGGCTTTTGGTCAAATTCAGGTTAGTCCTGATATAGAACAGGCACTAAATGCGGCTTTAAAAAAAGACGTTACCTTGGTAAACCAAACCATCGAAAGGCAAAAGCTGGAACTGGAACGTAAAAGTGTTTTAACTAAATACATTCCCAAAGTAGAAGCCACGGCATTATACGGTTACCTAAACACCGAAGGTTCATTAGATTTACCCACACTTACATTGCCGGTTACCGGTTATCCTTTATTTAATGGTGCGTCTGATTTTTCAACTGACGGACAGGCTTTTCATGGCAACGTTATGGCGAAAGCAGTTCTTTTTAGCGGTGGTCAGATTTATAATGGTGCCAAGGCACTTGCGTATAAAAATGAAGGGACAGGCTATATGATGGATTTGCAAAATGATGCTGTAATAAAGGATATTTTATATAGTTTTGATCAGTTGCAGATGCTGAAAATCGCTGAACAGCTGATTAATGATAGTGAAAAGCGATTGGATAAGGAAAACGAACGTGTAGAAAAAGCCATTTCGTTGGGTTTGGCTATTCCGTATGATCGCGATAAAATAAAACTGGCACGTTTGGAATTGGAATCCAAAAAAACCGATGTACAGCACAAACAAAATCTGTTGGTTTTAAAAATTAATCAGTCAACAGGAATGGATGACGATGACATTCTGCAAGTCAATCATTCGGTGGAACCTATTGTTATTTTTGAAGAACTGTCTAGCGAAAACAAAAACGAAATCAAAGCGTTGCAGTCTTTTCAAAAAGCATCGGAATATGCATTAAAAAAAGAAAAAGGTAGTTTATTGCCAACTCTGGGAGCTTTTGGCGGCTATAGTTATACATCAATTTTTAACGCTGAAACTAAAATTCCTATCAACACAATTAATCAAACAACACATTTAAAAGTAAACAATTTAACATTAAATCCAACGTGGATGGTGGGTGTGGCTTTAAAATGGGAGCTCTTTAGCGGGTTTGAACGCAAGCATAAAATTGAAGAGGCTGAATTAAACACGTTACAAATCGAAAATAAATTAAACGACGCCAAAGAAAAGCTCGGTCTTCAATTAAAGAAAAACAAAATCGAATATGAGAACATGCTGTTACAGATCAGTATTGCCAAACAACGCGAAATTGTTGCAAAGAACAATAATGAAATAGCAGCAAAACAATACAAAGCAGGATTAATCAGTATTACAGAGCGTTTAACCGCTGAAAACGATATTTATAAAGAGTCTTTAAATAAAATAGAAACCATTATTAAACAACGTCAGGCAGCCATAGAAACGTACCAGTCGGCGGGCAGTCTAATGTCGTTTATTACAATACACTGACAATATGAAAAAAATAATCTGTTTATTAGGAATCACATTAAGCTTGGCGGCTTGTTCTAACAAATCAAAAGTTGCACAGGTAATTCAGGGTAAAGTGGAACGTGATGAAATTGCTGTTGTTGGAAAAATAGCGGGAAGAATTGACCAGATTTTAGTTCGTGAAGGCGATTTTGTAAAAAAAGGCGATACACTGGCTGTTTTAGATATTCCTGAAGTAGAAGCAAAAAAGGCGCAGGCACAGGGTGCGGTAAAATCTGCCGAAGCTCAGTATTCTATGAGTGTGCACGGAGCCACGGCAAATCAGTTAAAACAATTAAATGCCAAAAAATTGGCCTTAAATGAGCAATATCAGTTTGCTAAAAAATCATTACAACGGTTAGAGGCTATGGTTAAAGATTCGTTGGTTCCACAACAGCAATATGATGAGGTCTTTGCTAAATATCAAGGAGCACAGGCACAGTTAATTGCCGTTGATGCAGAAATAGCCGATGTAAAGAACGGCGTTCGTTTAGAACAGCAGACAATGGCACTTGGGCAGCAAGACCGTGCATTGGGTGCTTTACAAGAGGTGCAGGCTGCGGAAAAAGAACGCTATATCATTTCACCACAAAATATGCAGATAGAAACCGTTACCTTGAAATTGGGCGAATTGGCATTGCCGGGTTATACGTTGTTTAAGGGATCACTGCAAACAACAACGTACTTTCGTTTCACGATTGCTGAAAGCGATTTGAAAAATTATGAAAAAGGTAAAACGGTAACTATTGGAATTCCTTATAAAAACTCAGAAATTCAGGGTATTGTTCAAAATATTAAACAAATAGGTGCGTATGCCAATATTGCAACGGCTTATCCTGATTATGACATGCAGGAACCATTGTACGAATTGGTTGTAAAACCTTCAAATAATACCCAGGTACAGGATATTCTTACAAAATCAACCGTAACATTAAAGCGTTAATATGAAATTGTTTCTGAATTTACTTAAGAGGGAATTCCGACTTTTTTGGAGTAATAACGTACTAAAGATCTTATTCTTCGGGGCTCCTTTGCTTTACGGAATTTTAATCGGATACATTTACAGCAAAGGTAAGGTAACCGATCTGTCAATTATTGTTGTAGATGAAGACCGAAGCCCAATGAGTGCGAAAGTCATTGAAATGATGCAGGATAACGAGGTATTACAGATAAGTTCGTTACAGTTTGATGCACATAATATCAATGATTTAATGATAGAGAAAGAAGCTGCCTGTGTGGTAATGATACCAAAAGGGTTTGAAAAAGAAGTGCTTACCAAGCGGTATCCCGAAATTACAACCATTGTAAACACGGCAAACATATTAACGGCAAATTACGCATCAAGTGCTATTCAACTGGTTTTGGGTACAATGAAAGTGGGAGCACAGTTAGAAACCTTACGAAAGCAAGGTACGCCTGAAAACTTAGTATTAAGTCAGTATGAGCCTTTTAAAACCACCTTTATCAAGAAAAATAACCGCAGTACAAACTATATGTATTTTTTGTGGCCCGGTGTTTTGGCAACGGTTTTGCAGCAGGTGCTCCTTTTAGGTTTGGCGTTATCATTTGCCTCAGAATTTGAAACCGGTACGTTTAAAGATCTGGTTAAGCAAACACGGTCAACTTTTTCATTAATGATGGTTAAAATAATCCCGTATTTATTGATGAGCTTTGTCGTATGGCTGATGTATTGGGGTTTTACGTGGTGGTTTAACATTCCTTTCTATGAAAATCTGGGAGCTTTAACCTTGGTAGCGGGTTTCTTTGTACTGGCAGTTTGTTTTATAGGTATTTTGGTAAGTATTTTAATACCGAATCAGTTAAAAGCTACCGAAATATTAATGGTTATTGCAACACCAAGCTTTATGCTGTCAGGGTTTACCTGGCCTTTAAGCCAGACACCCGAATGGATTCAGATGATTGCACAAATTATACCCTTGACACATTTTTTACCGGCGTTCCGCATCTTAATTATTGAAAACGGATCACTTACGTTGACTTATCCTTATATTCAAAATTTAATGGTCATTACAATGATAGGTTTTGTTTTAAGCTTTATAGCATTGTACATAAAAAAACAAAGAACATTAAAAGAGATAAGTGCCGGAGAATTGGCAGAAGATAATGATTTTGATTCAGAACCTGAAATAAAAAAGAGTATGGATGATGCTGCTGCAACTACCGAAAATAAAAAATAACAGACAATAAGGGAACACCGCTTCGAAGAGTATAAACAGATTTTAGGAATATAGGCCCCAATTGTTTCTTTTAAAAAAGGGTTTATCCGTTTCAAATTCGTATATTTACTCAAGACTTTATAAAAACGAACCCTTACAATAAAGTATTTTTTAGAATGACAAGTAAAATTATTGGGGTTGGAAACTATATTCCTTCACAAACCATTACCAATCTGTTCTTTGACCAGCACCATTTTATGGATGAAAGCGGAGAAACGTTAAAGCAGAACAATGCAACTATCGCAGAAAAACTAAAAGAAATTACGGGAATTGAAGAACGGCGGTATGCTGATAAAGAACAGGTAACTTCTGATTTAGGACTTATTGCGGCACAAGCTGCCATAGAAAACTCGGGCATTGACCCTGAAACTTTAGATTATATCATTTTTGCACATAATTTTGGTGATGTACGTTTTGGAACGATTCAATCGGACACGGTTCCAAGTTTAGCCTCAAGAGTGAAGCATCTTTTGAAAATAAAAAACAATTTTTGTGTGGCTTATGACGTATTGTTCGGATGTCCGGGGTGGATTGAAGGAATGATTCAGGCAAACGCCTTTATTAAATCGGGAATTGCTAAACGGTGTCTGGTGATAGGTGCCGAAACTCTTTCACGGGTAGTTGATATTCACGATAGGGACAGTATGATTTATGCCGATGGAGCCGGGGCTGCCGTTTTAGAGCTTAGCAACGACGATTCGGGAATTAAATCACACCTATCGGCTTCGTTCACATTAAAAGAAAAAGAGTATCTGTATTTTGGCAAATCTTATAATAATGAAAACTGTGGGAACATACGGTATATTAAGATGAATGGTCGAAAGATTTATGAATTTGCCCTTTTAAATGTACCTGAAGCAATGAAAGAATGTTTGGATAAAAGTGGATATGCTATTGATCAGCTGAACAAGATTATTATCCACCAGGCAAATGAAAAAATGGATGAAGCCATTGTAAAAAGGTTTTATCAGTTATACGGCCAACCTGTGCCCGAAGATATCATGCCCATGGTGATAAGCAAATTGGGAAACAGCAGTGTGGCTACCATTCCGTCTTTGCTGACGATGCTTTTAAATAAAGAATTGCCAGAGCATTTTTTGCATAAGAACGATGTGGTTTTATTTGCCTCGGTAGGTGCAGGAATGAATATTAACGCTTTTGTTTACAAGTTTTAAAACAAAGAGGCTGTACAAAACTGTACAGCCTCTTTTCAAATATAAAGCAGTATTTATTATTTTCTTTTAACGTTTATTGCGGTAATGCCTTTTCTGCCTTGTTCAACTTCAAAAACAACGGTGTCGTTTTCACGAACCCTGTCTAATAACCCTGAAGTGTGAACAAAAATATCTTCATCCCCGTTTGCTTGTGAAATAAAACCAAATCCTTTGGTTTCATTAAAAAATTTTACTGTTCCTTCGTACATTCTCTTATTTATTAAATTAATTATTCTCTTATTTTTTTATGATATTAATCGCTCTGTCTCCTTTCAGAGTGCTTTCTTTTGTAAAACTTACTTTATCGTGTTTGCTGACCGGTTGGCTAATTTGCCCCTGATGAAAAAATATGTTTTCTCCGGTTTTATCTTCTGTGATAAAGCCATATCCCTTTTCATTGGTATAAGTTACGGTGCCGCTGCATACGGTGTCTTCGGCATCAACGGTGCTTCTGGATTTTTTTGCTGCTGCCAGGTCTTCATCCCTGTTTTGAAGATGGGGAGGAACAGAAGTGAAATTTCCATTGACATCTACATATACGATCATGTCGTCAAGGCTTTTGCCTTTATTGTTATTGCTTTTACGATCTTCTCTTCGTGATTGTTTATCCTGTAATCGTTTCGTTTTTTTCTTGTTATTTTCTTTTTTGGAAAAAGAATCTGCCATATTTAATTTTTATTAGATGTGTAACTGTTTTTTTAATTTTGCGGGATTACCGGCATGTTAAAACCTATGAGTTTTTGTATGTTGTGAAGGTCTTTTTTCTGGTCTTTATCACAGAATGAAACCGCAACTCCCGAACTTCCTGCCCTGCCTGTTCTTCCTATCCTGTGAACATACGTTTCGGGCACATTGGGCAATTCGTAATTGATTACATGCGGTAGTTCATCAATATCAATTCCCCTTGCGGCAATATCGGTTGCTATTAAAATTCTGATCGAGCTTTTTTTAAAATCGTCCAATGCTTTTTGTCTGGCGTTTTGTGATTTGTTGCCGTGAATGGCTGCTGCAGATATGCCTGCCTTAACCAGTTTTCTTACTAACTTGTCGGCACCGTGTTTGGTACGCGAAAACACCAGCGATCTTTTTATGGACTGATCTTCTAAAATGGTTACAAGCAAGTTTAGTTTTTCGTCTTTTTCAACAAAATAAACCGATTGTTTTACGGTTTGGGCTGTCGAAGAAACAGGGGTAACGTTGATTTCTTTGGGTTGGTTTAATATGGTTTGTGCAAACTTTCTAATATCCGGCGGCATGGTGGCAGAAAAGAATAATGTCTGTCTTTTTTCAGGAACCTTTTTCAATATCTTTTTTACGTCATTCACAAAGCCCATGTCTAACATGCGGTCGGCTTCGTCAAGTACCAGTATCTCAATTTGCGAAATATTAACACATCCCTGGCTCATAAGGTCTAACAACCTGCCCGGTGTGGCAATTAGTATATCAACCCCTTTGTTAATAATTGCTATCTGCTTATTTTGCGGAACACCGCCGTAAATTGCCGTATGGGTTAATGGTAAAAATGCACCATATATTTTAAAATTTTCGCTGATCTGTATTGCAAGTTCTCTGGTGGGTGTTAATACCAGTGTGCGAATATTTTTCTGTGCGGAACTGTTTTGTTGCAATAGCTGCAGGATGGGTATGGCAAACGATGCCGTTTTACCGGTACCTGTCTGGGCACATCCTATAATGTCGTTTCCTTTCAATATATGGGGTATTGATTGGTACTGTATTTCTGTGGGTTTTTCGTACCCGGCTTTATTTATCGCCTTAATTACAGGCGGTATAAGGTTCAATTCTTTAAAATGCATAGTTTGACTGTCGGAATACCGACATTTTTTCTGTTGAATGTAAAAACAGATTATATGCTATTTCTTCAACAGTGGTTATTATAAAACAAAAAGGGTTAATTAAATCAATTAATCTAATTGTTTATTTGTTGTAACGATTGTTGTCATCGCGTTGATTTGCTTCATTAACAACCATGTTCCGGTTGTTTAACGAATAGTTTTGGAGTTCCTGGATGGCTTTCTCTGCCTGTGTGTGGTCAGGCATTTCAATAAAGGCAAAACCTCTGGAACTTCCGGAAAATTTATCGGTTACGATTTTAACGGAGGTTACTTCTCCAAAAGAGGTAAATACTTCTTTTAACTGGTTTTCTGTGGTTTGGAAATTCAAATTGCCTACAAAAATGTTCATAATAGATTGTAATTAAGATTAAACATTGGCAACTGAAAAAGCAAAAAACTGAGAGAGAAAAAAATGGATTAAACTATTTCAGAAAAGGCAAAAGGCAGGAGCCTGATAATAAATATGGTACAAAGATACGCAAAAATGTTTATAATATGCATTATTTATGTAAATAAATTGTTTTTTCAGTACTTTAAATAATGCCACGCCTTACAGGTAGGGCATTTTAACCGATACGTTAATTTGTGTTTAGTAAGTTACCGGATCATAACTCATTGCTGCGTAAGAATTCAAAACTTCCTGTTCTCAAATTAATTCCGTGTTCCAGATAGGCTTTCATGCAGGCAAGGAAATTTGCCCAGCCCTCTGTATTTCCGGCATACCACTTTAAATTTTCTTCATTCAGTTCTTTCCCGCTTTCGGTAACCCTTACAACGACCGATTGGTCTGCCTGTTCTTCCAATGTGATTTCTACGGTGGTACTATTGTCCCAGACAAAAGAAATAAAGCGGTTTTTTATTATTTTAATGGAATTCACAACTGATTTCTGTCCGGGAAATTCAGGCCATTCCCATGTAACTTCAGCTCCTTCTTCCAGGGGAGCCGAACTTTTAGAAATAAAATACCGTGTCATCTTTTCCGGATTTACAATAGCCGTAAAAACGTCCTCAATGGGTTTTTGTATCTGTAGGGCGGTTTTGATGATTAGTTCCATAATGGTTGTTTGGTTTTATGTTTTTTATAGTCGGCGGCTTGATTTTTTCCAGGCAGATCCCGTAATGAATACCGCCAGCAGTTCTGGTGCCTTTCCCGACTTTTCCTTAAAAAAGCGATGGCTTTCTGCAGGCTGCTGTCAATGTTTTTCCTGTCTTCAAAAAAAGGGCATGCCTTAAAACGCGTCGATGATCAATTTTTTCATGCCCATCATTTTTTTAAAGGCGCCGGGTTTCTTATTCAGTTCTTCCCAATTTTCCGGGCACACCTGCCAGCTCAACCCATATTTGTCCTTCAGCCAGCCGCAAACGCTTTCTTCACCGCCATCGGCGGTCAGTGCCTCCCAGTAGTAATCAATTTCGTTTTGATCTTTGCAGGGAATCATGAATGAAACCGATTCGTTGAATTTGAATAATGGTCCCGCATTGATGCCTATGAACCGCATGCCCAGGACTTCAAATTCGATGGTGAGTATTTTACCGGCAAATTCCTGCTGAAAATCGGCAAGCCCGTCGGCTTCTGTTTCAGGGTAATACGTAGTGTTTAGTATTTTACCGTCTTTAAAAACAGACAGATAATAATCTGCGGCTTCTTTTAAATTGTTGTCAAACCACAAGTTTGGTATTATTTTTTGAATTGTGCTCATAGTTCTTAGCTGTTAAAAAATTAGTGTTACTTACTTTATGCCAGGATATATCTGAAACTCGTCACTTCGAGTAGCATAACGAAGTGAAGCGTATCGAAAAGTCTTCGAATAACAGGTTTTCAACTCCCGATAGCTATCGGGACGAACTGACGGAAATCTTAATTATTCGAGTTGGCGATAAAGTTCTTGATAATCATCAAAAATTAAATTATTCGGGTATTGATTTCATGCTAATTTAAAATGTTTTAGCCTCTTTTTAATTGTCTTATGACAAGAATGGTGAATATTTTGCATGAAAAGGTTTCGAAATGAAATATCCCGGGGGTATCTGTTGTCTTGATAAAATTTGAATATTCAGAACTCGTGGTTTTAATCTTTATTTCATCAGTGCTTCATTTTATGTATTCTATAATAAATCAGATATTTGAAATTTAAAACTAAGATCGTGTTTGATTTATAAATTTAAAGACTTTTCTTTTGTTGTACGTTGTTCTATAAATGTTCTTTTATATTATCACAATGGACGTGTAGATTGTATTTTCTCTTAGAAATTCTTTACAAATTTTACCCAAATAGGACTGCCGAGGTATAAAATGTAATAAATCAGCCCCAAAAGTAGATTTTAAGCACAGCAGCCAAAACAACCAGACTTCGCGAAAAGCAAATTGTTCTGCGGTTCAGCCGTTTTAAATGCGTACGCAGGGTCAGGTTGTTTCTTTCTATATGGTTTGTCCCGTAACGTACAACACAGTGGATTTTCTGATCTATCAGGTATTTGTAGTTTTTTAATCCGTCGGTATAAATCTGTTTTGCGTTGCTATGTTTTAAGGTTTTCAGAACATAGTCTAATGTTTTATTGTTACGTGAACCTATGCGGAAATTTACCACGGTTTTACTTGTGCGTTCCAACGCATAGGCAATCCATATTTTTTTTCTTTTTCTTTTTATAAAGGTGTTTATTTCGTCAACTTCGTATGTTTTTCCTTTACTTATAACCGGTTTTGTAACAGTACGTGCAATGACAATAATACGTTTAAGTATTGTTGTGGCAGAAACCGCCAGTACCCTTGCAATACTGCGTATGCCAAGTCCTTCTTTGGTAAGCGTTGCAATTTGTCTATTGATATACGGACGGTATGCACGGTAGGTATAATGTTCTATGAATCTTTTACCACATTGTTTACACAAATACTGCTGCTTTTTGTTTTTGGTTGTACCATTTTTAACGGTATTGGCACTTTTGCAAAAGCGACATAACATCCCGTCACTAACTTTGCAACACGAGGTTGAATTTCCCTTCATTTTTTTGGGTTTAATGCCGTAAAAATACAACAGACAGGCATTTGCCTGTCTGTTTTTAATGATTAAAATTTCCAAAACGTATTGTTTGTCAGTGATTTAATGCACCTTTTTAGAATATCACTAAATCTGGAACATTACCGCAACTTGCAGGGCTTCTTTTAAAATTAAACGGTTGGTTTGTTGATGAGTTTGGAACACTACCAAATTAAACCGTTGGTTTGTTGTGGAGTTTGGAATGTTACCACTCACAATCATAAGAATATTTAAGCATTAAAGAATTTAAATATGTGGAAACTTGTTGTTTCATAGGTTTAGGTTTAATACCCATTGCTATAAAATATTCACAATATCTATTTTTATAATCTAAATTATAAGAAAAATATAAGGGGTCTCCTACAAGAATTTCTATTGGATTATTTCTATAAAAATCAGAATCAGTATCAATAATACCTTTTGTATAACTTAATTTATTAAAAACTAATTCTAAACAATTACTTCCAAGAATATTAATATCACTTAGATACATATTATTTGTATTATTAGTAAATATAAATTGATAAAAATCGTCATTCTTTTTTAAAATCAAGTGCATTTTGTGAATAGTTCCATATATAATATACTCTCTATCTTTCAAGAGATTAGATAATTCATTTTCGATATAATCTACTTTATCCTTAAAATAGGTAATCTCCTGAGAGTGGCATACAGAAGTAACTAAAAATATAAAAATTATCTTTTTCATCCTCTCTTTATTATCTATAAGTTGGTAATGATTTATGACTAGGAACTACTTTTAAATCAGCATGGTCTTTACCATCTCTCATAGTTTCAATCCCCATAACTCTTCTAATCATATTTTCGTATCTAATGGCATTATCAGAATTCGATTTTCCTTTTATACCTTGTGTAAATGGAATACCATGACCAAACCCTTCATGAAAAGAAGTTAAAGCTCTTTTTTCTTCAAAATGGTTTGCTTCGTTAATGATAAAAGCATGAGCTCCTTTTGAACTATAATATGCCATACCTTCTTTTCCTACACCTGCTACTGCATCTCCTGTCCATTTCTCGTTCATTCCCTTATAGTTCTCAACTTCTGTCATATATTTATCGAATACCGTATTCCCACTTTCAGAGAGGTTCTTTGATGTGTCTGTAATATATTCAAAAACATATTCACTTTTAGAATTTATTGCATTATAAACACTTGTAGCTGCCTCTAAATCATCTCCTGATAAACCACTCGTAGCATTTTTGAAAGCATCGGCACTTATCTTATCAAATTTATTACTTTTATAATTTCCATTATCATCTTTTTTACCACGTGTCAGAAGTCCTCTAAAAGAATCGAATTTCTCATCTGCGAAAACAGTGTTCATATCCTCATGTAGTCTTTGAGCAGAATCTTTGTTGACACCTTTAACCTCCCTACCGTCAGGATCGTTAAACATTATGGGATTATTGAACGTATATACATACGGCGACCAGCTTAGCATTTTCTCCGCCAACGGGTCAACACTTATAAACATCTGCACGATTTTTGCCTCGCGCGAGGGCATACTCCCGTGCGTTCGTAGTTCAAAAAGCGGTTTATATGTCAGTTTCAGGCATTCCATTGATGTGACTAAAATAAGAATTCTTATTGGATTTGGGGTTTAATAAGTAGTAAAGTTCTAATTAGATTAATTTGTAATAAAAAACGCCAAGCTATTTGCCTGGCGTTTCTTTTACTATAAAAAGCCCCGCAAATTGCAGGGCTTTTTTAGGGCATCACTAACTTTGGAGCATTACCGCGGCGGGGGACACTATCCTACCTATCTATTCCATATTGTGTGGCACCGAGGAAAATTGCTGTAATTTTTGAGTTAATTCCAAATATTCTGATACTCCAACAAGAATTATCTTCGTATTATTAAACTCCATTTTTTTAATATTATTAAATTGATTCTCATTAGCTAGAAAAATATATAAACTATCATTTCTTACTTCATAAAGAATCCTATTAAAACTCCCAAAATCAAAATCTACCTTTTCATCATATTCTTTTTTATGAGAATTAGAAATGATTATCATGTTTTTATCTGGAATTCCCCAAGAATATGATTTAAAAAAAACACTTTTATTATTAGTAAATTTAATCTCCTCTATTTTCCATGAATCACTTCTTAAACAAGATGTCAATAAAATGAGTATGAAAAAAATATAAGTTTTATTTCTCATAATTATAAACCTTTAAAATATCCTTCAAATATACTTGTTCCTGAACCTTGATGTTCTCCATAAAAAGGCCATCCGCCAGTTCCTTGGGTATTATTTGTTCGAGTATTATATCCACCTGCTTTCTGCATAAAGAACGAATAAAACCATTTACTATCATATTTTTGCTTATCTAAAGCATTGACTTTATTATTAAAAATAGTTCTCGCATTTGCACCAAATAACATATTTCCCATACTCCTTGGAGTAATATAAGTTCCATCTTCGTATTGGTACAAATCATAAAAATTACCTCCAAATAGAGTATTTTTAATATCATATTTCCCTGATCCTTTTAAAGGACCTAAACCAGAAGGACCTCTTGAATCAACTGCTAATTGAGCCAAAGCAGCAATATAACCTCCAGGTCCTTCAATCTCTTTTTCAAACTGATTATTCAGGCTTGTTAGTAATCCTTTACCACTACAAAATCCTTTAACATTTCCTGTATGTAATTTTGCACCTTCTGCAAAACCCTCAAAACCTCCTTTTTCATTATATCTGAACCCTTGATAATCATTTACAAGCTGACCAACAACTTCGTCAGTTTTAACCCAATTACCGTTTTCATCTTGTTTCCCTCTGTAGATATTTAAATCCCCATCCATTTCGCCACCTACAATTTCATTGTTTTCATTAACTATTATGTGGTCTGCTTCCATCCCTGTAGGGTCAATCATATTCACGGGGTTATTATGCACGTAATGATATGGTGTCCACCCTGTAAACTTCTCGGCTAACGGATCCACAGAAATAAAAATCGAAATTCTCGGATCGTAATACCTTGAACCATAGTAATACATACCTGTGGCATCATCCAATTCCTTACCATTGAATTTGTACTTATTGTCGTAACTACCTGTGTTTGTAGTTGGGTATGGTGATTTGTAATACTTACTCTGGTTGTGTTCCACCATCATCTCACCAAACGGTAATGTCTCATAATAGTGAGAAGGTCTACCGAAATTATCCGTCAGATAAGTTGAACTTCCTAAATGGTCGGTATGGTACCACCATATGGGTTTACGCTGGTATTCGTCGTAATCGTCATCAGGATCGTCCGTATTACCGCCGTCATCAATCCAATCGTCGCTTATATCACCCGGTGTTACGGGATCCGGTTCAGGCTCCTCAGGTAAAGGTACGCAATTAAAGTTTTCCTTCACATAATTTAACACGGCACAGGCGTTGCTTAGATCTGCCGCCAAATGGGTGTCAATGTAGATCATTGCCAGTGCAGGGCATTTCAGCAGTTCTGAAATCACCGGCTGGTCGCCGCAATCACAATCGCGATAGAACGCGTTACAACTTTCAGGCCATTCGCCGTTGCCAACGGTAAGGCGTTCCCAACATCCCTGGCTATCAACTATATCATTGCGTTCAATGCAGGCATCTATGCACTGGTACCATTCAAAGAACGCCGAACCTTCGCCGTTCTGTATCTGTGCGGCAAAATGGGCAATAAGGATGTTCAGGTCGGTCAGACAGTCGGCTGCTTCCATTTCACCCGGAGATAGTACGGGGTCGTTCGGATCGTCGGGTACATTGCCCGGATCGTTCGGATCCACTTCTGTACACACGTACTGGTTCACTTCCACCAATGCTTCGCACGGGCTGTCAGCACCATAGCGGTCTATGATCTCCTGGATAGCGTTCAGGCAATGCGCCACCGTTGCACCCCCGTTTTGATATTGCGTAACAATATCATCCAGCTGCTGCTGGCAGTCGTCAGGGTCGTTGCCCGGTGTTTCGATACTGTAGATGGTGTTCTGTGCACCCACCATGCCGGCAAGGTCCATGCCGGTATTTTCCGTTGCCGTAGTTTCGGCAGCCGTGGTCGCGTATGCGCCTTTTGCCCCGGTTCCAACCGCAAACTGGTCGATATTGTTTTCCAGACGGCTTACAAAACGTTTGCCGTTGATGTAATAGTGTTTAGAATACTCGCCTTTAGCCGGTTCCACTACCATGTATCCCGAAGGGTACAGGGTGTACTGGTCAAAATCGAGCACGCTGTAAATATCCTGTCCGCCGATGCTTACCGTAGCCACGGTGCCCACCGCCTTAAAGGTGCGTTCGCCCGCATGGTCGTAAATGTAATGGCTTACCCTTGCGTTATCGTCAACCACCGCCAGTAAACGGTTTTGCTGGTCCCAGATCATTTCCCGGTCGTTAAAACTTCCGAAGCTGCTTTGGTAATGCGTCATGTTTCCGTTGGCATCGTAGGTAAACTGTGACGAAGCACTGGTTGTGCCACCGATGCCCGTGTAGGCGATGCTGCTTACCGCATGCGGGTGGGCAGTATCGGTATATTGGTACACCGCATCGTACGAGTTTTCGCTTTCACCGGTAAAGGCTGTGCTTGTAACATCGTGAAACTGGTTTTTATTTTTAATACCGTGGGTATTGGTGTACTCCATCGCCAGCGTATAATCGTGATGTTCGTTATAACCCTGCCATGTGCCGCTTGCATTTTTTAAACGGTTAAAGCCGTCGTACGTATAATTTTTATCAAAAGTACCGCCCATCTGCAACACGTTGTGCTGCGATATGCTGTTGGTAATATTGGTAATGTTCTGGTTACGGTCATATGCATATACGTTCCGCATAAAGGTGGTGGTATCCGGACGGTCCAGCTGCATGGCACGCACGCGTTGTGTGATGTCGTATTCGTTTTTGGTCACCACGTCGTTACCGTAGGTAATTTCCGCCGGCTGCTCAAAGAACGTATAAGTAACGTCTTTTAAATACCACTGGTTCTCCGTGTCACTGAAAATACTTTTCAGCTGCCCCGCGCTGTTGTACCCATATTCCAGGTGTTCTCCATCGGGGTAGGTCATCTCCATGATGCGTCCCCAGCTGTCGTAACGGTAACCGGTGGTAAATTCCATGGTTCCGGTAGCACCTGTCAGTTGGCGGGTATCCTCCAGCACTTCACCTAATGCCCCGTATTTGAAGGTTTTTCTTCCTGTAAGGTCGTTGACCTGCGTGATCCTGCCTGCGGCAAAATCCGGTGCCCCCACACCGCCGTAACTATAATCCACATTATATCCCGGATAGGACTGCCCGTTGGCAACAAAGGCCGGGTAAGCAATGTTTACCAGCTGGTTGAAGTTGTAGGTATAGGTTATCTCCTGTCCCTGTGCAATCAGGTTCTGGCTGGCACTCGCGGTAAGCTTGCCTGTTAAATCATAGGTAAACTCCGTAATGCCGTTGTCAGGATGGGTTGTTTTTGTTTTCTGTCCGAAGTTGTCGTATTCGTATAAGGTTTCCTTGCCCTCGGCATCGGTCACTTTTTCCAGCTGCCCCAGCATATCGTACCGGTATTGGGTAAGCAGCTGCATGCCGCTGTCTATTTGTTTGGTCGTGCGTACGCGTCCTTTTTCGTCTTTATAGGTAACCGATACGTTTCCTTCGGGAAGGGTTACCCGTTCGTAGGCACGTACATTGCCCGTCCCGTCGTCTTCAAAACCGTATTTGTATTCGGTAGTGGCATTCAGCCCGTGTACGTGGTTTTGCAGTACGCGGTCGCGCACGTCGTAAGCAATAGTTGTTTTTTCCTGCGTGGTGTGCGTCAGCGGGGTATACGTTTCCAATGCAGTTATAAAGTTCCCGGTACAGTCCAGTTCTTCCTGCCCGAGGAAGCTCTCTACTACACGCCCGAACACGTCATATACCTGCAAGCCCGATGTGGCGAAACGGTAGCCGTTGCCCGGTGTGGTGCAATTAGGATCGTCTTCCGGAGCCAGTTGCTTTTTCGTCTGGATGATGCGTCCCAGACCGTCCGCGAATGACGAGGTATGCAGCACCTGCTGTGTTGCCCCCGTAACTGTTTCGTCGGTTATATTGTGTTGGGTAACCGCGTACAGCAAACCGGTTGCCGTGTCTTTTTTATACTCGTTTTTAATCGTCCACTCATCGTTATACGGCCCTTTAAACTGTGTAACGCGGCGTAACGGGTCATAAATATATTCGAACTCCGTACCGTTCAGGTCGGTCTGTTTCAGCGGCATACCGAAATGGTCATATTCCGTACTGCCCGTAAAGCCGTAGGCATCGGTAACTTCCGTAACAAACAGTTTAAACGTATCGTCATACGTGTATTCATAGAACATGCGTTCGCTGTTGTTTGAACTCATCTGTGGTTTGGGCTGTGTAACCTTGGTCAGCTGCCCCAGCGAGTTGTACTCCATATCGGTGGTTGCCACATCACTGCCCGTTGGTCCGTTTTTAAAGCGGTTAATGGTAATGATATTCCCTACGCCATCTGTTTCGGCAGTACTGTACCGTTCCCCGTTGTTCACGTTGTGCAGTATCGGGATGTTGACGATGTACTGCGATGCCGTGTTTTTTTCGTCATACCTTATCTCTACGTTGTTGCCGTCAAAATCGTCGTAATAACGGGTAACATTCCCGTATTTGTCGTATTCTTTAAACAATGTTTTCAGCACATCTGCTTTAAAAGGCGATGCCCCGTTTCCGTTGTAATGAAATACCGAATCCACGGTACTTTTTACCAAAGGCAGTATGCGGCTGGTATCGGTGTAACTGAAAGAACCTATCGGAAACTCCGTCTGATAGTATTCCGATCCTTCAACCCCGATGGAATACACCGCATAATCGTATTCTGTCTTGTTCAGAAGGCGCTGTGTACCGTCATAAGTACTTTCTTCCTTCAACAGGTTACCGATGTACTGGTACTTGCGGCTGTCGGTATGGTCTCCCGGAAGGTAGATTTCCGAAGAAGGCATATCGTCCAGCAGGTATTTCTGTACCACGGTGCGGTAAATTGCCGGATTGTCGTCCCCTTTAAGCTGGTGTGTTTTTACCTCACCAAAACCTAAGAACTTGCGTTCGCGGCGGTCTTTCAGTCCGTTCTGGTATTCAAAAGCGAATTTCTGCTCGTCGGCACCGTCCCCACGGAAACCGTCGTTGACCGTTACCTTGCTCAACACCCATTTTTTAAACGGCATTTTGTAGGTAGGCCCGAAACCTTCCCCCGAAATCACGTTGTTGGTCGCGTAATCCATTTCTATGGTCGATCCCGTAGGGTTGTGTACCATTTTAAGCATGTTGGTACGGCCGATTTTCGAAAAACGTACTTTTACCTGTGTTTCCGATGCCGATTCCACGATGTCCACGTAGCCGTCGCCGTCAAAATCGCGCAGGCTCACGTTTTCTTCGCTGTAGTTGGTACCCCAGCTTTTACCGCCCCCGCCGCCAACTTTGACGATGATTTGAAGGGGAACGATGGTAATAGGAATCAGAACAGAGGCATTTATCACAAAACCTTGTGAAGTCACGGAAGACTCCGACATACGCGGTAAATTATAGCTGCCTGTAAGGTGGTAGGTTCCCGTGTTAAAGTGAATACTGTTGCCACTGATATAGTCAGGAAGCCCGTCGCCGTTGAAATCCACAAAATCCTTTTCACTGTGTGTCGCGCTGCGTGAATCGCTGAAACCAACAGACAGGTCGAGGTTGGAAGAGCTTTTGGCATTAATGTCTTGTCCGATTACAATGGGATCTACAAACTCGGTAAAGCCTCCGCCAAACCCTATAGATTTACCCGGCGAGTACGTCTTGGTCAATCCGGGTTCGGTATAACCTTCCCACGTAGATGCCACAAAATTTGCGGCATCGTTAAACTCCACTTCATTGTCGGCTTTTACCAGATCCGGTAATCCGTCCCCGTTAAGATCCACAAGTACGCTCTCGGGACGCGTGGAGGTTTGGAAAATCTGTCCGCTGGCGTTCAGCCCGCCCGAAAAAGTAGCACTGTTGCCTATACGTACCTTGGTGAAATTTCCTCCCGGGTCGGCAAGGGCTACAATATGTGCATCAGAGCCGCCGGCGGTCGTTCCCGAACCGTCACTGGTGGTGGTACCCAACAGGTTTTTGTTAAGTATGGTAGAGGTCAGCCCGCCCCGGTAAGAGGTCAGCTGTATCTTGTCGCCCAGGATATCGGGGTAACCGTCACCGTTGACGTCCCTGAAATCGTTCAACTGGCGTGACACCGCATTACTGGTAGTCGTACCAAAACCGACTCCGTAGAAGTTGATACTCGATCCTTTGGATTTGGATTCCGAGGTGTTTTCCTTTACGATGGAAAACGCTCCGTACTGCCCGATACCCGTAGGCGCCGGAATCGGAAGCATGGGGTTGTAGTTTTCATTGTAATAACGCAGGTACGGGCTCATTTCCCCTTCCCTTACATACAGGCGTTCGTGCGAGCTCCATGCTTCCATTGCACGGTCAGGAACCAGCATGGTAAAGTGCCGTATGGCTTCCATCTGCCCCGGAGTGACAGGAATCGGATTCCCCCCGGCGGTAATGGTGCCTTCGTCTTCATCGTAATCCATGTCTGCCGGATCAAGGTTCATTAAGGCTTCCGCATTATCTCTTTCCCCCTGTGTAGGGTTTTCAAACTTTGATAGGTCGGATACCCCCGCAATAGCCGCACGGCTTGCATAACGTTCATCGATAGGTGTAAAGTTCTCATCCGGAGCGGCACCCTTGTAGGCAAACTGCCCCCAGTTCTTGTAGAGCGTACCCATACCGAGTGCCGGAGCCATTTCCGTAGCGATATTTGCACGTACCAGTCCCGAAGGAAGCGGTACACCCATCGGTGAGGCACCCGTTGCCGGAGAGGCACTGCCCCCCGAAGCGAAGCCCATCGCCGTGGTACTGATCAGATCGTCGTTGTTGTTCTGGTAATGGTTTAAAATAGATGCCACCACGTATTCGTCCGTGGTGTATTCAACGAACAGTTCCCTGCCCGGTTCCACCTGCATTTCTGAAAAAGGGTCACCGATTATGGGGGAAGATTCAAAGTTTTCCCCTTCAAACTGGCGTACTTCTTCAACGAATCCCTCGGGGTTGATCCGGTAGCGGAACTTCGCCTGCATGCCGTTGTCGGTATGCAGCGGCTGGCCGTTTTCATAGCGGGCGATCATGTATATGTATTGCTCCCTGCATACCCCGTCAAAATTCTGGCATTGAGCCAGCTGGAAATCGTGCTTGATCTTTACGGGCCACGGGAACGGGAAGGACAATCCCGGATAAGCCGTTAACGCATTTTCACGCATGTCGTAATGCGGTACGACGTATGTGCTTACGTTTGGTGAAACGCTGGTCTTTCTGAGTACTGGAATAAATGCCTGGTCGAAGTCTTTCCATTCCAGGCTGAATTTGGCACCTGCTTCCACCTCCACATAAATATAGGTATCGGGGTTTTCAGTGTCGACTCCCGATGCGTTGATCGGCAATGTAACGCCCGGCAGGCTGCCCGACGCCCCGTTTAAGGTGGCATTATATATTTCTACACTGTTGTACGAAGGATTATTACCTGTGCCGATTGCCAAAGGTACCTTACGATCCGGATAGGCAGGATCTTCTTTAATCTGGTAGGCTCGTATCTTCAGATCCACATTTTCGTTAAGCGGTACGTTCTGTCCTGCCCAGCCGATGGTATACGTCCCCGGTTCGGCAATGGTCAGAGGGTGCGGCAGCACATCCCCGTGAACAAAGGATTCGCTGTAGGTGGAAGGATTGTGGGGAACGGACGTATATTCAACCGTTGGATCCCAGCTGACATCCACTAATTCCGTAGGGATCTGGCTGCTGTTTACCCGGAAATAGATGCGGTCGCCTCTTTCCACGTGCGTAGATGCAGAAGTGTTCTTCGTTGCCGTTACCAGCAAGGTAGGCTGTATCAGGTAGCTTTTACTGTACGGGCTTACGGGAATCGGAAGGCTTAATACGGGGTTCGACGGGTTCCACGGAATTTGGGAAATGACCTCGTCTTTAAACCGTATGGCTATTCCCGGATCCCAGAAAGGCAATCCTCCGGTTCTTCCGCTTTGTTCCACGGAATAGCGGATCCCGTTGTGCGATGCCACGAAGTTTTTGGAAATGGTACCGTTGATGTTCACATCCCCTGCTCTGGGAGCTACCCATACCTTTACCACGTCCATCAGGTCGTTGCCGACGCTCAGGTCGGGCAGCGGTGCGGATACATCAGGATCGGGAGCACCTTCCTTAAAGATCCTGTTGGGTGTCAGCGCACTATTGTCGGTAAAAGTGGGACGGTCCGAGTTGGGGTCTATGCGGTTGAAATAAACGATGCGGTCTTTAACAAAATCCACCAGCCCGTCATTGTTCACATCGGTAAAGAAAGTACGCGCCCTTCCGTTGGTCTGCGATTTGGACGCACTGAAGCTTCCCGCTATGATGCTCAGCGACATCACGGGATCGGTCTGTGTCTGGTTTTCAAAAAGCCCCAGGTCGCCGATGTTGTAGGCGTTGTACAGCTGGCTGCTGAACGCGATGCCTCCAAGGTTTTTATGGTATTTGATGTCGTTGCCGACCTTCACCACCTTGTCATCCAATCCGTCACCGTCGATATCCAGAAGCAGCATCGTTGGCGAACTGGATGTGGATACGCCCGAAGGAAAAGCAAAATTGATGGTACCGCCATAGCTGAACGGCCACCATGCCGGCGGGTTCTGCATAGGCGATAATCCGGCTCCGATATTGAACTCGGTGGCACTGTAGCTTTCCTTGGTGGAGCTGATCACCGAATGTTTCTCGTCGGCAATGTCATCTTCCACGCTGATGTTTTTTTCTTCACCGAACAGCGAACCGCCCGCAACCTCGTTGTAGTAGTCAAACGTATGGGTATAGTCTTCACTTGCCGTTGTGTTTCCGCTGTCGTCCTTTTGGATGTTCCGCGTGGTAATGCTGTTTAAAAGCGTTTTACCGAACGCTCCGGTACCGTAATTGAAACGGTATTCCACATCGTAATCACAATAGATACTGGGATAACCTGCATCTGGAGGAATCTCTTTATCGCAGGTTACCTTGATATAGTCCAGTTTGGAAGCATTTACTTCTTTAAAGCCATAGCGGTAGTTAAAATGGGCATCGGAACGGCTGCTGTTGGAATAATTGAAAATTACGGTATAATAAAGGTTAGTGGTAGTGTAACCTACATTAACATCAGGATGCCGTGTATAATTAATCCGCCATGGAAGCATTTCGACACCCCCACTCAAGTTACCCGTACTCGTACCGTAGTTTTTAATAGAATAAGCGTATTCTATGTAATTTTTGTTTTTGTCTTCAACTTTAGAAAGGTACCATTTACCTATATTTTTGGGGTTGGTACCAGAACTCAACCTGTGGTTAGCTGTTTGTCCGTAATAATACTTCGTGCCGGACTTGTCCCATACCACCCAGGTATAGGTTGACGGACTGCTTCCTATCCGTTGGATTTTTGAAAACGAGCCCTCTACCTTCGGTACAAAGGTCGCCGTACCGCTTAGCCTGTTAATGGTGTTTGACTGCCGGTGCGGCAGGTAAAGGTTTGAGCCGTTGACCAGCATCAGTTCTTCGCCGTTAAACAGATAACTTTCGGTTTCTTTGGTACTATCGTACTTCGGCACACCGTATTTGGTATCTACCGAGATATAAGGTATGGGAATGTCCCATCCGTAACCTGTGATGCCGCTGCTGCCGTTGTTGTTGTATGAAACAGATAAATTAGGCTGTAAGCCGTTGCGTCCTGCAGGAACGGTGATGGGGAAATCCAGCGTACCGTCACCTTTCTGGTTGGCCGTCGGCGGCTGTATCTGTACGATGCCCGCCGTAGGGTTTGCCACTTTAATATCTGAGATGGAAGTCGGCGTGAAAGAGCTTGTTTCCGGTGACTCCGGTGCCTGTATGATTCCCGCGATATAATCGGTGAAATGGTTGGTAAGCCCCACAATCTTGTTTTCCGCCGGTAAAATAGTGTCTGTTGCTACCGACAGCCAGCGTCTTTGCTCCATGTCGAAGTACAATATCTTTACATCATTGGCGGTATATCCCTTTGGAAGCAGTTTGTCATCAAATTTTATGGTCAATTGTGCCTGGTCATTAAAGATTGCCCCATCAGGTAAAAACCGGTAGGCGGCAGTACCTGCCGTTACGTTGATGATGTTTGTACCAAGCGGGGCCGCGTCGATGGTACGCAGCTTCTGAACCGTAATGCGGTCGGCTCCCTCATAAATTTCCTTTGTGATGTTCAGGTCCACATCGGCAAGGGCAAAACCGTAATTCCCGTTTTCTGCCTGACGCACCGGAATCATCTGCTCCGGATACTGATAAGCTACCGTTTCCGACACTTCTTTGGAAGTTACGGGAAGCTGCTGCCGGTAGATGGTTTTTCCCGATTTTACCAGGCGTACATCCAGCGATTGCAGATCCGATGCGCTATCCAGTACGGTTTCAAATTCGTAATTGCGTACCGGTACCTGTTTATCATTGATAAAAAGTTGTGCGGAGGCTTCTGCCACCGTTCCTTTTACATACCCTTTCCCGTCTTTAACGTATAGCAGGCTGCCATCGGCAAAGGATACCGAAGGTGTTTCTTTACCGGTGGCTGCTGTTAATTTCACGTTGCGGACTTTATAATCCGATCCGCCGGTTTCAAAAGCGGTAAACAACAGATGGTTGTCGCCGTCTTTTAGCTGGTCTGCAACAACGGTTTCTTTAACTGTTTTCCACGAAGTGTTTTTTTGCACGTAGAAGCCGCCCGTTGCCGTATGCTCGTTGATGCTCCGGGCAATACCGGAAGCATTCTCAATACCGTACACCTCATAGCTTAAAACAAGGTCTTTTCCGGCAAGCTGCTTTTTATCGATTGAAAAATGGAAAATATTGTCGGAAGGGTCGTCGCTCTTGCTTTGATTGCCGTAACCGATGATCCCCATCTTATCCGAAGAATAAATTTCAAAGGCTTCTTCGGTGAGATTTTTTGAAATGTTTCCCTCATCATCCTTTTCTGCCTCCTTAACAGCTGTTGTTTGTGCTGCCTCCGTATCTTCTTCAGGATAAGGAGCCGCAGAAGCTTCAAACTGGTCGGGTCTGACAAAAGGGATGTAATGATTGGAACGCACACCGTAAGGAAAATAGCTTACTGCCGCATAAAGGGGATATGCAAACAACTGGAAGAACATGCCAAACAGTGCGGTATAATATAAAACCCGCATACCGGATTTCAAAGGATTGACTGATCCGTTCATAATGTTTTGTTTTATGTTATTTTATAATGATTTTTTTGATTTGGGGAAGGTCGTTGATATAGGCTACAATAATGTACACGCCTGAAGAAAGCCCTGGCTTGCCAAGGTTTACGGTTTCGTTTTGAACGGTTCCCAAAGCGGTCGTTTTTACCAGTCTGCCGCCATTGTCATAAAGTGCGATGTTAACGTCTGCTTTTTCAGTAAGGTTGAACAGCACATGAATGTCCTCGCTTGCAGTAGCCGGATTGGGATATATCCGCCAGCCTTCGTCGTTAAAGTCCGCACCTACGCTGAATACCTGCGTTATTGAACAGCCTGTATCGCTGGAGATGTTTACGCTGTAGGTTCCCGCTGCACGCAGGGTCACTTCATTTCCCTGTGCTATTTCTTTATCGTTACTGAACCAATGGTAGCTAAGGTTACCGGTGTTTTTCAGCGAAATGGTGGCTTCGCCGTTTTCCAGCGTATAGAATTTTTCTATCTTTTCATTACTTAGCCCGGCTATGGTTGTTTCAAATCGTTTTACAATCTTTTTGCCGTTATAGGCAAGGTTTACATCGAAATAAGCAGAAGTACTGTTATTGACTGTATAGGTTTCATTAACGTTTAACGAAGCGAGCACTTCGTCTTTTTTATCGTCATATATTTTTACGGAGTAATTGGAAATGGTTGAAGGAGCCTTTACTTTCAGGCGGAACTGCCCGCAGTTGTTTTCCGTTTCAAATTTTATATCGGAAGGGTGTTCCTTTAAACGGACGATGTTGCTGTTGCTTTTTTTAATAAGGACATCGTTGAAAACAAGCAGGGTATCTTTGGGTACTCCGGTATATTTTACGGCATTCCTGCCGTTGGTTCCCACAAGCAGCTCATAATCGTTAAATGAATCTTCGGAAGTTCCCAGCTTGCTTAAAGGGATGGAAAAATCGACAGCTATCTGTTCCTCACCGGTCTGTACCAGCCATTCCTTGCGGCTTTGTTTTGACTTTTTGTCAAAGGTAAGGCTTTTACCGTTGCTGCCTGCCAGGACATATGAACCTTCGTCCATGCGTTGCCGCTGTCCTTTTGAAAGCGACAGGATCAGGTCCCCGTCTTTGGAATGCATGCTTTTGGAAGGATACAGGTTGAAACGCCGCATCGAAGCCATTCCGAAAACATGGTGGTTGTACGCTTTGTTTCCGCCATCCCACAACTGTTTGCCGCCATACGTGTATTGCCTGTGATCAATCAGGTCGATACCGTATTTAATACTCAGGTAGGTTCTTATTTCATTGGTGGCAGCGGCAGATCCCTGGTCGGTCAGCACCAGTTCGAATACCCGCGAATCCTTTAGTTGGGGATTCATCCAGAACCTTCCCTCCTGAATATTTGAAAAACGGACATCGAGCAGTTCGCCGTAGGATTCGTTATATCCGTTCAGGTCAACCGAATCATTTAAATAGAGGCTTTTGCCTTCCAGGAACACGGCACGCTTTTCCCCCATAAAGGATACAAGATTTTCCTTCTTTTTGGATTTGTAAACCAGAAACAGGTGCTGCGGTTTATTGATTTTTTTTGAAGAACCCCACAGTGTTCCTTTGGTCAGTCCCAAATCCTTGTGGAAGTTCAGCCGGTCGAATTCCGGCAGTGTGTCATTTACTTTTTGCGGACTGGATAACCAAAGGGTCGGTTTAAACGGGTCGCTTTCCTGGGAATATCCCGAAAGGCCGCAAAAGAAGATCGTGGTGCTGAGTAAGCAGTGTACTATTCTCTTCATAAGCTGAGTTAAAATTTTGGCGATAGTTCACGTCAGACCACGGGGCAGTCCGGTATCTGAAAAAGCGGGTGCTTCATCAGTATTTTAGTAAAAACTATGCTTATTATGTTTATTTTTTAGGTTGCTGGTAGTAAAATTAAAAAAATGTAAAAAACAAACAACTATTTGTTAAACTTTTTTTTAACGGATCGTTACAGGATTTTTAACAATCCCTTTGTATATCAGCGGTCACCCGTTAAAATTTTTTTTACTCCATCAATATTGGGGTGGGGTACTTTGCCTGATCCTGCGTCTGTTAGGGTATCTGATTGTAATTCAGGTAGTTTCGTGTTAAAATTAAAGGATCCGCCGTCATTACGGTCTTGATCCGGGATCTCCGGTATTCAAAACATAAATAGTCCCTTACCCCAAAAGGACGTTACTCATAAAATAAAAGGAGGAACCTTGCTTTTTGCTGCTGTTTTTTCAGTCAGGTAGTTCCTCGCAAAAATAATTTTTTTCTTTAAGGAAATGTACCACAAGGTCTTTCATTTCATTAGAAGTTTCTACACGAAAGATCTTTTCGCAATCTTCAAGGTCAAAATTCCATTTTATGTCTGGTAATAACCCGTTCAATTCCGGCGTTAGTTGCTTTACCTCTTTCTTTGTTTTTACTGATGTTTTGAATACATAAACCATTACTTCGTTTTTTGTGTTATTCCAATCCTTTTTTTAGCGGGTTCCAAAAAGGTTTTGTCTTGATTTGGTTAGTTTCTCATTTCAATTCGTTTCTGAAATAGTGCGTCAATGCTGCACACAGCCGGTTGTATCCTGCTATGTAAACCACTTTTTCAACCCATTATGCGCTACTTCCTTTACTGTGTGGCAATGTCGATGTCAAATGTGCCGTTGGCTGTGCCAATGTCCCAAAAGGGATAATTCCTTTCAAAGTTTTGTATCGGAATGTTGTCGTTTGATCAACCAATGGCTGCACGTAAAAAGTAGTTTGGTTGAAACGCTGTGTTTTTCTACAATAACGACTTCTTTAAAAAATGTTTTTGCAAGTGTTTTTAAATCGTCCTATTCTACTTGTTTAAAATGGCTTCGTCATAAATTTCTTTCAGCCGGTTGCGGAGATATTTAACCGCATAGTGTTTTCGTGAAAGCAAGGTGTTTGTAGAAATACCTGTGGCTTGTGAAATTTCCTTGATAGGGACGCCTTCAAATTCGGTCCATTCAAAAACGCTTCTTTGTTCGTCCGGAAGTTCCGAAAGAGCTTCGCTTAATTCTTGCCAAACCATTGCCCACATATAGCTTTGTTCGGGATCATTAAAATCGTTTTCCTTCGGAAACAAGGCATATTCTTCAATTAAAAAGCCGTTTTCATCGTACCAGTAGGTTGGAATTTGTGCCTCTTTTTTCTTTTTGTTTTTATTGATGATGGTGTTCTTGGCAACGCGGTACAACCAACTTGAAACAAGCTCTATGGGGCGGTGTGTTCCTTCCATTGTTTTTAGGAATTGATAAAAAACGTCTTGCAGAATATCTTCGGCATCTTCATTATTAGGCACACGTCCTTTAATGAAAGAGCGGATACGGGGCAGGTGTTCTATAACCTGCTCCTCTACATTCTTGCGGTTTTCATCATTACTCATTTTCAGGTTTGTTGCTTTCTTTTTTATTAAATTTAGAACGGAAACCGCAACCTCTCTCAAACCTGCGTTGTTTAAACCATTCGCGTCTTTCTTCAAAAGACATCGCCATCCATTTTTCGCGTTCCGCATTCGAAACGGAATGGTGATGTCTGAAGCGTCTGTTACCTTTATGAAAGCCCATTCCGGAAAACAGCAACCTTGCTAAAACAAATAGTCCGATGGCTTGCCAGAAATTAATAGCTGTCAAACCAAAAATGCTCGGCATAAGCCAGTTCCATAAAAGCGTTAATGCTCCGCCAAATATTGCCAATGCGGTAATTGCAAATACGGGAAACATAACGTATCTGTATTTTACCATAAATTTAAAAAATCTTTTCATTTCTTTTATTCTTTAATTAAACAATCAATGTCTTATATAGGAAGACAACTGAACTTAAAAAATATTTTACGGAATTTGATTTTTTTTTTTCACGTGTACCTGTTTTTAACAAAAAAACACCAATAGCAACAGAGGTGTTTTTCACGTCAAAATCCGGCATGTTGATGCCGGTAGGTATCTGCATTCGGTACAGGTAACGTGCCGGATTAGCAACATGTAAAAGGAAAATATAAAAGCATTGTAAGCTATAAACAAACGCATAATTTGTGAAAACACCTAAGGGGCATCTTCATTTGCTCTACCATTAGAGTATAGTAAAATCAGCATAACTTGTTAGTAAAATAAGGTAGATGTGTCAACAGCCGTATGAAGGAGGGTTTTCACCTAAAGGTAGTCATTGGGCCTGCCAAAATGTTCTGCGGGGGACCTGGGCTGAAAAGCCTTTGCCTGCTCCAGCTGCTATTAGCGGTCGGTGTTTTTTATTCGGAGATTATTAAATAATAGTTGTCCGGGTCTCTCAGGGTAAATTGGTTTTTCAAGGAGTTTGCGTTGTAATGAATTTCCTTCTCAATGCCTGCATGTAGTTTTTTTGCGTTTTGAAAGATTTCAGTTAGGTGGTCAATTCTAAAGAAAAGTATTAACCCGTTTCCAACTGCTGTTTCAGGATTCAGCATTGTCGGGTGTTCGTGCGCACCCCATTTGTGTAAGCAGAGGATTACAATATGCCCGCCGGTCAAAATTTCGAAAGTTTCTCCACCGTGTCTACTATAAGCTTTGATAAAATTCAGAACTCTTTGGAACATCTTTTACCGCAATTATAATTTCCGTTCTTACCATATTTATTTTGTTAGGTATTTTAATGCATCTTCGACTGAAGTTACAAAATTAATTTGTTTTCCGTTAGTACTTTCATAAATGAAATCTTTCAGGCTTTTACTCATAAATTTTGAAAAGTCGCCAACTATAGCAAGTCTTATTCTATAGGTTGAAAATTTTTGTAAAATATCCCCTGTAAATCGTCGGCAAAAAGGGAACATTTTAGATGCCAAAACTAAGATAGTGTTTGAACCATAAATTATCGTTGCGTAGAATTAGTGAGTAACTAAAACGTAGACAACAGCCATCGTTACACAACAAAAATTAACTTTAGAATGCAGATGTACTTATGAAATATATTACTTTTCTAAAAATTCTTCCAGATCGGACTCTTTTCCCAATCCAAATTTCTGTTTCAGACGGTATTTAAACATCCGTACGCTTTGTGGTTCCACATGCAGGATTTGGGCAATTTGTTTGGTAGACATTTTCAGGTAAAGATAGGTGCAGTATTTCAAATCCAGTGGCGTTAATTTCTGAACGGCTTTTTCATTCAATCGGTTGAAAAAATCGGGATGGAGTTCTTGCATCTGAAGTTTAATGTCTTCAAAATCGGTCTGAAGTAGCATTTCTTCTTTAATAAGTTTCTGAATATGACTTGCTTCTCCGCTTCGTATCTTGTTCTGAATCTGTTTTAGGGTTTCATTCTTTCTGTCGATAATTAATGAGTTTGCCAATGCTTCTTTCTCCAATTGTTGTTTCCGCAAATCCAGTAATTCCTGTTCTGCTTTCAGCCGGGCTTGTTCTTCTTTTTCCAGCAAAATCTGCATCTTTGCCTGTTGTTCGGCGTCTTCTTTTTCTTGGGCTAATTTTTTCTCTCGTTCAATGGAATAACGCAACTTGAAATGGTAAGAAACAAACATAAAACCCAGCCCGAAAAGCAATGCCGATGCAATTCCGCCATACAGGTAATTTTGCTTTCGGTTAAATGCTTCCCGCTCCTTTAGCAATTGTAGCTCCTTATCTTTTTTCTCTGTTTCATATTGTACTTCCAATTTTTGTACGTTGAAAAGTTGTTGCTCGTTAAACGATTTTTTTAACAATTCCTCCGCTCTTTGCTGATATTGCAAAGCGGCTTTCGTATCGTTTCTTTTGAATGCCAAATCGGTCAAATCTTTATTTACAGCATATTCTAACCGGTAATAATTTTTGTTGGAAGCTACTAAATGGCTTAAACCCTGCAACAAATACTTTTCGGCAAGAGCTGGGTTTCCTTCTTTTTTGGCAAAACCACTTTTAATTCCGAAAACGTTCATCCATTTTTCCTGTGAAGCTTTGTCAGCTTTCAGCTTTTCTTCGGCAAGATCAAGATAACGGTACGCTTTTTCTTTGCGTTCGGCAAGGTTTTCCGGCGAATAATCCAAATAGTAGTTCGCCAGATTGATACAGGTAATCACAAAAGTATTGCCGCTCACTTTTTCAGGATTTTTCTGTTGCAAAGCAAAGGATTGACTCAGGTAGTAATAGCTGCTGTCCAATAATTGCGACTCGCTTGTTTTTTTGAAACGTGCCTGGTACATACTTGACAAACCGTTGTTTACATTTACTTGAAGATTCACGTTTTCAGCCATTAAAGCATAATGTTGAGCTTTTCGGATGTAGGTTTCCATCTTCTCGCTATCGTCCCATTTGCTATACGCACCATAAAGAAGATAATTGAGAGAATATTTCGTGGTCGGATCTTCGTCATTATTTTCAATTTGTTTTAATCCTTCTATCGCATCTTTTACCACCACATCGGGCATATTCATTGCATTTGCCAAAAAAGCTTTCCCTCTGTATGCCATCGCCAAAGCATTTTTATTGCCGGATTTTCTGGCGTTTTCCATGCTTAAATCAATCAGTTTTTTGGAGAGTAAAAGACTGTCCTTTGTAGCATAAATTGTACTTTGATAGGAATAGAAATAGGCTAAATCCGTTGTTTCAGATGTGTTTTCAATTTCTGTCGCCAATAAGTTTAGTGCTTCCTCCGGTTGATTATGTAAATGAAAATATTCCAACTGGTCTAACACTTTGGTGGTAGATGGACTTAAAGATTGGCTTTTCACTGTGGCGGTACAAAGTAAATAAGCAGCTAAAATATATAAAACCGATAGTGTTTTCATTCTTTAATATCTACAAACAGAGACAAAATAATGAAAAAATTGAATCAAAACCGAATATAAGCGTGTTAAACTTATATGTTCAAAAAATTGATTATTAAATAATTATGGTTTTTGTAGATGTTTTGTATATACAATTTTAAATGTTGTAGATGTTTTGTTCAAGGGCAAAAGAGAAATAATAATCTTGTTATGGATAAATTTGGATAAACATAAAAATAAATAAATTATGACACCAAAAGTTCAATCCATTCTCAGTTACCTCGGTATTTTGTGGCTGATAGCCTATTTTGTCGGAAAAGAGCAACGTGACAGTTTTAGCATATATCATCTGAAACAAGGATTGGGTTTGCTGGTTTTGGCAATCCTTTTCAACATTGCGGTTTATGTACTTTCCATTTTTTCTGCTACACTCGGAGTTTTAGTGAGCTATGCTGGAATCCTGTTTTTCATTATTATGATTGTAGGAATCATCAACGTTGCCAACGAAGTCAAAAAACCTTTGCCCGTAATTGGAAAATTATTTGAAGACAAATTTGATTTTATTGACAAATAATAAGAACACAAATAAAATTTTAATATTTAATTAATTGAAAAATGAGTAGTAGAATTTGGGTGATGATTATGACGATTGTTATATCTCTTATAACAATGTCTTGTCAAAAAGATGATGGTTTTAATGAAGAAGAAATAACGGATACCTTATCTGTTTATGTGTATCGTGCCGGTGTAGAAATGCATCAAGACAGATATAGTGCTTTGTACATGAAGAATAGACAAAAAGTAGTTCTTCCTTCTGTTACGGGTGGCTCTACAATTGCTCGTGATATTAAAGTGTCGGGTGACGATGTATATGTCGTTGGCGAAGAACTAAATGAAGAGCAAGAATCTGTAAAAGCATTGTTATGGGTAAATGGGCAGGCACAAGAGTTAAATGCTCCTAACTCAAAAAGTGTTACAGCCAAGGCGGTGTTTGTTAAGGACAACGACGTGTATGTTATAGGAAGCTACCTGCCACAAGCAGAAAATGCAACGTACAGGGCGATAGTATGGAAAAATGGAGAATTCACGCATATTGGGTCAAATGATGTGAGCACACGTCTTGAAGATATATTTGTTTTCACTACTAACCGACTAACTTTTCAAAATTAAGGAGCTTCCCATTGTGGTTAGCTCCTTTTTTCATATTTTGGTTTTACGACAAATCAAAAATATGAGCAATAAAGATACAGAAAAGAAATTAGTCGGTCAGCCGATTTTCAAACAAATCATCAATTTTATTCCAAAAGATAAATTTGATATGCTTGTCTACAAGCATA
>NZ_FNXE01000009.1:52263-77875 GCF_900108395.1 Paenimyroides marinum | reverse complement strand
TCCTGTATCCTTGCTGCCTTCTTACTTGAAACGGACGGCAAAACTACAACCTTTTCTTTTTACAATCCAAATTTATTTTTATTAATTTTTCTTGTGTTAACTAATCTTTAAATGAACGTTATTTCTGTATTGCGAGTGCAAAGATAACCTCCTTTTCCGGTTAATTCCTAATCTTTTTTATCCTTTTTTCTATTCTTTTTTTACTTCGCTATAAACTAAAGAATTACAGAGTGGAGCTTAACTTCCTATGATGAAACTTTTCTTAAAACTGCATCTTTAAATAACCTCGGCAACCACAAAAGTACTCCCTCCTATATATATCATATCGTTTTTGGTTGCTCTTTCTCTTGCATTTTCCAAAGCTTGAGTGATCGAGTTAAAAACGGTTGCTTTAAATCCTGCTTCTTGTAACTTCTCTTTTAAAATATCGGCATCTAAACCACGGGACACGTTAGGTTTTGCTATAAAATACTCAGCTTTTTTAGGTAAAAAAGGCAAGATGGAATCTATATCCTTATCGTTGACAACACCAAAAACCATAAATAAGCTATCAAATTTTTGCTGTTGTACCTGTTGCATCACTAATTCTAATCCGTTTTTATTATGGGCAGTATCAGCAACAATCAATGGTTTATCAGACAAAATCGTCCAACGTCCTTTTAAACCGGTATTTTTTCCTACGTTTAAAAAGCCGTTGATAATACCATCATTAGAAATTGAAAAATGTTTCTTTAATAACTGTAACGCCTGATATGCCGTTTTTTTATTGTGAATCTGATAATTTCCTTTTAAATCGGAATCTAACACAGTACTATCTGCTATTGTAGAAGCAAAATAAATGGGTGCCTCTTTCATTTGAGCTTGTTCTGTAAAGACCTTTTTGGTCTCGGTGGTAAATTCACCAATTACAGCAGGCGTTTTCTCTTTAATGATTCCTGCCTTTTCGAAAGCGATTTCTTCCAGCGTGTTTCCTAACAAATTCATGTGATCCCAGCCAATATTGGTAATAACGCTTAAAAGCGGATTGATGATATTTGTAGAATCTAATCGCCCGCCTAAACCCACTTCAATTATGGCTACATCGACTTTTTGTTCCGCAAAGTACTGAAAAGCCATGCCCACGGTCATTTCAAAAAAGCTTAAATGATTTTCTTCAAGAAAAGTTCTGTTCTTTTTTATAAAATCGACCACAAAATCTTTTGAAATTTCTTCACCATTTATGCGGATACGTTCGCGAAAATCGACCAGATGTGGCGAAGTGTACAAACCCACCTTATAACCTGCCGTTTGTAAAACCGATGCAATTAAAGACGATGTGGAGCCTTTACCGTTAGTACCGCCAATGTGAACCGATTGAAATTTATCTTCGGGATGATTTAAATGTTCAGCTAATTTTAACGTATTTGTTAAATCTTTTTTAAAAGCAACCGTGCCCACATGCTGAAAAAGGGGCAGTTGAGAGTACATCCATTCAACCGTTTTTTGATACAAATCCATTAATACCAAATTTTGTTTTATATTAATTTAATATGTGATATTTTTTTCATTATTTAGCACAAATAATTGTTTGAACTATTAATCTACAAAAATCATTTTTTTAAGCGTTAAATAAAACTTTATGATGACATTTTTTTTGCAAGCTGCACCTGACAGTTTAACACAAGCAACACAAGCCATTGTAGAAAACGTTACCACAACAAAGGAACTTTCTCTTTTTGAGTTTGCAATGAAGGGTGGAGTGTTTTTGATACCTATTGTTATTTTGTTCATTTACACCATTTATCTTGTTATAGAAAGATACCTTTTCATTAAAAAAGCCACGCAAAGAACAAGTGCCGGTTTAATGGATTCTATAAGCACCCAACTTAATTCGGGTAATTTAGATTTGGCAATTGCATCGGTTCAGCGCGAGGATACTGCAGAATCTAAAGTTTTACACGAAGGATTGTTGACTATTGGAAGACCTATTGCGGAAATTGAATCGAATATGGAAAAGGTAACCAATATTGAAATTGCCCACATGGAAAAGAAAATGAACCATTTGGGAACTATTGCCGGTATTGCACCAACATTAGGTTTCGTTGGGACTATTTCAGGGGTTATTAAAATTTTCTACAACATTTCAATTACAGAAAACATCAGTATCGCCAATATTTCAGGTGGTTTATATGAGAAAATGATCAGTAGTGGTGCCGGATTAATTGTGGGGATCATTGCTTATGCCGCTTATCACTTGTTAAATGGAAAAATAGACGGTTTTGCATTACAGGCTCAAAAAATCATTTTAAAATTTATTAACATAATACAACGACCAAATGGCAATAAAGAGAAATAGACGGTTTCATGCTGAAGTTGCAACTTCATCGTTAAGCGACATCATGTTTTTTCTATTGCTTTTCTTTATTATCATATCCACCCTGGCAAATCCGAATGTTATTAAAATGACATTGCCTAAAGCAGAATCAACAGAAAAAACAAATAAGCAATTAATTACTTTATCAGTAAACGAAAATAAAGAATTCTTTATTGATAAAGAACCTGTAAACCCTGAAGATTTAGAAGCACATTTGCTGGCTAAATTAGGCGAAGACAAATCGCAAACCGTAGTGGTTCGGATTCCTTACAATTTACAGGTGCAAGATTTAGTAAACGTTTTACAAATTGGGGTAAAAAATAATCTGAAGTTCGTAATTGCTACGAATAAAAATTAAAAAAAATCCGATCAGTTGATCGGATTTTTTTTATACCTTAGAGTAAAAATTTTTGTTATGAAAAAGATTCAACTCCTATTTTTCCTTGTTTTAATTGCATGTACGGTTTCTTGTAAATCAGGTAAAAATCAGACCGTGGATAACAACCCGGTAAAAAAATTTGATGAGAAAACATTTGATCCTTATTTTAAAGGATTAGGTACAGAACCTTTCTGGAATATTGAGGTTGGTACTGACTTTATTGTGTATAAAGATATAGATAACAATCTGGAAGTATTTCCTGTAAATAACATCGAGAAAGCTCAAGATGCCAATATACAATTGATCACTGCTGAAAATAACAACCATGAAATCAGACTGACGTTAACGCAACAAGAATGTTCAGACGGAATGTCTGACAATACTTTTTCGTTTAAAACAAAGGTGGAAATTTCAGGAAAAGACCATCCGTTAACCCTTAACGGTTGCGGAAATTATATCGTTCCAAAAAAATTACAGGGAAAATGGGAACTTTCACATTTTAACGGAAATGAAATCCCTGAAAACAAATACCTTAAAACACCGTATTTAGAATTTGAAGACGAAGAACAGCGTGTAACAGGAAATGCAAGTTGCAACGGTATTAATGGTGGAATTTTTATTCAAAACGATGTAATACGTTTTTCTAAACTTGCGGTAACGCGAATGATGTGCGTTCACGAAAATATGGAACAGGAATTCTTAGCCGAGCTGCCAAAAATCACTAATTATAAAATCATTAATAATGAGCTACAGCTTTTTTCAGGTGATGTATTGAAAATGAAAATGAAGAAAAAACACTAATTTCTTTCTATAGAATTATTAAATAAAACTTTAAAAAAAACGGAATCTAAAAAAATAGATTCCGTTTTTTTATTTGGTTTTAAACTGGTCTTTGTGATCTTTATGTTTCCAGCGTTTATGTGTCCAGAAATAATATTCGGGCACCGCTTTAATTTGTTCTTCTACTTTATCTAAAAACACACGGGTTGGTCGGTATTTTGGCTCATTTTTAATATCATTGGTAATTTCAGAAAAAGTAACTTTGTAATGTCCGCGTTTTACTTTATCAATCTGCAGGTACAAAATGTTCATGTCTAATTTTCTTGCCAACGCTTCGGCTCCCATGTGCACCGGCACTTCAATTCCCATAAAGGATTCCCAATGCAGATTAGGACGCAACAAAGGTGTTTGATCGCTTAAAAACAAATACACGCCATACAATCCCTTGTTTTGATTCTCTCGAATTACGCCTGTTGTTTCTTGTGTAGAAATTAATTCGGCATTAAAACGCGAACGGATGTCTCTGAACAATTTATCAAAATACTTGTTTTTTAATTTTTTATACACTCCGAATCCTTTAAAGTCAAGAAATTTCCCCAGACCTATCACCCACTCCCAATTACCGTAATGCGGCAACATTAAAATAATGCTTTTTTCTTTTTGTTCATAGTTTTTCAACAGCTCCACGTTTTTAAAGACAAAGCGTTGATCTAATTCTTTTTGAGAGATCGTAATGGTTTTGACCATCTCAAGGAATAAATCGCACAGATGATGATAAAACTTCTTTTCGATCGACTTTCTTTCAGAAGCGGATAAATTTGGAAAGGTAAGTTCTAAATTATTCCGAACCGTTTTTACACGGTATCTAACGACTTTATAAACCAGAAAATAAACGGCATCTGACAGTAAATACAGCAACCTGAACGGCAGTATCGAAATACACCACAACACCGAATAAATAACTATAAATAAAAGATATTTCATTAAGAAATTTTTTGCAAAGATAAGCCTATCCCTTCATTAACAATAATTCTTTTAAGATGTTTTTAACAGACATTTCTACCATAAAAAATTAAAAATATTTTTTATTGCGACATACAGTTGTCAAACCTGCCTCATAATTTTGAATAAAAATAACAAGTAAATCAATTATTATGAAAGCAAACATTTTAACAAACGAAGAGCTATTAAAACATTGGCAAGGTCACAGAGCATTAACCAGAAGAGTTATTGAAGCATTTCCTGAAAAAGAACTTTTTGAATACAGCATTGGTGGCATGCGTACTTTTGCCGATTTGGTTAAAGAGCTTCTTTCTATTGCAGTTCCAGGGTTAGAAGGTATTGTTACAAACTCTACCGAAGGTTACAATCACAATTTGGCTCTTACAACTAAAACCGATTTATTGAAAGCCTGGGACGAAGCTACACCAAAAATCAATGACCTGTTTTTACAAATTTCAGAAGAACGCTTTAAAGAAGATTTCAACCTGTTTGGTGAATATAAATTCCCGATTATTCAAAACATTTTGTATTTTATTGACAATGAAATTCATCATCGCGGACAAGGATACGTTTATTTAAGAAGTCTTACTATTGAACCGCCTTTTTTCTGGGAACGTTAACATAAAAAGAGAGCATTAGCTCTCTTTTTACATTCTATTTAATGCTTTTTGCAATAAATCCCCCATGATTTGTTTTAATTTTAACGGCTCAACCACAGTAGCTTCATCACTGAACATTAAAAGCCAACGGGCAAAATATTCTAATTTCAAAGATGTTTCAAAGGTCATTTCAACCTGACTGTCAATTTCCTTATCTGAAACAAAACCATACGAATTCTTGTCCCAATTAAAATAATGTGCCATTTTCCTGGGAACAACTATTTTAATAGTATTTTTTGGAATTTCAACAGTTTTTTTCCGGTTTAAAAAATACTCTAACGGTTGGTGTTCATTTTTAAACAACGTAATTGTTTTAGTTAGCTGCTTTACCCTATCAATTCTAAACTGACGGTAATCATTCCTTAAATAACAAAATGCCATAAAGTACCAATAATCGTTTTCGTAAAAAATGCCAATGGGTTCTAACAATCGTCTCTCGGCCTGGTCTGACGCAGGTTTTTGGTAAAAAATTTCGAGTTGAACCTTTTCAACAATGCATGACAGCAAAACAGATAAAACCTCAGAATTTTCAGACGACGACGAATCAAATATCAGATATTGATCTTCGATCAATGCAACATTTTCTTTTTCACTGGTTCTTAAAATAGCCTTCATTTTATGCAAGGCTGATGAAAAATCAAAGCTCAATTTTTTATCGGCAAACTTGCCGACCAGTTTTTCTGCAATGGCAAAACTCATTGCTTCTTCTTTAGTAAAAATTGTCGGCGGGATTCGGTATCCATCAACCAAAGCAAACCCTTTTCCGGGTTCGTTATAAACTGGAACTCCAGCATTTTCTAGTGCCTTCATGTCACGGTAAATGGTTCGTACGCTTACTTCATATCTGTTGGCGAATTGTTGTGCGGTAATCCAATTTCGCGATTGCAACTGCACATAGATATTCAGAATGCGGTTGAACTTTTTGGTATCTAACGAACTCATAAATTACAACAAAGTCAATTGATTATTCGGCAGTGCATTTTCTAATTGCAACAACACTTTTTTTCGCCACTTTCCGCCGGCATAGCCCACCAAAGAACCATCGCTGCCAATAATCCTGTGGCACGGTATCACAATTGCGTGTTTATTGCTGCCGTTTGCTGTTGCTACCGCACGTATCGCTTTTACATCGCCGAGTTTTATTGCCTGTTGCTTATAAGTAGCCGTTTTTCCGTACGGAATTTCCTGTAAGGCACGATATACTTTTTGTTGAAACTCGGTTCCGGTTAGAACTATTGGGACAGTAAATTCTGTTAATCCTTGATTAAAATACAATTCCAATTCCTTTTTCAACTGTTTCAAATACCGATGATTTTCTTCTAAAACATATTTTGCTTTGAAAACATTGCCCAAGGTTTGTAATTCCTTTTCAAGATGTATCCTGTCAAAAAACTCTGCAAAACAAATACCTTCATCAGTGGTACCCATCCACATAGTGCCCAATGGCGTTTCGGTGCTTGCAATATAAATTACCTCTTTTAAATGTGGTTGTGCATTCCAGGTTGAAATTATTGTTTTCACAGAGCTTCTTCGATTTATTTAATCCCTAAAAATAAGAAAACCTTCTCAAATGAGAAGGTTTTCGTTTATGTTATTTTGCACCTAATTACTCAGCAGCAACTACTTCATAAGGTAATTCAACAATTACATCGCGGTGTAAACGTACGTTTGCAGCATATTTACCTAAACGTTTGATGGTACCTGAAGTAATGTATTTTTTATCGATAGATTGTCCGTTAGACTCTAAAGCAGCGGCAATATCAGCATTAGTAACTGAACCAAATAATTTTTCACCACCAGCTTTAACAGCAATCTTGATTTCTAAAGCTTTCAATGCTTCAGCAGTTGCGTTAGCATCAGCAATTAATTTAGCTTCTTTATGAGCCCTTTGTCTCAAGTTTTCAGCTAAAACTTTTTTTGCTGAAGGTGTAGCCAATACAGCCATACCTTGAGGAATTAAATAGTTACGACCGTATCCTGGTTTTACCGTTACGATATCGTCTTTAAAACCTAATTTGTTAACGTCTTGTTTTAAGATAATTTCCATGTTGTTGTCCTTTTTTTTAATTTAGAAGTTAGGTTCTGCCAAGCAGAAACCAACAACTTTTTATTTTTATTATTTTAATAAATCTGCTACGTAAGGCATTAAAGCTAAGTGACGTGCACGTTTTACAGCAACAGATACTTTTCTTTGGTATTTTAAAGAAGTTCCGGTTAAACGACGAGGTAAGATTTTACCTTGCTCGTTAACGAATTTCAATAAGAAATCAGCATCTTTATAATCGATGTATTTGATTCCTGATTTTTTGAAACGACAATATTTTTTAGTTTTGTTAGTTTCAATGTTTAAAGGCGTTAAATATCTGATATCTCCGTCTTTTTTACCTTTTGCAGATTGCTCAATATTTGACATGATAATTACGCTTTTTTAGTTTTTAATTTTTCTCTTCTTCTTTCAGCCCAAGCAACAGCATGTTTGTCTAAAGTCACAGTTAAGAAACGCATAACACGTTCGTCACGGCGGAATTCAGTTTCTAAACCAATGATCGCATCACCCGGTACAGTGTACTCAAATAAATGGTAAAAACCACTTTTTTTGTTTTGAATTTCGTAAGCTAATTTTTTTAAGCCCCAATCTTCTTTTGATATCATTTTAGCCCCTTTTGAAGCAAGAAAATCTTCGAATTTCTGTACTGTTTCCTTTACCTGAGTTTCAGATAAAACGGGATTCAAAATGAAAACAGTTTCATAATGATTCATAATAAAAATATTTATTTGTTATAAAATTGGGTGCAAATATAGGATAGTTTTTTGTAAATAACAAATGGTTTCAGGATTTTTTTGAAAGATGTGAGACGTTAAGTGTAGGAAGTTAGATGTGGAATGCTGGGTGCCAGGTGTGGGATGTGCACACTGATTGAAGTAATAAGGATAGTTTATAAATATCTTCTCCAAAACTCATAGCCTTTTGCCATATTTGCAGCTTTTCAAATTTAAACCCCATATATAACTATATTAAAAAGTTAATAAAAATAAACACCCACCATCAAACATCTCAATAAAAATCAACACTTATGGTTGTTTTTACCGATTTAAATTTGGCTATTGTTTCTAAACTGTTGATACTTTTTTGAATGGCTTTTTTTAAAGCATTGGCAGATTTATTAATTGGCAGCTTAATCAAAATAACCTGTATATACTGATTACGGATTCTGTTTATTGATGGTTCCTGTGGACCTAAAACCAAAATTCCCTGTACGCTTTGTTTCATATTTGACGCCAACCATTGCGATGCTTCTTTTACTTTTTCATAATCGGGATGTTTTAGCTGCAAGCGGATTAACCGGTAAAATGGCGGATATTTAAAGTTTAAACGTTCATACATTTGTTCTTTAAACATTCCTTTGTAATCGTTTTGGGTAACCTGTTGTATCGTATTATGGTACGGATTATAGGTTTGAATAATCACTTTTCCCTGCTTGTTTTTTCTACCGGCACGCCCTGCCATCTGAACCATTAACTGGTATGCCCGTTCATAAGCTCGGAAATCGGGAAAGTTCAACATATTGTCTGCATTCAAAATTCCGACTAAAGAAACATTGTCAAAATCGAGCCCTTTTGCAAGCATTTGTGTTCCTACCATTGCATCGATTTCTCTGTTTTTAAAACCATCAATCAATCGTTCAAAAGCAAATTTACCCCGGGTAGTATCCTGATCCATCCGGGCAATGTTTTTGTTGGGAAAAATATTTTTCAAAGCTTCTTCTACCTGTTCTGTTCCCAAACCTTTTGTCGTTAAATCGTGACTGTGGCAAGAATGACATTTAGAAGGCATTGCCATGGTGTAGCCACAATAATGGCACTTTAAATAATTTTGACGCTTATAGTACGTTAACCCCACATCGCACATGGTACAATAAGGAACATGACCACAACTTAAACATTCTAAAACAGGAGAAAAACCACGCCGGTTTTGAAAAAGAAGTACTTGTTCGCCATTATAAAAAGCTTCGGTAATGGCCTCAATCAATTTCATACTAAAAATACCGTTTACTTCTTTTTTTCTACGGGCTTCTTTTAAATCTACCAAAACTATTTGGGGCAACTGCACATTTTTAAATCGTTGTAAAAGCTCTGTATATCCGAATTTTTGCTGATAAGCGTTGTAATAACTTTCTAAACTTGGCGTTGCCGATCCTAATAAAACTTTGGCATGGAACATTTTTGCCAGAACAATAGCCGCATCTCTTGTATGAAATCGCGGTGCCGGATCAACCTGCTTGTAAGTGGTTTCGTGTTCTTCATCAACAATGATTAATCCTAAATTTTTAAAAGGAAGAAAAATAGATGAACGAGATCCGATTACAATCTGAGCTTTTTCGGTCGCATTTAAAACATGGTGATATACCTCTACCCGCTCATTTTCTGAATATTTTGAATTAAAAACCGCTACTTTATTGCCAAAATAAGCCGTTAACCGTTGGACCAATTGTGTGGTTAAGCCAATTTCGGGTACCAAAAACAATACCTGCGAGTTATTTTGAAGAGCATTTTTTATCAGTTCAATATATATTTCGGTTTTGCCCGATCCTGTCACGGCGTTCAGCAAAACAACATCGTGCTGCTGAAACTGATTTTGAATGGATTGAATGGTTTTATTTTGCAGTTCTGTAAACTGAATATCGTTTAAAAAAGCATCGCTAAACTGCACCCGATCTTCTGCTAAAGAATATGTTTCAAAAATCTGTTTTTTTTCTAAATTGGTATAAATAGCCTTTGAAACTCCGGCTTTTTCTAATAATTCTTTTAATTCGATTGTTGATTTTTGCGTACTTAATTGAAAATATTTTAAAACCAAAGCACGTTGTTTCTCCGTTTTTAATTCATGATCTAACAGGTTGATTAATTCGTTTTCTTCTTTATAGGTATCGTGTAAAGTAACATACTTAACGAGCTTGGGTTTGTATTTCTCGTGAATATGCTGATTTAAAAAAATAATTTCTTTTTTCAGCAATTCGTCAATTACATTAAAAACCTGTTTTTTGTTTAGAATTTTCTGAACCTCATCAAAGCGCAGAATAGGTTGCTGTTCAAAAGCTTGATACAGCAAAAATTCATCATCGGTCAAAGAACTTAAATCAACAACCAGTGTGCTGTTAAAACTCAAGATGGTTTCACTTTCCAATAAAAACGCCGAAGGTAAAGCCGCTTTGTAAACATCACCTAAGGCACACATATAATATTGAGCAATCCATTGCCAAAAATCGAGTTGTTTTGTGGTTACAATGGGTTGTTCATCAATAATTGTAAGAATATCTTTTGGAGTATAGACGGACGGTTTTTGATTGTGTTTTGACAAAACAATTGCCGTATAAACCTTTTTTTTTCCAAACGGAACCGCTACCCGCATTCCGGGCTGTAAAAAAATAAATTCCGCCTGATTTACACTGTATGTAAAAGTAGTTGCTATTGATAAAGGAACAACAACATCTATAAAATATTCCATAGAACAAAGATAAAATAAAAGCCCTGAAAATTTTCAGAGCTTTTTATTTAATTGTTATTCCACATTTCTTCTAAATCTAAAACTTCAAATTCTCTTTCAGGTTGTTTTTCATTTTTACAATTATGAATGATTAAAGGATATTTATTCAAATCTTTTATAGAAATAGTTAAAAATAAATAGTCAATATTATTCATTTGAAATCGAAATAAGAATTTATCGTCAATCTTTTTCTTCAATAATGTACCATTGTTATAACCATCAGTCAGTAAATGTTCCATAATGTTTTTATTAAAAGAAATTTTAGTTATTTCATAAGTTTCTGTTTCACCTAAACTTATCGTTACTTTATTTTCTTGAAACATAACACTTTTGTGATAAATAAAATCGCACGGTACATAATTGTAAAACTGACCTTTTAACTGTTCTACAGAAACATACGATTGATCATTAAAATCATTAAAAAGCTTACCATAATCTTTACTACTTGGCTTTTCTATATAGGTAAATTGTTTATTACATGAATAAAACAACACACCAAGAAATAGCAATAATATAACTTTTTTATTATACATTTTTGTTAATTTATAAACCTCACAAGTTTGCAAACCTGTGAGGTTTTAGCCGACTTTTAATATTATAAGGTACATTAATGATAAAGATAAAATAAAAGCCCTGAAAATTCAGAGCTTTTAAATATTCTTGTTTAATGCAATCATTTTTAGTGCAGCAACGGCGGCTTCGGTTCCTTTGTTTCCGTGAACACCTCCGCTTCTGTCAATTGATTGTTGTTCATTGTTATCGGTTAATACACAAAAAATAGTTGGTATATCGTATTTAATATTTAAATCTTTAATACCCTGTGTTACACCTTCGCAAACAAAATCAAAATGTTTGGTTTCGCCTTGAATAACGCAGCCTATTGCTATAACTGCATCGAATTGTTTGGTTTCGTGCATTTTTTTAGATCCGAAAATCAATTCGAAACTACCCGGAACATTCCATCTTACAATGTTTTCGGGCAAAGCTCCACAATCAATCAATACATCATAAGCACCTTGAAATAATCCATTGGTTATTTTATCGTTCCATTCTGAAACCACTAAGCCAATTTTCAAGTTTCTGGCATCAATTAAATCGGCTTTGTTGTATTCTGATAAATTTTTATTTGCAGTAGCCATAATTATTGAGCCATTCCTAAATACACATCGATATTAGCAGCTTCAACAGAACCTTTGTAATTATCTTTTACGTTGGTAAACAACTTCAAAGCTTCTTCTTTCTTGCCTAATTCTATCGCCATTAATCCTGCTTTGTATGCGTAACGCGGTGTAGAAAAATCGTTAGGTGTGTGTTCTGATGCCTTTTTGTAAAATTCAAAAGCCTCTTGTGGTTGGTTTAATTCGGCAAACGCATCGCCTATTGCACCCAACGACATTGCTTTTAAAAACAAATCTTTAGAATTAAATTGTTCTAAATGCTCAATTGCCTCTTTAAACTTGCCCATATTAAGGTACGATGTTCCGGCATAATAATGTGCTAAATTAGCCGCATCGGTTCCGCTGTACTCATTTATGATACCTAAAAAGCCCATTTTACCTTCGCCACCATTTAACGCTAAGTTGTATAATGAATCGGTTGCTTGTCCGTTAACTGCTTGTTCATAATATTGTTGTGCCTGGAACATATCGTTAGCCGCTTCGTCTTGCTTTGGTTCCATAATAAAATTGTCATAAACAAAATAACCAACAGTTGCAATGGCTAAAGCACCAATTGCGTAAAATACCTTCGATTGGTTTAATGTAAACCAAGTACCGATTTTATTAGCTGTTGAGTCTAAAGAATTAAACACTTCTGCCGTATCGCTTTTGTCGTTTAATACCGCCTGGTGTGCATTTTCTTCTTTTTCAACCTTTGGTTTTTCCGGTTTATACCCTCTTTTATTATATGTTGCCATAATGATGTAAGAATTTTAATCACGGCAAAAATAGGATTTTTATCTAAATTTAAAAGTCTATTTGTTAGATATTTTTCGGAAATTTGCTTTTTAATCAAATAAATAAATCTGCTTTTGTGAATTTAGAGCAAATACATATCCTTAATTTTAAGAACATTTCTGAAAAAACGCTTTTTTTTACCAAGAAAATAAACTGTTTTGTGGGAAAAAACGGTCAGGGAAAAACCAATCTGCTCGATGCTATTTATTATCTGGCATTCGGCAAAAGTTATTTCAATCCCATTGCATTGCAAAACATTAAGCACAATGAAGATTTTTTTGTGGTAGAAGGATCTTTTAACAAAAATAGTAAACGGGAACAAATTGTTTGCAGTCTGAAAAAAGGTCAGAAAAAAGTTTTGAAACGAAACGGAAAAATCTATGATAAATTTGCTGAGCACGTGGGTTTGATTCCATTAGTGATGATTTCGCCAAGCGATCAGGATTTGATTTCAGAAGGAAGCGAAACCCGCAGGAAATTTATTGATCTGGTTATTTCACAACAAGACAATCTTTATTTACAACAGATTATACACTATCAGAAAATTATTTCGCAACGCAACGCTTTGTTAAAATATTTTGCCCTGAACCGCGTTTTTGAAACCGATACCTTGACCATTTACAATGAACAGCTGCATACATTGGGAACCGAAATTTATCAAAAACGCAACGAGTTTATCAAAGAATTTCATCCTATTTTCACCAAATACCATCAGCAGATTACAGGAAATAGTGAAACGGTTGAAATAAAATACGAGAGCCAGCTGCACAACAAACCCTTATTGGAACTTTTTGATGAATTTTTACAGAAAGACCGTGTATTGCAATATACATCAGTTGGCATTCACAAAGACGATTTATTGTTTGAAATTAACGAACATTCCATAAAAAAATACGGATCACAAGGTCAGCAAAAATCATTGTTGATTGCCCTAAAACTGGCTCAGTTTGATTTCATAAAAAAACAAAGCGGCGTATTACCTATTTTATTGTTCGATGACATTTTTGACAAATTAGATGCCGATCGGGTACAACAAATCATTCAAATGGTAAACAACAGTACTTTTGGGCAATTGTTCATAACCGACACGCACGAAGACCGAACCGAATTGATTGTAAAATCGACTAATTTAGATTACGAAATTTTTAAAATATCTAACTAAACACAAATCCATTTTTTGTTTATTTGTACAAAAATTCAGCTATGCAATTTAACCAGTCTTTAAAAAATTACAACACGTTTGGAATTGATGTTTCTGCAACACAATTTATCGAAATTTCAACAGTTCATCAGTTAAAAGATGTTATTAAAGAAAACAATCAAAAATTGCCTCTTTTTATTTTAAGCGGCGGCAGCAATATGCTGTTAACAAAAAACGTTGATGCTTTGGTTTTGCATATAAATACTAAGGGAATTCACGTGGTTGATGAGAATGAGGATTTTGTGTGGATGGAAGCACAAGCTGGTGAAACATGGCATGATTTTGTTCTTTATACGATTACTCAAAATTTAGGCGGATTAGAAAATTTATCGTTGATTCCCGGGAAAGTAGGCTCCTCTCCTATTCAAAACATTGGTGCCTACGGCGTGGAAATTAAAGACACCATGCATAGCTTAACAGCTTTGAATTTAGAGACTTTAGAAGTAGAAACATTTCACAATGCCGATTGTAAATTTGGTTATCGTGAAAGTGTTTTTAAGCATCAGTTAAAAGATAAATACATCATTACAGCGGTTACTTTTAAACTGAAAAAAGCACCTCATCTGTTACATACATCTTACGGAGCTATTCAACAAGAGTTGGAAACCATGCACGTGGAACAGCCAACAATTAAAGATGTGAGCAATGCAGTGATTGCTATTCGTCAGTCAAAATTACCTGATCCGAAAGAAATTGGCAACAGCGGCAGTTTTTTTAAAAATCCGGTGATTGATAAAACTTTGTACCAATCGTTATTAGAAAAAAATCCGGATATTCCTCATTATCCCGTAAATGAATCTGAAGTCAAGATTCCGGCAGGCTGGTTAATTGAACACGCTGGTTTGAAAGGATTTAGAAAAGGCGATGCCGGCGTACATACCAAACAGGCCTTGGTCTTAGTAAATTACGGCAATGCCAGTGGGAAAGAATTAATTGATATGGCTTATTTTGTACAACAAACTGTTTTTGAAAAATTTGAAATTTCTATTTTGCCTGAGGTTAATATTATTTAAGGTTATAAATCTTGTTTTCTAAAAATTTCTTACGTGTTCTGATTTTTCTCTTTGATGCTCCCAACCTTTTTTCTGAATTTTACTATGCAGGTCCATAATATGGATGCGTCCGTAAACCAAAACGATTTTCTTTGCTGTTGATTTTTCTATTTCATCTAATACATGAGCATCTCTTAGTCCGTTTAAAAGATAATATTCTTTATTTTCATCGATTTTTGCACATTTATATTTCTTACCCAAACCTGTTTTATAATCACAATCGGTCAGTACAATTTCGCCGTAATGTTCTTCGTATATTTCTATCATTTGTTCCAGATATAAATCTGCGTGGTGGTCAGTATCAACATTCACACCATAATCTACATCTGTTTGCGAAACAAATTTCTTTTGTTGTAAAGATTTAAAAGCTTCATTTTCATCATCCATATAATCCATTAAAGCAAAACCGGTAACTTGACGAAATTTCCTCATCAAAACATCTAATTGTAACGAATCGGTAACATCAGAATTGATTCCTTCATAAAAAACAACAAAGCCATCATTTCGCAAACTGTCTATTTTACGCTTAGTCATCTCATAAAATTCAGGCTTGTTTACGTGAAGCATAGGAATAGTTGCTAATTCTCTACCTTCTTTCTCATAATAACCTAGAACAAAGGATTTATTAGCTTGATTAATGCCAAATTTTGTTAACATTCCTTGAGCTTTCATATTACTTGAAATTAAAAAAAGTAATAGTAAAATTATTTGTTTCATTTTTTGTTTGCAAAGTTAGTTGTTTCTGTCATCATTTAAAGTATTTTTGCAGTAATTTAAAACACACTATGGCACTAACATTACTTTATATTTTAGCCGGTTTATTTATTATTCTGCTTGTTTATTATTTAGGCATTTTTGCCGGATCTGTATTTGGCAAACCACATGAAACCAATGCCAAACGCATTCCTGTTTCGGTGATTGTTTATGCTAAAAACAACTGTAATGAACTGCGTAATTTACTACCCGTTTTATTAAATCAAAATTACCACCAGTTTGAACTGGTTTTGGTAAACAATGCTTCTACCGACGACACATTACAGTTGATTAAAGAATATGCGCTAATGTATCCAAACATCAGAATTGTTGATGTGGTAAACAACGAAACTTTTTGGGGCAATAAAAAATACGCCGTTACTTTGGGTGTAAAAGCAAGTAAATACGAATATATTGTTTGTATTGATGCCGATAAAAAAATACATTCTAACAATTGGCTGGTTCAGTTAACATCGTATTTCACATTAAATAAAACCATTATTTTAGGCTCTTTTTTTTATACCAAAAAGAAAGGATTCTTTAATAAATTATTCCGATTTTTCCATACCATGCAACAGATGCAATCACTGGCTTGGACAAAAATCAGTAAACCTTACAGCTCGAACTTACAACAGATTGCGTTTAAAAAAGAAGAATTCTACAAAGTAAACGGATTCATCAGCCACATGCAGAAACCTTTGTTCATGAACGAATATTTTATAAACGATGCGTCAACATCAAAAAATACGACCATTTGTGAGCACAACGAAGCAATGATTGAAGTTGAATCGTTAAACCGTAAAGATTTTAAGGATTTTAAAAAACAACAATTACAGCTTTTATCTAACTTAAAAGGAGCCGCAGCAATTAAAATAAAGCTGTTCAACCTTTTTCAGTTTCTATTCTTTGTGGCAGCAATTGCATCGTTTGCAACCATAGAATATTGGTATGTTACTTTAGCGATTGTTGTGCTACGTTATATTATTTCGTGGATTATTTTTGCCAAAGCAGCGAAAAAATTCCAATACAAGGATCTTGTTTTTTATTTTCCTTTGTTCGATTTGTTTTATATCTTTATGCAAATTCAGTTATTTTTAACCAATCTGTTCAAAAAATCAAAATCGTAAAGTGGCACAAAAATCAGCAAAAGAAATCGCAACGCTTATACAGAATGCCAAGCAAGGAAATCAAGCGGCTTTTACGGCTTTATTGGATATTTACTGGGCTGAAGTATATCATTTTATTTTAAAAAGAACGGAAAACGAAACCGACACCGAAGACATTACGATTGAAACTTTTGCTAAAGCCTTTGACAAACTAAATTCGTACAACGAAAAATTCGCATTCAATACCTGGCTTATCACCATTGCCAAAAATGTTCATATTGATTTAATACGGAAAAGAAAAGCCTCGGGATTTGTGAATTTAGACGATGACGACGAATATTTATTCCAAACCATTGCAGACGACGATTCGATAGAAGACCAACTGATTTACGAACAAAATCTGGTTACCTTAAAAAGATGTATTAAACAACTAAAACCCCATTACCAGCAAATTATACAATTGCGCTATTTTCAGGAACGGAGTTACAATGAAATTGCCGAAATCATCAACGAACCACTAAACAACGTTAAAATTAAACTGTTGCGTGCCAAAAAATTACTAACAGAATTGATTAAGAACGAAAATCAACAGGAATTCTAATTTTCTCAAAAAAGAATTTCAATTTTTAAAACGACATTATTTGACCTATTTGTTGCTTATTTTTGAACTATCAAAACAAGTTGAAAAATGAGAAAAGTACTTTTAGATTTAGCAGTAACCTTAGACGGATTTATCGAAGGTTCTAACGGCGAAATTGACTGGTGTATTATAGACGATGATATGGATTTTAACGATTTCCTTTCAAACATAGATACCATCTTTTACGGCAGGGTAAGCTATGATTCGTGGGGAAATTTCCAACCAGATACAGATGCTGATGAAGCAGAAACTGAATTTTGGAAAAATATACATTCAAAAGAAAAATATGTTTTTTCAGGTCAGAACAGAAACGATGAAAAAGCAACTTTTATTACTTCTAAGATTACTGATAAAGTTAATGAAATTAAAACCCAGCCCGGAAAAGACATCTGGCTTTATGGCGGTGCCAAACTTATCCACACATTTATAGAGTTGAACCTTATTGATGTTTACAGAATATCGGTTCATCCCGTAGCTTTGGGAACAGGAAAACCTTTGTTTGAAAACCTTACCAAACGCCTAAATTTAAAACTAACCGAAACCAATACTTTTAAATCGGGAGTTGTCCAACTTATCTACGAACCTGTAAAAGACTAAAAATGTTTGAACTATTCAAAACTCATTTAGATAAATTCATAACCATTAGTGATTCCGAATTTGCTGAAATTCTTTCTTTTTTTGAGATTAGAACGATACGTAAAAAAGAAAACCTGCTGGAAGAAGGACAAATCTGTAAAGAACATTATTTTGTCTTGAAAGGTGTTTTACGCAAATTCTTCATCAACGAAAAAGGAACAGAGCAAACTACCGAATTTGCGATCGAAAACTGGTGGCTTACAGACAATCTGGCTTATGAACATCAGCTAAAAACCGGCTTTTATATTCAGGCTGTTGAAACATCTGAAATATTGGTCATCACCCAAAAAAATCAGGAACAATTGTTAGCTCAATTCCCTGTGTTAGAACGATACTTCAGGTTTATTTACCAACGTGCCTACGCAGCTTCACAAATGCGTATAAAATACATCTTTTCCTATTCTAAAGACGAATTCTATTTTCAGTTGGTTAAAAAATACCCTGAATTTGTACAGCGAGTTCCACAATATCTCATTGCTTCATTTTTGGGCTTCACTCCAGAGTATCTGAGTGAAATCAGAAAGAAACATTTTTCTTAAACCAGTTTAAGTTTTTACAGCGAACTGTTTATCAACTTTGTATCATTAATTTAAAAAACAAGAAATCATGTCAAAACGCATCAACATTAGTACAGCACCACAAGCGTACAAAGCTATGCTTGAGTTAGAAACTTATCTGGCAAGTACAGCTCTTTCTAAAACACTGAAAGAATTAATTAAAATTCGGGCTTCGCAAATTAATTCTTGTGCCTATTGTATTGATATGCATACCAAAGATGCCTTAAAAAATGGCGAAACCAATCAGCGTATATTTTTACTGAGTGCATGGAAAGAGGCAAAATATCTTTTTACGGAAGAAGAGCAAACCGTATTAACAATGACAGAGGAAATTACACTTATTCACAAAAATGGATTGAGCGATGAAACCTATCAAAAAGCAACTGAATTTTTCACAGAAGAGCAAATTGCCCAAATTATTATGGCAATTGTAACCATCAATGCCTGGAACAGAATTGCAGTGAGCACGCATTTGCAGGTTGGAGAATTTTAAAAAAGTTTGTCTGAAAATAGTAATTGTCATCCCGAACTTGATTCGGGATCTCATCCATATTTCACAAATAATATGAGAAGCTGAAACAAGTTCAGCTTGACAAGGCTTACTTCAGACAATCTCTTTTATTTCAATAAAATTTGTATCAACTCTTCTAAATCAACATTTTGCTGATCTCCCGAATTCAGATTTTTCAAGGCAAATATATTCTGTTGCATTTCCGTTTCGCCAACAATTACTGCATAGTTGATTCCCTTTTTCTCGGCAAACTGAAACTGTTTTGCCATTTTAGCTTTATCGGGATACAATTCGGCATTAATACCAGCCTCACGCAACTCACGAATAACTTTTAAACAGTATTTAGCTTCGTTATCGCCAAAGTTCAAAAACAACACATCGGTAACATTTGAAACGGTTTCTGGAAAAACATTCAGTTCTTCAATAACCAGATAAATTCTGTCTAAACCAAAAGAAATACCAACACCACTCATATTTTTCAAACCGAAAATTCCTGTCAAATCATCGTAACGACCACCTCCACCAATCGAACCTAATTTTACGGTTTCGGGTGTAGCAACTTCAAAAATCGCACCGGTGTAATAATTCAATCCGCGCGCTAAAGTAACATCCAAATTCAGTTTTGCTGATTTCAAGCCTAATTCCTCAACGGTTTCGCAGATAAACGTCAATTCTTCGACTCCTTTTGTTCCTTCTTCCGAAGTTGCCAATAAATCACGTAATTGTTGCAATTTATCCGACAATGAGCCTGAAAAATTAAACAACGGCTGTACTTTAACCAAGGCTTCTTCCGAAATTCCTTTAGCCAGCATTTCTGCTTTAACGCCGTCTTCGCCAATTTTATCTAATTTGTCCAAAGCAACGGTAAAATCAATCAGTTTGTCACTTGCCCCGATTACTTCGGCAATTCCCGACAATACTTTTCTGTTGTTGATTTTTATGGTAACGCCTTCTACTTTTAAATCGGTAAAAACAGCATCGTATAACTGCACCAATTCCACTTCCTGCCACAACGATTTTGACCCGACCACATCGGCATCGCATTGGTAAAACTCGCGAAAACGACCTTTTTGCGGACGGTCTGCACGCCAAACAGGTTGTATCTGAAAACGTTTAAACGGAAATTCTAATTCGTTTTGATGTTGCACCACGTATCGGGCAAACGGAACGGTTAAATCGTAACGCAACGCTTTTTCGGATATTTGAGCCGTTAATTTCAAACTGTTTTTTTCCTTTAAAAGCGTTTCGTCAGCTTTTACTAAATAATCCCCGGAATTTAAAATTTTAAAAATCAAACGGTCGCCTTCTTCGCCGTATTTTCCCATCAAGGTTTCAGAATTTTCAAACGACGGTGTCTCAATCGGTTGAAAACCATACAGTTCAAAATGTTTTTTAATGGTGGAAATGATATATTGACGCTTTGCTACTTCAAGCGGGGAAAAATCGCGGGTTCCTTTTGGAATGCTTGGTTTTTGTGCCATTTTAATTTTTGTTTTTTATATCAAGTATCCTGCAAGGTTTTTGAAACCTTGTAGGCTTTCTTTTGAATTGATACCTACAAGGTCATATAGACCTTGCAGGACTTTTAGTTTATGCAAATATAGTAGTTATAGTCTGAATGTTGTAAAGTTTTAAAGTCATAAATCTGAAAAGCTGTTACCTGATTACTGAACGCTCTATCTTCATCATCCGTTCATTTCCTTGTAAATCTTTCCTTAATTCAACCATATTAAAATATTCTGAAACCATTTCATTCATTTCATTTCCTAAATATTGGTTGATTTCAAAAAACAACATTCCGTTTTCTGTTAAGCTTTTTTGACCCAATTGCGTAATTTTTCGATAAAAAATCAGCGGGTCATTGTCTTCTACAAAAAGTGCCAAATGCGGTTCGTAATGCAACACATTGTTTTTTATTTCGGCTTTTTCCAGATTTCTAACATAAGGCGGATTGGAAATGATGATATCATAGGAATCCAAATACTCGGTTGTTAAAATGTCTTGTTCAATAAAAGTAATTGGTACATTTAAGTTTTCCGCATTTTTCTTAGCAACAGCCAAAGCTTCCACGGAAACATCGATAGCAAAAACTTCTGCCAAAGGAAATTCCTTTTTTATGGTTATGGGAATACAACCCGAACCGGTGCCAATATCCAAAACCCTCCATTTTTTTTGTGGTTCATTTTTCATTTCAGACAAAACCCATTCGACTAATTCTTCGGTTTCCCGACGCGGAATCAACGTTGCGGGACTGACTTTAAATTTGTAACCGTAAAAATTCGCTTGTTGTGTGATATATTGTATGGGTTCATTATCTTGTAAACGATTGAAAACTTCGTCTATTTGTTGCTGATTTTCAATAGAAATTGATTCATTTCCATTCAAAACACAATCGGTTTTATTGAAATTCAACACAAATTCCATTGAAAGATAAAACAAACTCAAACGTTCTGTTTCATCATAAAAAGCAGGAAGTTGGTTTAGAAATCGTTTTTTATAGCCGTTTACCGTCATCTTTTCTTAATTTTGTAAAAAATCTTTTTTATGTCTGTTTACAAACAATATATGCAGCGTGCCTTGCAACTGGCGAAAATTGGTTTGGCAAATGCCTTGCCCAATCCGTCGGTAGGTGCTGTAATTGTTTACAAAGATACAATAATTGGCGAAGGTTATACCTCGGCTTTTGGAGGTTCGCACGCAGAAGTTAACGCCATAAATTCGGTTAAAAATCAAGCATTGTTAAATGAAAGTACTTTGTACGTTACCTTAGAACCTTGCAGTCATTTTGGAAAAACACCTCCTTGTGCCAACTTAATTGTTGAAAAAAAAATCCCGAAAGTAGTCATTGGCTGTGTGGATCCGTTTGCAAAAGTTGCCGGAAAAGGCATTCAAATTTTGAAAGATAACGGCATTGAAGTCATCACAGGTGTTTTGGAAAAAGAATGCCAACAATCACATAAACGTTTTTTTACATTTCATTTAAAAAAACGACCGTATATTATTTTAAAATGGGCACAATCTGCCGATGGTTTTATCGCTCCGATAGAAAAAGACAAGCATGAGCCGGTTTGGTTATCCAATGCCTATTCCCGGCAATTAACCCACAAATGGCGTAGTGAAGAAATGGCTATTTTGGTTGGAAAACAAACAGTTTTGGACGATAATCCAAGTTTGACTACCCGAAGTTGGGAAGGAAAAAATCCGGTGCGTTTGTTCATCGATGCAAATAATGGAATCGACAATTCGTTTCAGATTTTAAACGAGGAAGCACCAACGTATCGGTTTACCAAAATCAAAAAATCGGAAAAAGATGTTGTGATTCCTTTTAAAAATATGGTTCAGGAAATCTGCGATTTTTGTTTTGAACAAAACCTGCAATCCGTTATTATTGAAGGTGGAAGACAGACTTTGCAATCGTTTATTGATGCCGGAATCTGGGACGAAGCCCGTGTTTTTAAAACTTCTGTAATCTTGAATAAAGGAATTTTTGCTCCGAAACTAATGGATTTTCAAAAAACAACATCGGTTTTAATTGAAGAAGACTGTGTGTGGGTTTATAAAAAAAATCAAAGTTTCCATTAAAGAGAAAATCAAGTCAAATAAACAAATACCCTTTTTGCGAATATCCCTATATTTGTAAAAATTTCATTAAAAATGGCAGATCAAATCAATCCGTATAAAGATTCTGAATTAGGTAAAAAACAGCAAGTTGAACAAATGTTTGACACTATTTCGGGAAATTACGACAATTTAAATCGAATGATTTCTTTGGGAACTGACCAAGGTTGGCGACGAAATGTTTTAAAAATGGTGACAGACACCCAGCCTGAATCTATTTTGGATATTGCAACAGGTACGGGTGATTTAGCTATTTTACTATCAAAATCAAACGCCAAACGCATTGTGGGCTTAGATTTATCGGCAGGTATGCTTGAGGTAGGCAAAGAAAAAGTAAAAGCTTTGGGATTACAGGATAAAATAGAAATGATTCAGGGCGATTCTGAAAATTTACCTTTTCAGGACAATACTTTTGATGCAATTACCGTTGCTTTTGGTGTACGCAATTTTGAAACATTGGAAAAAGGTTTAGCAGAAATTTTAAGAGTGTTGAAACCTAATGGAATTTTTGTTATCTTAGAAACCTCGGTTCCAACAAAGTTTCCGTACAAACAAGGTTATAATTTTTATATGAAAACCCTTATGCCTTTAATGGGTAAGCTGTTTTCAAAAGATCAGAAAGCGTATGAATATCTTTCTGAATCTGCTAAGAATTTCCCTTACGGAGAAACCTTAAACGGCATTTTAAGAACTGTTGGGTTTAAAAATGTTAAACACAATCCGCAAACAATGGGCGTGGCAACCATTTATTCGGCATCAAAATAAAATATGAAAAAACTGTTTATTGCTTTTTGTTTACTTTTAACTGCAAATACGTTTGCACAGGGAATGTTTGGTAAAAATCCATATAAAAACCAGCAGGACTGGGATCAGCAACGTGTACATTATGGTTATTTTTTAGGATTCAGCTCTTATAATTTTAAGTTTGATTATTCTAAAAGTTTTTATGAAAAAAACGGAAGCAATGAAATTCTGGTGGAACCTACTTTTGGATTTAATGTGGGGTTGGTTGGAAATTTACGCTTAATGGAATATTTAGATTTACGTTTTGAACCGGGATTATATTACACTAAAAGAAATTTGATTTACCCGCATATCGAAAACCCGGATCAACGCATACGCAATGTATCTTCTACATATATCCATTTTCCACTATTATTAAAATTCTCCGCATTACGTGCCGGAAATATCCGTCCGTATATTTTAGCCGGATTATCTCAATCATTGAATTTAAGCAGTAACGAAACATCTAAAGAAGATAATTACCAGGGGCGTTTTAGAATGAAAAAATGGACTTCAAACTATGAATTAGGCTTAGGAATTGACTTTTATTTTGAACATTTTAAATTTACGCCATCTATTCGTGGAGTATTTGGTTTACAAGATGAGCTGATCCGTGATAAGAACCCTAACAGCCCGTGGACAGGCGATATAGAATCTATGAAAACACGAGGATTGTTTATTAACTTTACATTTCATTAATAGTTAGAAATATTCCGGATTTTATACATCATTACAAAAATAATTGTGTGAGTGTATGTATTAACAAGCCAACCAAACCACCCACCAATGTACCGTTAATTCGGATAAATTGTAAGTCTTTTCCAACTTCTAATTCTAATTTATCACTTAACTCATTGCCATCCCATTTTTGAACGGTATTGGTAATGATCGTTCCTACCTCGTTACTGTTTTTCAGCACCATTTTATAGACATACTGCCGAACATATTTGTCGATATTCTGCTGCATTTCTTCATCTTCTTTAAATCTTTGAACCATTAAATCTATATTTTGTCTGATGTATTGGTTAATCATTCCTTCGGCATCCTGAAGTTTTAACACCAGGTCTTCTTTTAAACGCAACCAGATATCTTTTGTATAACCGTACAATTTTTCCTTGGTAATAAATTCGTTCTTAATTTGATCAAATTTATCGTGCCAACCATCTTTTTCATTTAAATCTTCAACAATCTGATATAATTTCACGGTAAGAGCATTGCGGATATCATGCTCCGGATTTCGTTCTATTTCTTGTAAAAACGTGGTAATACCCGAAATTAATTGATTAGTAACCGATTTTCCGCCGATCAATCCCAAAACAGGTTGCTTTTCAACAACTTTTTTATAAATCAATTCTCTGTTATTTTCAACATATTGCTGTGCCTGTGGCAAAATGATATTTAAAAGTCGGTCGTGTTCATTTTGCTCTAAAAGATAAAGAAGCGATGTTGCGGCTAATTTTTCAAGTCTGATTTCTGCAGTAAGTTCAAACCCCTTTTTAGCCAAAAATTCGGCAATTGACTCGTCATTTAAATTATCAACAATCTGTTCAATTATTTTACTGCATTCTGCATGAATAAGTTCAATATTCTTTTTTTTAGATAGCCAACCTGTTAAGTATTCACTTACCGATAGTTTATCAATATACGGACGAATTGTATCGGTTGTTAAAAAATTATTGCTGACAAAACTGCCTAAATTTTCACCCAAGGCATCTTTATTATTTGTGATTAAATTAGTATGTGGAATTTTAATACCCAAAGGATATTTAAACAAAGCAGTGACTGCAAACCAATCTGCTAAAGCACCAACCATTCCGGCTTCTGAAAAGGCACGTATATACTCCATCCACTTTTGCGAATGGTGTTTTAAAAGATACATCATTACACAATATATCACCGCCATTAAAATAAACAATCCGGTTGCTAATAATTTATGTTTTTTAAGCCGTTCTTTTTTTAACTGTTCGTCCATAACTATTTTTGTTTGTATGAATTTACAATTTTACTCAAAAATTTTATCAAAAATGTTGTTATTATTTGCTTTCAAAAAATTTTGTAGATTTACTGTGTAAGATTACAACA
>NZ_FNXE01000009.1:0-51057 GCF_900108395.1 Paenimyroides marinum | reverse complement strand
TCAATGAGAATAAGGGTTTACAAGGAAGTTTACAAAACAAAAAATTAAAAAATGCTTGATCAGATTATTGAATCAAGCATTTTTTTATTTCTGTCAGAAGAGTTCTAATTGTTGAGGCATAGTGGGTAAATCGGTTTCTTTTTTGGCAAAAAAAACTTCCATCTGCCCAAATTGTTTATCGGTTATACATAGAATCCCAACTTTCCCTTCGGCAGGAAGATTTTTTTTGACTCGTTTTATATGCACCTCTGCATTTTCTTTACTTGGACAATGCCGTAGATAAATCGAAAACTGAAACATATTAAAACCATCATCTAACAAGGACTTACGAAACCGTGTAGCAACACTTCGTTGCTTTTTGGTCTCTGTTGGCAAATCAAAAAACACCAAAACCCACATAATTCTATACGCATTATAGCGACTAAAACTCATTACATCATCGGATAGTGAATCACTCTGCTTTCTCCTGTAAAACACTTACACAACGAACTTGTGGTAATGCTCAAAGCGGTCATTAACGGGCGTTGTAACCCGTTAATGTAAACGTCTTTTGTGGCCAACTGCAACAAATGTGCCTTTGCCGGTTTATCTAAAATATGTGTCGACTCCGGGTGGTTCATCCAATCAACCACCAATCCATCAACATACGGGCGGTACGGTTCCATAATATCATCTGCCAGACAATAGGCATTGTATTTGTTCCGATGAAAAATCCCAATGGTAGGATGCAATCCACTGCTTACCAACGCCCGTGCGACCATACTTCGCAAAACGGCATAGCCGAAATTAAGAAAATTATTGGGTGCATCGCCTTTTCGCTCCCGTGTAAAATCATCAAACAATTTACCCCAATAATATTGTGCCACAATGCCTTCCATATTGGTGCTGTCGCCCGATTTTACCTCATTCATATATTTAATCAGCGGAGTATAATCCAAATCCAACTTTCGTAACACTTCTTTTTGCTGGAAAATCTTGGCTTCAACGGTTTGTTTCCATAAGTTTTTCCGCAAAGGTTCCGAACAGTTGATCTGATGCTTTAATCGTTCGGAATGCTCAACGTGTCCGCTTATCGGTAACATTAACCCTAACGGCAAATGACTTTCATCGCAACTGATAATTGCTACATTTTGTTGTTGCAACGCCAAAATCACGGGGTGCGATAAGGTAATCTGTGGGTTGTCCAGCACCAAAAAGCCCATATCTTCCACAGGTACAGAACCTTTTACTTCTTTTGTAACAGGATCTTCTATTTTGAGTTGGTTGTCTTTCAACTTCAAGTAAGCCGGATTGCCGATGTAAATGGTACGTTTGAGCATAATATTTAAGTTAATTCGATTTCTAAACTTTCATATTCTTTAAAATTGGATCGTTTTCCTTGATGCACGTATTGGTAATTCTCTTCATCCGCAAACAACATTCGGAGCATTTCCGTGTGTTCGATAGGAAATGTTTGATAAGAACTCCATTTCCAATCTGAAATTTCATTGGTAAATCCGTGCTTCACAGGGTTTAGATGAATGTATAAAATTAAATTCCGAAGATAGTTTTCATCTAAAATCTCTTTTCGCTTGAAATTCTTTAAAAATAATGAACCTCTCCTTCCGTAAACTTTGTTGAACGACTGCGTATAACTACTAAAAAAATTAGCGAATTGCTTGCTTAGGAAGTTGGACCTGGCTTCTAAGGTTTCTAATTTTTTAAATTTCTCTAACTGCTTAAATTTTTCTAACTCTAACTTTTCTAACTCTAACTTTTCCAAAGTTCTAAACTTTGGAAAAGTTGAAGAAAGAAAAGCTGAAACTATTTCTTCTTCGCTTTTAATTTTCACCAACAGATGAAAGTGATTTGGCATCAGGCACCAAGCCACGGTTTCAGCTATTGGACTGATGTGCTGTATATACTTTTGGAGAAAATATTCATAGTTTTTCTGTTCACGAAACAGGTTTTCATCTCCGTTAGCGTGATTATAGATATGGTAATATTTTTCGAAAATCAGCATATTAATAATTTTACTTTTAACTTAACAGGCTTTTCCAAAATTTAAAACTTCGGAAAAGCTGAAGATTTTTAACGAAAAGCATCTATTAACCGTTGGTTAACTTCATCAATATCAAAACCATATACTTCGTTGTAGGCTTTGCCTTTCGGGATTCCATACCATTCAAGCATTTCTTTATCTTCCGCCGTTTTTCTTTTTTTAGCGATAGCTTCTAAAAGGTCATAAAAGCCCCAAATACCACCGATGTCTTCTATTGGTGCTGCGTTTTCTCCTTTAACACACTTTGGAAACAACACTTCTTCAGTAGGTTTCTTTAAAACACTTATTGAGTGAATCCAATCATCTCCAAAGTCATAAGTATAATTCATCTTTTTTATTTGACCGTTGAAAAACTCCGATAAATGTGTTTGTTCTGCATCATATTTTTTAAATCTCGACTCAGTGAAAGCTGCAAAACCATCATCGGCTTCCTCTGGACTAATAGAATCACTTGCATAGGGAGCACCAAGGTTAAATTCATATAAATGCTGATTTTCCCAGTTCATTACACATTGTATAACGATGTGTAACTGTTCAAAATTAAATTTTTCAGGTACAATTACTGTTCTGGTAATTTTGGGATCCGGTCCCTGTAAAACAATTTTTAGTTTGTGTGCCATATTGTTTATCTTTTTGTTATTTACTTTTTTATTCCTCTGTATAAATCTGTTGCATCATCTGCCCGAAGTTCGAAATCCATCATTGTGAATAATTTTTCTGAAGGCAAAATCAACTCCGTATATATCTCAATTGCAATGCCTTGTGAGTAGTCTTTGGTGTTTAACTTACTTATTTGTGCAAACAATGATGCGTTTTGATCCATCATATTTGCCAAAACCACATTTTCGTAAGCTGCTATATACCCCAACTTAAAGTCTTGAAAATAAACTTCAATAGCATACAAATCGTGGACATTTTCCCGATTTCTAATCAATATTAAAGCATCTCCTTCTTTTAATTGGTGCTGAACCTCCTTGAATTTATAATAGTACAAACCCCTCACATAATTATCGTAAATTTTGATACGCTGACTGCTGATAAACGAAGTTTTGGGCAATACCAAACCTCCTACACCAAGCCCTAACGATTTTAAAAACTCTGAACGATTCATTGGTTTATGCTTTTTTTATCTAATATTCTCCTATACCTACAATATCTCCCAAATGATTGATACGGACTTTTATTATCCCATTAATAGCATTTAGTCCTAATTGAGGTTTATATGCAATATCTTTTAATTCTTTTTTTTCTTCAACTGTGGTTTCTAAATGATGTCTAAAAAAATAATTTTTAGTCGCAATCTTCTGCACCCTAAACAAATTTGGGCTAATCATTTTCTTGTTTTTTGGGTCTAACAAGTCAACTTCACTCGGACTAAATCCCGTTACTTCATTCGGGAAAACAAACATTTCATTTTGTTTCATCGTAAAAAGAAACTGCCAACCTAAATGCTGATTACACGTTTTGTCGATTATAGGTAAACCTTGGTTCACTCGCTCCACCGCTTCAAAAAACGAAACAACTTTTTCTTGTAAGTTGTATTTTTGGTTTCCATACTCATCCAAAATGGGCTGATTTTTCCTATCAAAAGCCGGCTCGCTGTAAATTGCCACGTGATGATTATTTCCCGTACTTACAAAATCAATCGGAATTTTCTTTCCTTTTTCGTCTAAAATATCGTTTCCGAAATGGTCTTTTTTGTAATGTAATGGTTCTGCATTTTTCACTCCGCTTATTCGGACTCTTTTTACGGAAATTCCTTTTTCTTTATTCAGCCAAATCGGGTTTTTATCCAAATCAGAGAATGCTTTTTTAGCGTCCCCGCCAAATTCTTTTAAACGGGATTTTAAAATGCGTTTTACACCTTCGTCTAAAATTTTATCAATGCTTTTTTCATCTTTAAAGTTTTCTGGTGTTACATCTTTTCGGATAGAATAATCTTCCTCCAACCAAACCAACTTCACCGTTTCGGGTACTTTGATGTCGTTTTCCAGATCAATGTAGATTGCCGTCTTGTTCAAAGCATTTTTTCCTGCGAATGCTTTTTTCGGATCATTTCCGTTTTCTGACAAACGTTGAAGCAAAGCATTTTTATAAGCTGGATTGGCAACTTTTTCAATCGTTTCCAAATCAAATTTTGCACTCACTTTCTCCTCTTTTGATTGGTAAAAACGGTATTTACCATAAATCGTTTCCTTGTGTAATTGCCCACGCGGTGTAAGCTCTACTTTAATTTTCTCACCTTTCTTGTTTTTGGTTTTATTCTTATTTTTTGTAACGACCTTATTTTTAGCTTTGTGCGAAATCAAAACATTTTCCAAATGCTCTTTGGCTACCTGACGGAAGTTGGGAATAGGTTCTTTAAAAACTCGTTTTTTATTGCCTTTGTCATCAACTTTGCTTTCGGTTTCCAAATTTTCAATAGCAATTATATTACTGTGCAATTTATGGTTTTCATTTTTTCGGGCATTCAGATAATTCAGATACTGAATGTGATTATGTTTTGTAAAAGCAACGGTCAAAGCGTCCATAGCGTGATGACGATGGTCGTTTCGTTTTGTCCAATCTTTGATTACTTCCACTTTTTTACCGAATTTTCTTTCCTGAATTTCGGTTAAACCTAAACTTCTGTATTTCGGTAAATTCAACTCTTTCATTACATTAACCAAATCCCAATCTTCACGAAGTCTGTCCGTAATGCTTCCCGAAGTAGAAACTACTGATTTCGTGATTTTAAACAAAAGTTCCTTTGCTTTCTTAGCAATGTACTGGCTTTCTCGTAAATCTCTTTCTATGAATCCGTCTCCGATTTCGGATTCTTGTTTTAAGAGTTTTTGATATTTTGCTTTTGATATTCCTTCTTCTTTTTTCTTCTTTCCTGATTCGTATAGGCTTTCGACTCGGGTAATGAATTCATTTAGTTTTGCTTCTCCATATTTATTTTTGATATAATCAAAAGCGGTCTGATTTCCTTTTTCCAAATTGTCTTTTCTGAAAACAACCGTTTTGTTGGAAAAACTATCATCAAATAATTTAGATTGAGGAATAATATGTTCAATATCAACCTGTTTACTAAACAAAATTTCTCTCGGGATATATTCATTTGTATATAAATCTTTGTAACCGTTGCTTTTTAATTCTTCGTACAAACGATAACGAATGATGTCGTTTCGTGTAGGATTTTTCAGTCCGAATTCTGTTTGAAGAATTTTGTAAACTTTTTCGTTTCTCAATTTTCCTTCTCTAACCTGTGAGTCTAATTCTCTACGTTCTTCTGCATTTTTCTTTAATTCACGAGCTAATTCGATTCGTATTTCATCAAATTTGAAATATTCGATTATATTTCCGTTTTCGTCTTTTTTGCTGTTTTTTTCAATCAATGTATTCACTACATTAATCATCTGATTGAGGATTTTTTCAACTACAGGCTGACGTAAACTGTTCTTTTTCAGTAGTTCTAACGTATCATCTAATTTTCTATTCTCTAATTCTTCTTTGTTTAAAGAATGTTTGGAATGTCTGTAACCGACAATCTCACAAGCCGTACTGTAATTATTCTCTCGAATATGCGGATAAATCTTTCGCATAGCTTTGGTTGAAAGATTTCCGTAGTCATCAGAGAGCGTTATATTAGCCAAAATTTGAGAATGTTCCCGTTTAAAACCGAATTTCTTTTCTAACAGTTCATACAGTTTTTCGTTTCCGCTTTGGGACTCATCTCCTTCATACGAATACAACAAGTGCCATAACTGATAAGATGGCTGTTTTTCAAATTTTTTTCCTTCTAATTCTGCATTAAAGTCAAGGATTTCGGTATTGATTTCGAGGGTTTCAAAAATATCCCGAACCATATTTTTGATTTCGATTGCAGAAACTTTTAAATCATCTAATTCAACCTCATCTTTATTTGATTTTACTTTTAGAATTTCTTTTACGTTATATCCTTCAATATCAATAATTTTCAAGTAAGCCTCATATAAAACTTTGTTTGTCCGATTTCCTTCCAGATTTTCAAAAAACTTAAAATTATAGCCTTGAGTTTTTTTAAGTAATAATTCAAGAGCTTTTTTTGAGGATAAATTTCCTTTTAAATTTAATTCTTCAAAAAGCAACTCTTTTTCTTCTTCTTCGAGTTCCCTTTTTGTGTTTTCATTTTTGTTTTGAAGTTCAAGATTATGCAAAAATTGCCAAATCTTAAATTCCTGAAACAAAGGAGAAGATTTCGGAGCAACTCTGAATCCGATAGTTTTCTTTTTTCCGTTTATTTCAACTTCTTTACTTTCAAGCTCACAAAAACTGATTAAACCTTTTTGGGATTTTAGTTTTCGTTGGTAGAAAATAATAATATCTCTTATTTCTTCTTTGAGTTCGTTAGTCAGCTCCGAATGAAATTGAGCCTGAGTATTCCAAATCGTTTCAAATTCATCCAAATAATCCTGTCGGTAAAAAACCTGATTTTTTAATCGTGTATGTCGGTTGTTTTTTAGCTGTTCGTACAAATACTGACCAACCGTTTGTTTATTGAAATACAATTCCTTACTTCTGTCAGAAATAGCTCCCAAATAACCACTTGAGTTGTTTAAATTGTTGTTGATTTCGGTAATTACGTAAGCTACTTCTTCTTTTTCTAATTTTTGAGAAACAGCCTCACTTCTCCATTTATAGGCTTGGATTTTCTTTTCATCTCTGTTCCCTTTGTTTTCAGCTGTATTGAAACCATATTTTGTATAAAAAATAGCTGATGTAGCACGTTGTCCTTTTCCTTGCAATTCTTTATAAAACTCGTCTGTAAGAATTTCAGGATAAAATTGCTTTTGAAAATCCCAAACCTTGTCAAATTCAGCCTGTAAATCGGAACGATAAAAATCAGGAATGGACTTTTTCCCCTCTTTCAATAATTCATAAGCTAACTGTCCCGGCGTTAGGTTTTCTTCATATAATCTTTTAGCAATAGCCATTCCGTCAATAGCTTGTCCTTCCTCTTCGTTTTTTGCTTTTCGACTACTTTTATATCCTCTTTTTTTGTTGATTGCCAATAGAACTCTTGCAAATTCTTCTTTTTCAATTCGTTCTGTAACGGCTTTTGAACGTAAACACCAAGTGGAATGAGTTGTATTTTTTCCGTTTTCGGTCAATTTGTTTTCTGAATTTATCAATCCTGAATTCGTCAAAACTTCAATCAGATTTTTTCTTCTGTCCTGGTAACGGTCAAGGTTTCTTCTTGCCCCTCTTTTTAATGTTCTGTCAGCATTAATGGAAAAAGGTCTTCCTTTTTCAAAATTTGTCTGTTCATCAACAGTTAACGAATTTATCCGAACTCCAATTTGTTTTATTTCTGATTCATTAGAGTTATCACTTTCTGTAACGTGAGCAAAGCCTATGGAGGTTACACCTAAATCTAATCCGAGAATATTATTAGTTTTCATAAGGGTAAGTATTAGCGTTTAATACTCAAGCAAATATAACAAAATTAAAATTTAAAAAAACTCACTATAATCTATATTTATTCTATATTTTTGTAAACAACTATAATCTTTGTCATTTTGAGATTATAGTATTGTGAATTGCTTTATTAGATCGCTCTATTACTGAGCGGTCTTTTTTTCTCAATAAAGTACTATCCGTTCCCAAATCTAATCCAAGTATTTTTTTCATATTATTATATTTTTATAAGAACCACTAATATAAAAAAATATTAACACTTATATTTTTATATATTAAAAAATATTCTTATTATTGCATCATAAATCTGAAAGCAATTCACAATAAGGATTATTCCGTTGTGAAAACATTTACTACGGGGCATTTGAAAGTTTGCCTCGTTTTTATTTATAGATCTCACTGTATCAATGAATAAAATTGTAAGCGAAATCATTTAAGGTGAGTAAGTTGCTTTTGTATTTTAGAAGTAAAAAATTAGAGGTTTCCTTATACTAAGAAAACCTCCTTTGAATTTAAGCGAAAAAATTATTTTTTTCTATCACGTATTCAAATTCATTGATGTGTTTTAACCTGATTTCAGCAGAAAAAGCCTGTATGTGCTTTTGGTGGTGAACATCGCTACCCACAAAATCGTACATTTTTTCTTTTAAAAGATAATCAGCAATTTCTGTAACGCTGCTGCCGTAATACCCTACACTGCTCAATAAATTCATTTGAAACAAACAGCCTGCCTTTTTTAATCTTTTAAAGCTTTCATAATCATTTTTATAAAAGTTGTAACGCTCAGGATGAGCTAAAACCGGTTTATATCCTTGTGAATTCAACTCTAAAATAATTTCATACAGATTAATCGGCGGATTTAAATAAGACATTTCTACCAATACAAAATGATCTTTAAGTGTTAAGAGTTTCTCTGTTTCAAGACGTTTTAAAAATGAATCGTCCATTAAATACTCTGATGCTACCCGCAGGTTTTTATCCGTGAAACCCAATTCGTTTTTTACTTTTTCATATTGATTTAAAATACCTTCTTTGGTGTTATCCCAAACCAACGGCGTGGTATGTGGTGTAGCTATAAATTTACTAAAACCAAACGATTTTAAATCACTAATTAAATCTTGGGTTTCTTTTAGCGACTTTGCACCGTCATCTAACCCATATAAAATATGAGAATGGATATCTACCAAACCATCTGGAATTATATCTTCAAGTATTTTTTTCTTTTTAAAAAAACCAAACATTTTATTATTTTCTAAGTTTTTACTTCAACGCTGCTTTATTCAAAAACAATGCCAATACATATAAAATATGCAGAACGATCAATGGTACAGCAACCATCATTAACTCTATCCCCATAAAAATCAAACCAATGGCTGTTAATACAGCGGCGGCAATTAACACTTTTTTATTTTTCAGCAATAATGCCACTAAAAACAATGGATTGTAAAACAATGTCAGTACGTTGAGATGTAATTCGGCATGATTGGTATAAAGACTTACTGCTAACAAGAACAAACCAAAGATTGCTGTGAATCCAAAATACAACAACCGGGCTTTATCATTTAAAATTCCTAATGCAAAAATAATCACTATAATCCATAAGGTATAAATGGAATTAAAACTGAATTTTTCTTCTTTTTCGTTAACCGTATTTAGTTTTTTTTCTGATTTTAAAATCGATTTATTAAATGCAATTCCATCTTTAAATTTTAAAGGTAGAAATATTAAATCAGCTTTTTTGTTGGTTGGATAGCTAAACAATAAATTGATGCCCAATTTTTCAAAATAATGATTTTCTAATCCATCGTTCAAAATATACCTATACGAATGATTGTTTGACGGAAAATCAACTGTCAATGGTTTATCGATCACCTTATTTATAACATCGACAACCTTTGTGGTACAATTGTTTCTGATAAATCCATACGTATAAAAGCGTTCATTACTTTTTAACTGACGGTTGATTTCATTCCATACTTTTAATTTTTGATCATACGATAAATTCAATTGTTGTTCAAAAACTTCCCGGTTATCATTGGTGTAAGCATATAAAAAATCATCAAAACGATCAACATCTAAATAATAAAGCAGATCGCCTTTTATGAATTTAGGTAAAAAACTGGGCGTTTTAAAATTAAACATTCCCCAATTGTACACCACATCTAAATTTTGATCGTTGTCTTTAACCCGCAAAGCCGTGTGACCAAAAAGAGTGTACATTTCATTAGCAGTTCCACACGTTAAAACACTTATCTCGGCATTTTCTGTCAGTATTTGTGGCTGTGCAAAAGAAGATAAAAAAGAAAAACAACAAACCATTAACATGATTTGCTGTTTCATTTTTAGGATACTATTATTCATTTGATTTTGTAAAAATTCCTAAATCAAGTTTTAATGAAAAAATGTTTGAGTAAAGAGCGGCACTGTTGTCTCCAATATCGGTTAAGGCGTAATCTACCTGAATACCTTTGTACTTGAATCCTAAACCAACATTTGGCTGAAAAGTGGTCTTTTTAGTATCGTCAATTTGCAATTCGTTTTGAAAGTTCCCAACTCCGGCACGTACGAACACCATTTTGTTGTATCCAAACTCAAAACCTGCCGATGGTTGAATGCTGAACGCTGATGTTGAAATAACAGCATTGGTTTCGTAAAATTCGGTATGTAAAACGGCTGCTGCTGTCAGATTAAATTTCTCGGTCAATGCAAAATCACGTGCTACACCTAATTGCAATTTTGGCAACGTAAGCTCGGTGGTTTCAGGCACTGTTTGATTTTGTCCTTCTACGGCATCTTTTATTTTTTCGTATTCGGCTTCGTTAATATTCCAAACGTTATAGGTTGTGGTTATATCGCGTGCCATTAATCCAAACTTCCAATTTTCGGTATGATATTGTAAACCAACATCTAATCCAAATCCCCACGATTTTGCAAAATCGCCAATTACCCTGCGGACAATTTTAGCATTGGCTCCTAACGACAATCCTTCGACAGATAATTTACGTGCATAGGAAATATTAAAAGCATAATCGGCAGTAGAAAATAACGAAATTCTATTGTAATCGATATTTCCGTTTTGATCAATCAATTCGGTGGTATTCATAATATCATCTACCCCAAAACGAATGGCTGAAATTGCCAATGCACTTTTTTCATCAATCGGCATTGCAAAAGCTGCATAATCATATTGTGCGATATTGGCAAAATAACTTGCGTGCATTAAACTGATTTGCTTATCCTGCAAATGAACCAATCCCGCCGGATTCCAATAACCCGAATTCACATCGCCTGTTTGTGCAATAACACTGTTTGCCATACCAAACGCAGCGGCATCTACCCCAATGTTTAAAAATTCATTGGAATATTTTCTTGCTGTTTGTGCCTGCATTAAAGCAGTACATAATAACAGCGACAATATATATAAACGTTTTTTCACGTAATTATTTTTTACAAAGATTATAAAATTTTATAATATATGAACTCTAAATACTTACAACTTATTGTTTACTTTTGTTTTTACAATAAAAATATAAAATTGATGACAATAAAAAAACACCTTCCTAATGCAATTACTCTTTTAAATTTATTATCGGGATTAATTGCATTGGTTTACGCTTTTGACGATAACCTGCAAATGGCTTTTTTGTGGGTTTGTATGGGAATTTTCTTAGATTTTTGGGACGGATTTGCAGCTCGCGTTTTAAAAGTATCCAGTCCGTTGGGTGTTCAGTTAGATTCTTTGGCAGATATGGTAACATCGGGTGTGGTTCCTGGTGTGGCTATGTATCAAATGCTGGCACATATTCAGGAAAACTACGATCAATATGCTGTTACCGATGAAACTTTTTATATGAAACTGGTTCCGTTTATTGGTTTTATCATTACCTTGGGATCTTGTATGCGCTTGGCAAGATTTAATATAGACACCCGTCAAACGGATAGTTTTATTGGTTTGCCCACACCTGCCAATGCATTATTTATTTTAAGCATTCCAATGATAACCAACACTACGTCAAGTGATTTGATATTCACTATTTTCAGTAACCCCTATGTATTGGTATTTATAAGCCTTTTCAGTGCATTTATTATGAATGCTGAAATCCCGTTGTTTTCATTAAAAACAAAAAATAAAAATTTAAGTGATAACAAAATAACTCTACTATTTTTAGGTATTTGTGCATTGTTGCTCTTATTTTTTAGATTTGAAGCTATTCCGGTAATTATTGCTTTTTATATTGCACTTTCAGTGGTGTTGAATAAATCAAAAAAATCGGTTTCATAACCGATTTTTTGTTTTATCAAACTATAGCTTCTAAGTAATTTTCTTTTAACTTAGATAAATCATAATTTAAAACAATTTCACAGTTAATAAATTACGAACTTGAAACAACTTAAAACAAAGAAAATTCATTTCTTTTTCGATCTGAAATATTACAATTTAATCAACTTTTTAACCGCAACACCTTGGCTGGTATGCAAATGCAACAAATAGTTGCCACTTGCTAAATTTTCTATGTTTAGTTGTATGTTTGGTTCATTGTTAAATATATGAGTACTCAATTGTTTACCTGCTATATCGTAAACAATAACTTTTTTAACCATTAAATTTTCACTATTAGTTATGTTAACTATATTGGTTGCAGGATTAGGGTACATATTAAATTGTTGAGCTAATTGCTCGTTGTTACTTAAAGTTCCCTTTTTTAGTTTAAAAAATGTAGTAGCATAATCTAATCCTTTTATGTAAGTACTCATTCCTAAACCATAAATTTGATTATCTACAATAAGCGTTTTATTGAAATGATTTACAACATCAGGAGTTGTTGTGCCTAAATTTAATAACATAATACCATTATTACCAAAATCAATCACATCACTGCCATCATTATTAACCAACCGTAAGTAATAAAAGGTTTGCATATATGGAAAAGGCTTTGATGCCGTACCCGATATTAAAATGGTATTGTTATGGAAATTTATACCTGTAAAAGAATCGTTTGCCTGAAAAATTGTATTATAATATTTTATACCATTTGTTCCAAACTGTTTCACCATTGTTCCGTTCTTATTTATCTTTGCTAAAAAAGGTTGTGCCCCATAAAAACCACCTGTACCACCAGGTGACATTGCATCACCACAAATTACAATTGTCCCATTATTTTGCTGTATCGCAACATTTTTTAAAAGCGCATTATTTCCTGGTGTATTCACATCTAATGTTACCAAACCGTTTGTTCCAAAACTCGTATCTAAAACTCCTAATGAAGTAAATCGTGCAATAACCCCTTTAGTTGTTGTTGAACTGTCATATGACATACCAATAGTAATTATTTTATCATCGGTAGTATATGCTATATCGGATATTAAATCAAATCGGTATGCTGTAGGGTCAACTATTTTTGTACCATTTGTACCAAAAGTTGTATCAAAAGTACCATTTGTATTTAATCGGGCAAATTGATACATATTGTTATAACCATCATAATACTGTCCTAACAAAAGAAACTTATTGTTCGCTGTTTGAACTATTTTATAATACTCACCTGTTGAAAGATTTACCTCACCATTTGTTCCAAAACTACTATCAATTACACCTATACTTGAAAATCGTATTAATCTGGTACTATTGTCATGATAACAATGCACCATAATTTTACCATCGTTCAATTTAAACATATTTAGAAGCGGAGCTCTTTGGGAAGTACTTGGAGATGAATAAACCAAAAAACCATTTGTTCCAAACGATGTATCAATTTTTCCGTTAGCATGATATCTTGAAAGATAAAAATCAAAATTAGACCACATTCCAGCAAAAAAATCATATCTGAACGATAATATGAGAAACTTACCATCATCAAGATAAATAATCTCTTCTGGACGTGATTGTTTTCCTGTAAAAATTTCTGAAACACTTCCTTGATTTCCAAAATTGGTATCCAGGTATTGCGCTTGGCAAAACATTATAGAAGTAAAGCAAAAAACAAAAAAAGTAATTATTTTCTTCATAAAACAATATTTTTCAGTTACTTATACTGTAAATGTAATAAAAAAATTGATTACTGAATAAATAACATTAATATCCAAATTATCTTCTATTTTTTAGAACAGTAATTTTACATTTAACAGCCATTTATAAAAGGGATTACTTTTAGCAAGTTCTGCTATATTTTGAAACCAAAAAAAATCCTTTTTGTTAGGTATAAGCAAAAAGATTGTGATGAAAAGACCGCCCCGTTTAGTAAAAAGTAAGACATATTACAAAAAAAAACCGTCTCAAAGATTGAAACAGTTTTTGTGGTACCTCCAGGAATCGAACCAGGGACACACGGATTTTCAGTCCGTTGCTCTACCAACTGAGCTAAGGTACCGTTTTGCGAGATAAACAACCTCTCAAAAGCGATTGCAAATATAGAAGCTTTTTTTAAACTTTTCCTAACTTTTTCAAAAAAAAATTTAACTATCTTTGTTCTTATATGCCCGATAAATTATGATTATTTGTATTGATGTTGGTAACACCAGAACCAAAGTCGCTGTATATGAAAACGGTACATTACAACAATTGGTGATTACCAACAACGAAAAATTAATAAAAAATATATCCAAACAAATTCAGGGAATAGAAAATTGTGTTGATATTATCCTTTCTTCTGTTGGAAATTTACCTTCTGAAGTTATTGAAAACCTCAAAAAACTAGGTAATTTAATTATTGTAACACACGAATCTCCTATTCCTTTTAAAAATTTATATGCCACCCCTGCCACTTTAGGTATCGACAGAATTGTTTTAGCAGCCGGTGCCACTTTGAAATATCCCAACCAAAACAGGTTGATCATCGACGCAGGCACTTGTCTTACTTATGATTTTATCAATAATCAGGATCAATACCACGGCGGAGCTATTTCTCCGGGAATTGGGTTACGTTATAAAAGCTTGCACGATTATACTGCAAATCTGCCTTTAGAAAAAATTTCAGAGCTGCATTCTTTTGTTGGAAATTCCACTTCGGCATCTATTCAATCGGGGGTTTTAAACGGTGTTATTGCTGAGATTGAAGCTTTTATTGATCATTTTAAACATCAAGATGAGAATTTAACAGTAATTTTAACAGGCGGAAATTCTGAATTTTTGGTAAACCGTTTAAAAAATAGCATCTTTGCCAATCCAAACTTTTTATTAGAAAGTTTATTTTTGTTACATCAACACATCGTATCAAATGATTAAAAAAATAATATTGGCAGCCGCTTTGGCAAGTATTTCAAACAGTTTTGCACAACAAGGTACTGCTTCTCCATATTCTTATTATGGTTTTGGTGACAAACACTTTAAAGGCTCAAACGAAATAAAATCAATGGGTGCTTTGGCGGTTTTCAGTGATAGTTTACACATTAACACACTAAACCCTGCGTCGTATGCCAAGTTGCAAACCACTACTTTTTCAATGGGTGCGTCTTACAAAGGGAACAATCTGGAAAACCAAAACGGAAAAGAAAAAACCACAAGTGGCTCATTTGATTATTTGTCTTTAGCTTTCCCTGCCGGCGATCTTACGGTAGTTGCAGGAATCATGCCTTATTCTTTTGTAGGATACAATATACAGAATACAAGCATTAACGATAAAGGAATGACTGAAGCCCGCCAATATATAGGTGAAGGTGGTTTAAACAGAACTTTTTTGGGGTTGGGTTATAAAATCAACAAAAATTTCAGTATTGGTGTTGATGGTGCTTATATCTTTGGCGATACCGAAACCAGCCTTACCAAATTTATCACCGATAACGGCGAAGGTGTGGCATTAGACCGAGGTACACGTTACAAATATCTTAATAATTACAGCGGGCTTACCGTTAATGCTGGTTTAAATTACGAACAACCGTTAAACAAGAATCTAACGTTGTTCGCAAGTGCTACTTTTAGCCCTGAAATGAAGTTAAAAAACGATCAGGAAAAAATAAGAAATACGGTAAAATTAAACAGCAGCGGCAGTCTTGATGAGATTGATTCGTCTAACGAAATTGCTGAAAACGAAAAGATGTTATTGCCAATGAACTATTCAATTGGCGTGGGTATTGGCAATCGTTTTAAATGGTTTGTTGGTGCAGAATATACATCAACACAAACATCAAAATACAACTCGTTTTATAAGTATGACAACGCTCATTACAACGATTATATGAAAATTGGCGTAGGTGGTTTTTACATACCCAAATATAATTCTATAGCCTCTTATTTTGAAAAAATTACTTACCGTGCAGGTGTCAATTACGAAAACACCGGTTTAGTGATAAATAATGAAGAAATTAAAGGTTTAAATGCAAATATCGGCATCGGCTTACCTGTACCTTTTAGCAGAACAATGATGAGTAATTCTAACGTCAACATTGGTTTTGAATACGGTCAAAGAGGTAATACCAATATGGGATTGATTAAAGAAAACTATTACGGCATTAACGTAGGTTTTTCTTTCAGCGATGTTTGGTTTAAACGCAGAAAATTTAATTAATTGAAACGATATTTTGCTCATATTACTGTTTTAACATTTGTTCTGACTGCTTGCAACAACGAATTAAAAGACATTCAGAACTTAAGTAAAAAACAATTATTTGCCTCCGGCGAAGCCGATTCTATTAACGTAAAGTACACCGATTCTGCAAAAATAAAAGCTGAAATGTACGCGGTTAAGATGTTAGATTACGGCAAGGCAAAATATCCGTTTAACCATTTTCCCAAAGGAGTTAAAGTAACTGTTTACGACAGCAACAAAAATAAAAATTACATAGTTGCCAATCAAGCAACTGTTTACAACAAAACCGGAATTATTCATTTGATTGGTGATGTTAAAATTACATCACACGACGGTAAAGTATTAGAGACCAACCAAATGTATTACGATCAAAAAAACAGCTGGTTTTTTACTGAACATTATTTTAAGGTGACCGATAAAAACAAAAGTTTTTTTGATGGAATCGGAGTAGATTTCGATCAAAATTTTAAAATTGTAAATGCACAGCAAAATCGTGCCGAATTAAAAGAAGTGAACAATGAAAATTTATAAAATTATAGCCTATTTTTATTTAGTATTTGGTTTATTTTTTATTTACCAGGCTTACGCAGCTTATACAAACAATGAAGATTATCTAATAAATTTATTGTTAGCAGCAGCAGCAATCTTTATGTTTATCTTTAGGTTGAGAAGCATTAAACGTTTTCCGCAAAACAAACAATAAATGATCACCTTTGGATTCATATTTTTCAGCATTTGTGTACTGATCTGTTCAGGGTTAATGATTGCGTATTCTAATGCAAATAAAATTTACCTGAATTTAGAATCTAAAAAAAACGAAGACAAAAACCATTATCTAAAAACAGTTACCGAACAGCCTCGCTTATTTATCGGTTCATTAAAAGTGGGTAACAGCATTTTTATTACCGTATTAAGTTTACTGTTTTTTACTACTTTTTTACATTCATACGAAACAGATGATTTGTGGAAAATAGCCGTTTTCCTGATTGCTCTATACATTATCTCAAAATTTATCCCTCAAACCTTCGTTAAGCCTTTTGCCAATGAAATCATTCTGGCAGCAAAACCTTTTATTCAAGTTATACTGAAATTGTTCGGCAATATTGCACAATTTTTTATCTCGATAACCGAAAAATCGTTATATAAAAAATATCCTCATGCCAAAGATACCGAATTTAACCTGCTTAGCACCGGCGATTTAGGCACATACATTTCACAGCAAATTCAGTCAAGCAACCAACAAGAACAGTTAGAAAACGAGTTTGAAATTTTAAAAAACGCCTTGTCGTTTCCAAAGGTAAAAGTAAAAGAAATCATGACGCCACGTAATGAATTTGAGTTTGTATCCGAAACCGATAGCATTGAAACCATTCGCAAAAGATTTATTGATACCGGTTTTTCTAAAATTCTGATCACGAACGATACCGGTGAACATTTTACGGGATATTTGCATACTTATGATTTATTACAACTGGAACAACCCATAGAAAATTTCATCCGTCCGTTTGTGTATGTTTATGACGATTTGCTGATAAAAGACCTTTTAAACACACTTACACTTCGGAAAAAATCAATTGCACTGGTTAAAAATAAGGAAAACGATATTGTGGGATTGGTTACTTTAGAAGACATTATAGAAGAACTCTTTGGCGAAATTACCGATGAGCACGACGATACATTGATTGCTAAACAACTATCAGAAAAAGAATTTATTTTTTCGGCAACCCTGGAAATTGATGATATTGAGGAAAAATTCGGAGTGTCAATTCCCGTATCAGAAAACTATCATACATTAGGCGGATTTATTTTTAACCATTTAAAACGTCAGCCAAAAGTTAAAGAAGTGATTACCATAAAACCATTCAAAATAAAAATTCTGGCAGCTACAAACACCAGAATTAAAACGGTTTCATTGACTATCTTATAATTAATACACTAAAATAAAGTGTATTTTTTGCTATTCTTTTTTTTTATTTAACAGATAATTGTATTTTCGCTCCTTGAAAGAATTTCACATAATATAAAATGGCAGTTTTACAGAAAATTAGAGAGAAATCGGGATTACTTATTGGTGTAATCGGATTTTGTTTACTAGCATTTATCGCTGGAGATTTATTAAGCGGAGGCATCAATTTCACTTCGCGTAACGTTGGTGAAGTTAACGGTACTGCAATTTCAGCAGCCGATTACACAAATAAAATCAACAACCTTGAACAAAGCGGTCAGGGCAAAGGTGCACAACTATACAATCAGGTATGGACTAGCGAAGTGCGTACCATTTTGTTTAACGAACAGTTAGACAAAGCCGGCTTGCGTTTAGGAAAAGATCAATTGATAAATGTTATTAAAACACACCCAAGTTTTTCTCAAAACCCACAGTTCTTAAATGATGCCGGACAATTTGACATCAACAAATTCAATACCTTTTTAGCACAAATGAAAGCCGCAGGCGCACAGCAATGGAACGCTTGGTTGGCTTACGAAGATCAGTTAGGCGATTTCGCTAAAGAACAAATGTATATGAATATGATCAAAGGTGCTATTGTAACCACTACGGCAGAAGCTAAAATAGCTTACAAAAACGAGGCTACAAAAGTATCTTTTGATTACGTTACCGTTCCTTTCAATACAGTGAATGACGATCAGGTAAAAGTAACCGATGACGAAATTAATTCGTATGTTAAGAAACACGCAAAACAATTTAAGACCACTCCTTCCCGCAAGGTAGAATATGTTTTTGTTGCCAACAAACCTTCTAAAGAAGACGAAGCACAAGCAAAACAATTAGTGGAGGATTTATTGAAACCATCGGTAATTTTTAACCAAACTACCAATAAAAATGATACTATTTCAGGATTTACAAAAGCAACAGATGTTAGAGAATTTGTTAATTTAAATTCTGACGTTCCGTTTGATTCAACTTACTACGCAAAAGAACAATTACCTGCTGAACACGCTGAAAAATTGTTCAATGAACCAATAGGATCAATTTACGGACCATACGTATTTAACGATTATTATGCCGTATCTAAAGTAATCGCTAAAAAGAATACTACAGAAACCGTTGATGCATCGCATATTTTAATTGCTTATAAAGGAGCTATGAGAGCTGACGCCACTGTTTCTTTAACAAAAGAAGAGGCAAAAGCCAAAGCAGAAGCTTTATTAAAACAAGCCCAAAGTGGTGCAGATTTTGCTGCATTAGCTACAGAAAACACTAATGATTCTGGTTCAAAAGCAACCGGAGGAAAATATCCAAATATTCAAAAAGGACAAATGGTTCCAACGTTTGACCAATACATCTTTAACAACCCGATAGGTAAATTAGGAATTGTAGAATCAGATTTTGGTTTCCACGTTTTAAAAGTTGATAAAATAAACGAAAAAGAAGGTGTTCAGTTAGCAACAATCGCTAAAAAAATAGAATCATCTACAAAAACACAGGATCAGATTTATTCACAAGCTAACAAGTTCTTAGAAAATGTTGAAAGTGGAAAAGATTTCGCTAAAGAAGCAACCGCTCAAGGTTTAACTTCTTTCCCGGCTACAAAAATCAATCCTTTTGATGAACAATTAATAGGTGTTGAAGGTTCACATACCGATGCTATTCGTTGGGCATCTAACAGCAAAACGAAAGTGGGCGATGTTAAAAAATTCGATTCAGCAGATGGTTATTTAGTTGTAAAATTAGTAAACATCAACGATACAGAATTAATGGATGCAGAAGATGCCCGTTCAGTAGTTGAACCTATTTTAATGAATGAGAAAAAAGCAGAAATCATCCGCAAGCAAATGGCAGGAAACACCTTAGAAGAAGTTTCTGAAAACGCAAAAGTCGGAATCGTAAATGCTATTGATGTAACAGGTGCAAACCCAATGGTAAACGGTTTCCAAGAGCCTTTAGTTGTTGGTAACGCTTTAGGAAGAAAAATTAACGAAACATCTAAATTAATCAACGGCCGTAACGGTGTGTATATGGTTAAAACCAAAAACATCACCAAAGCAGTTGATTTACCAAATTACTTAACTTACAAACAAAAAGTAGGAACAAACAACCGCCAAATGGTACAAAACTTAATTTACAGTGCCATGTATCAAAATGCCGATATCAAAGATAACCGTCACAAGGTACTACAATAATATACAAGTGAAATTACCATTAAAAATCCGTTCCAAAAGAACGGATTTTTTTATGTACTTAAATATATTATTTACCCTCAAAAATCTCCCCATCAAAACGTACCAATCACTCCTACTCCATTATAAGATGGAATGATTTGCCATTTGATTTTATTTTTATGAGTATAACCTGAAAAAGTCTTGCCGTATTTATTTTGTTCAAAACGTTTAATTACCGTTTTAGTACAAAAATATCCTAACACGCTTCCAAAAGTAACATCGGTAATCCAGTGGGCATTGGCATACATTCTGCTTGCAATAGTAACAGCTGCACCGGTATAAAAGACTGCTTTTAACCAGGTTTTATCTACCCGTTCTGCAAGAACCATTGCCGTTACAAAAGCAATTTGTGAGTGTCCTGATGGAAAAGAACTGAATCCCGGATCATTTTTAAACGGATGAAACTCATAATTCCCTATGCCTTCGCTGGGTCTTGCCCGCCCCACTATTTTTTTTAAGGAACTTTGTAAAACACCCGATGTTAAATAAGCCGATGTTAGAATGGCTGCCGTTTCTTTTGTCCATTCATCGTTAATAATCCAACCCGTAGCGTAAAAACCACCTGCAACTATCGCTGCGGCGTAAGGTTTACCATTGTGATAACCAAATTCACCCAAATTATCAAAAAATCGGGAACGATTGTTATTCATCAAATCATATACCGGTTTGTCTGCTAAAGATAAAAGCATTGTTCCGCCAATTACTCCGCCCGCCGTCAGCCAATCATCTTTTTCCCATCGAACAGGCGATGTCATTGTATAAGCAAATGCATCAACTATACGCACAACATCTTTATTTTTAACAGGCTGAACCACACTATCAATCATTACATCAGTAGATAAAATATCTTCAACCGGTTGTTGAATTGAATCGGTTTTAATACGTAACGAATCGGTTTGAGCCATTGATTTAACAGCAATAAACAAAAAAAATAAACAAGTTTGTTTTTTAATATTCATTCTTATAAACATAATATTCCGCAAAAATACCTATTACATAAAAACCATCGGCGGTATTTTCATTAAAATTAACGTACAGAAATTTATTTTAGTGCCCGATGTATGTTGAATTTAAACACCATACCAAAAACTTAACCAAAATGTTTTCTAAAAGAAATGATAAAATAAAATAAGCATTTTTAGTTAAGATAATTAATTGTATTTTTACACTTCAAATTTTTGTAAAGAAAAAATGGGTAAAATCATTGCTATCGCGAATCAAAAAGGTGGTGTTGGAAAAACCACCACATCTGTTAATTTAGCGGCATCGTTAGGTGCATTAGAAAAAAAAGTATTACTGATTGATGCCGATCCGCAAGCAAATGCCACTTCGGGATTGGGAATTGATGTTGAAAGTGTTGAAGCGGGAACCTATCAAATTTTAGAACACACTGTTACACCACAAGATGCCGCATTGGAATGTTCTGCTCCAAATGTTGATTTAATTCCGGCACATATTGATTTGGTAGCTATAGAAATTGAATTGGTAGATAAAGAAAACCGCGAATATATGCTGAAACAAGCATTGGCTTCGGTGAAAGACCAATACGATTATATCATAATAGACTGTGCGCCATCGTTGGGATTACTGACTTTAAATGCGTTAACAGCTGCCGATTCGGTGGTTATTCCTATTCAATGCGAATATTTCGCATTAGAAGGTTTAGGTAAATTGTTGAACACCATTAAAAGTGTTCAAAAAATCCATAACCCTAATTTAGATATTGAAGGATTGCTTTTAACAATGTATGATTCCCGTTTGCGTTTGTCAAACCAGGTGGTTGACGAAGTTCAAAAGCATTTTAACGATATGGTTTTTGAAACCGTTATTCAACGTAATGTAAAGTTAAGCGAAGCTCCGTCATTTGGTGAAAGCATCATTAATTACGATGCGGCAAGTAAAGGTGCAAGCAATTATTTGAGTCTGGCTCAGGAAATTATTCAAAAAAACAGCAACAACTAAAATGGCAAAAGCAGTAAAAAAACAAGCGTTAGGTCGTGGGTTATCGGCACTTTTAAAAGATCCGGCAAACGATATAAAATCGGTTGAAGATACCAATGCCGATAAAGTTGTTGGCAACATTATTGAACTGGAACTGGATACCATTAAAGTGAATCCGTTTCAACCGCGAACCAATTTTAACGAAGAAGCATTAAAAGAATTAGCAACTTCTATCAAAGAATTAGGCGTTATTCAACCTATTACTGTTCGCAAGATCGATTTTAATCAATACGAATTAATTTCGGGCGAACGGCGTTTACGTGCTTCTAAATTAGCCGGTTTAAAAACTGTTCCTGCATACATCCGCATTGCAAACGACAATGATTCTTTGGTAATGGCATTGGTTGAAAACATTCAGCGTCACGATCTGGATCCCATTGAAATTGCGATGTCGTACCAACGCTTAATTGATGAAATCCAGTTAACTCAGGAGCAAATGAGCGATCGTGTAGGTAAAAAACGTTCAACCATTACCAATTATTTGCGTTTATTGCGTTTAGATCCGATTATTCAAAGCGGTATCCGTGACGGATTTATCTCTATGGGTCATGGTCGTGCCATCATCAATATTGAAGATCACGATGCACAAACCGATATTTATCACAAAATCATCAAGGAAAATTTATCGGTACGCGAAACCGAAGCTTTGGTAAAAGCCTACCAGGAAGGTTTGCTAAACCAGAACAATCCGGCTGCAAAGAAAAAAATGACTTATACCATTTCTAACGCACAGCAAAAGATTTTTACCGATTTCTTTGGTGCTAAAGTTGATGTGAAGATTGCTGCAAACGGAAAAGGAAAAATCAATGTTCCGTTTCACTCTGCCGAAGATTTAGAGCGTATTATTAAATTGTTAAGCAAATAGTGTTTTCTAAATTCTATATCATTGTTTTTTGTCTGTTTTTCGGAAGTTTGCAGGCACAAACCGATTCTTTAAAAATTGCTTTGCCGAAACAGTTAGAACAATATGCCCGGGCAACAGATCCTTTATCGCCGTCAAAAGCAGCGTTTTATTCAGCTGTTTTACCGGGATTGGGACAATTTTATAACAGAAGTTACTGGAAAATTCCGTTGGTTTATGGCGGAATGGGCACCAGTCTGTATTTTTATATAGACAACCAAAAAGCATACAACCGTGCCCGCAATGAATACAAATTGCGTTTGCGGGGAATTGATCAAACCGATAATCCGAAAGTAGGGCGATACACGAAAGATCAGTTAATAACCGTACAACGAAATGCCCAGCGAAACCGCGATTTATCGCTTTTTATTACCATTGGTATTTATATCTTAAATATTGTTGATGCCAATGTTGACGCACATTTACAGCAGTTTAACGTAGATGAAGATCTTTCGTTTAAACCCACTTTAGAATACAATCCGGTGATCAACCAAAATCACCTTAATTTAAACGTTAGTTACAGATTTTAATTTTATGAAAATAGCTTTACTTGGTTACGGAAAAATGGGCAAAGAAATTGAAAAAATTGCCTTAGAACGTGGTCACGAAATTGTTCTGAAAAAAACCGAAGAAAATGATTTCAATGGTTTAGAAAATGCCGATGTTGCCATAGATTTCAGCATACCGACAGCTGCCACAGAAAATATCAGCACTTGTTTTAACTACAACATTCCGGTGGTTTCAGGCACAACTGGCTGGCTGGAACAATATGATGAAATGGTGGTTTTATGCAATGAGAAAAATGGGGCTTTTTTATATGGATCAAACTTTAGCGTGGGTGTAAATCTGTTTTTTGAGCTAAATGCTTATTTGGCAAAATTAATGGCAAATATCAAAGAGTACAATGTTTCTATGGAAGAAATCCATCATACTCAAAAGTTAGACGCTCCCAGCGGAACAGCCATTTCTTTAGCAGACGGAATCATCGCCGCAACTGATTATACCAATTGGACCCTGGAGAATCCTTCTGAAAACCAAATCCACATTGATGCCAAACGAATAGAAGACGTTCCGGGCACGCACAGCGTGTTTTATAAATCGGCTGTAGATGAAATTGAAATCAAACACACAGCCTTTTCCCGTCAGGGGTTTGCTTTGGGCGCCGTAGTCGCTGCCGAATGGATCAAAGGCAAAAAAGGCATTTTTAGTATGAAAGATGTTTTGAATTTAGGTTAATTAATCAAAAAAAATTACATTCGTTAAAAAATATTAGGTCATGACATTTAAACAATGGTTTATTTTTTTCCTTGCCGTTCAGGTAATTCATTTTTTGGGTACTTGGAAATTATACATTAAAGCAGGGAGAAAAGCTTGGGAAGCCGCAGTACCGGTTTACAACGCAGTAGTTTTAATGCAAATTATCAACCGACCAAGATGGTGGGTAATTTTACTTTTTATTCCCATTGTAAATTTAATTATGTTTCCGGTTGTTTGGGTAGAAACCTTGCGCAGTTTTGGTAAAAACTCTACTACCGACACTATTTTGGGTGTGGTAACTTTAGGTTTTTATGTGTATTATGTAAATTATTTCGAGAATGTTACACATATACCCAACCGCAGCTTAAAAGCTAAAACCGAAGGAGGCGAAACTGTAAGTTCTATTTTATTTGCAGTGGTTGTTGCAACCATTATCCATACTTTTTTTATACAGCCCTTTACCATTCCTACTTCGTCACTGGAGAAAACACTATTGGTAGGCGACTTTTTATTTGTCAGCAAAGTAAATTACGGAGCTCGTGTTCCACAAACAGCCATAGCTTTCCCAATGGTGCACGATACCATTCCTTTAGCAAAAGTAAAATCGTACAGCAAATTTCCGCAGATACCCGAAATGCGTTTGCCCGGGTTTGAAAAACCTGCTCATAATGACATTATGGTATTTAACTGGCCTGCAGATACCGTTTATCAGTTTTTTGACCGTTCGGGAAGAAGAGCGGACAAACCATTAGACAAAAAATCAAACTATGTAAAAAGAACCGTTGGTCTTCCGGGAGATAACTTACAAATAAAAGACGGTGTTGTTTATATCAACAATCAAGTGTTAGATTTAGGTGATCGTGCAAAAATTCAGTATTCTTATACAGTAACTACAGATGGTACCCCCTTAGATATTAACTTTCTGTATAGAGATTTAGGTATTACTGAAGGATTCCAACAAATGAGAACCGAAATCTATTATTTTTACGCATTGACAGAAGAAAACGTCAATAAGTTGAAGCAACTTTCTCATGTAAAAGATATAAAAAGAAATATTTCAGAAGGCACTGAATTCCATCCATACAGAAAAGGGATGCTTGCTATATTCCCACACACAAAACCTTGGAATTTAGATAATTTAGGACCTATCCATATTCCGGCAAAGGGCGAAGTGGTTCAGTTAAACGAGGAAACACTCCCTTTTTACAAAGCCATCATTACCGATTACGAACACAATAAGCTGGAAGTTAAAAGCGATGGTTCTATCTATATAAACAATCAACCGGCAACATCTTATACCATTCAGCAAGATTATTACTATATGATGGGTGATAACCGTCACCGTTCAGAAGACAGTCGTTACTGGGGTTTTGTACCTGCTGATCACATTGTGGGCAAACCCGTATTTATCTGGATGAGTATGGATCCAAATGTGCCAATGAGTAAATTAATTGATAAAATTCGTTGGGAACGCCTGTTTACAACAGTACACGGAACAGGAAAACCGCACAGCTTCTTTATCTATTTCGTGATTCTTTTAGCAGGTTGGGCAGTGTATAGTTTCGTAAAAAAACGCAAAGCAAAAAAATATAATTATTAATGGATCTTTTAATACATCCAACCTATTTTCCGTCTGTAAGTCATTTTGTAGCCATGTTGCAAGCCAACTCGGTAGTATTTGAAACAGATGATAATTTTCAGAAACAAACCAACCGCAACCGTATGTACATTTATAGTGCAAACGGTTTGCAGTTGTTAAACATACCCGTTAAACACAATAAGGAACAAATACACCAAAAATACCGCGATATTAAGATTGAAAACGATTTTAACTGGCAAAAACAACATTTTAAATCGTTAGAAGCCGCTTACAGAACATCACCTTATTTTGAATTTTTTGAAGATGATATTCGTCCGGTTTTTGAAAAAAAACATATTTTTTTAATGGATTTGAACTTTCAAATCCACGAAATTGTAACCGATTGTTTAGGAATAAAAATTCCGTACACAAAAACCGAAGAGTTCTTTAGAGAAGTTCAGCAAACCGATTTCAGACATTTGGCAAACGGCAAAAAAGACCCAAACACTTTTGAATCGTACACCCAGGTTTTTGACGACAAACACGGTTATTTAAATAATTTAAGTATTTTAGATTTGCTTTTTAACGAAGGTAGGCATGCAGTTGATTATCTGAAAGAACAAACTTTAATAAAATAAAAAAAGAGATTTCAAATTGAAACCTCTTTTTTTATTGTTGTTGCTTATCTAATTTTATAAGACTATCTTTACTAAAAATTTAATAACATTTATTTATGAAAAAATTAATACTTTTCTCAGCATTATTGTCTTTATCTTTAGTTAGTTGTGGAGATGACGACAAACCAGAACCACAACCAGTTGACAATACATCAACACTTTTAGTTGGTAAATGGGATATGGTTACAGGAGAAGTATATCAGGATGGGGAATTGGTTCAATCTGGTAATTTAAGTACTGAAGGCTGTGAGTATGATTATTTCGACATAAAAACCGGTGGTTTAAAAGATGAAGTTTATCATGATGAAGAAGATTGTGCTACATCTAATTTTCCAGGTACATGGACTTATGAATCAACAAGCAAAATGGTTTCTTTAGTTGATGAAGATGGTTACCTTTTAGAAGGTGAAATAGTATCTATCAATGCTACAGATATAAAACTGAAACTAATTTCTGATGGCGGTGACCGACCAGAAGATTACGGTTTTGAAGTTTTTTACTACTTAAAAAAATAAATTGATAAAAAAGGATAGCATTTTAGTTATCCTTTTTTTTATCTCTATTAAAATTCAATCGTGCCATAATGGGAAAATGGTCTGAATTTTTGAAATCGTTAAAGGTTTTAAATTCTTTTACCTCAAATATATTGTCAACTAAAATATAATCGATGCGTGCCGGGTAATATTTATAGTTATACGTTTGTCCGAAACCTTTTCCTGCTTCAACAAAAGCATCGTTCATATTACCTACGATATTTTTATAAACATACGAAAAAGCCGTATTATTCATATCACCACAAATAATTTTGTGCCCTTTGAAATCTTTCATGTGCTCCTGAATTAGTTCAGATTGCAATTGTTGCACTTTAAAAGCTTCGCTTAAACGGTTAAAAATACGTTTAGATTTACGTTCATCTATTTCATTAATATCCGGACTGATATTTACCGACTGTAAATGAATGCTGTACACGCGAATGGTATCCTTGTTTTTTACAATATCGGCATAAACCACATTGTTATCAGAACTTGGCAAGGCTATTTCTCCCTGATCAATAATTCGGAATTTAGAGTAAATTGCCTGTCCGGTTTTTATCTTGTTGCCGTGCATGATGATGTGTCTGAATTTGTAATCGTCCAGTTTATAATCAGCCGATTTTGAAAATTCCTGAAAACAGATAATATCCGGATTTTGTTTTTCAATAAATAGTTTAATGTTTTCGGCAACATTCTCGTCAGGCATCCATTCAAATAAATTAAACAACCGCACATTGTAACTTAAAACGGTAAAATCGGTTTCAAAGGGTTCTTCGTTTTTTGAAGTGAATTTATAGAATTTGGCAAAAAACGTATATCCGATTAAAAATACAATAATCGACAGAAGTGCTTGTCGTTTAAACTGAAGTGCCCAATAAACAACAAAGACCAGATTCAATATTAAAAGCGTGGGTAAAATAAGGGTTAAAACGGATAAGAAAGGAAAAAGCTTGGGTGCCATTGATGGTAATAAATAGCCCATTAATGTTAGAGTTACTAACACTATATTTAAAAAAAAGGCAAGTTTATTAAACCAATTCAGTTTTTTCATACATTTATTTTTGCTTAAACAAAAATTCTTTTTCCTCTTGCGTTAAGCTGTCGTATCCCGATTTGCTTATTTTGTCTAAGATAACATCTATTTGCTTTTGAACAGTGTTATTATCTGTTTTATTTTTGGTTTGATTAATCTTATGAACTGTTTTTAAATGGCTTTTGGCTTTTGCTTTTTTTACCGTTTTTAGTGAAAATCCGCCCAGCCATTTTCCGTAACAAAAACCGAAAATACTTCCGCCAATATGTGCTAAATGTCCGCCTGCATTATCAAAAAACAACTGGAACAAATCAAAACATAAAAACGCAAGGGCAATGTAATATATTGCAATGTTTCCAAAAATTATCAGTTGTACCCGCATATTGGGGCGGTATCCCACTACCGTAAAAAACACTGCCATTACGGCACCCGATGCTCCTATTACAAAACTTTGAAATCCTACCAAATTAGAAATCAAAAAATAGAAAATACCAGCTGCAATTCCGCCTGAAAAATAAGCTTTTAAGAATTGCTTGTAATTAAAAAACGTAAAAAACAACTGACTGAAAAAATACAGCATAACCATATTGAGCAGTAAATGCAGTACGCCACTATGCAAAAAGCTATACGTAAAAAACTGCCAGATACGAAAATTAAAAATTTTAAAATCGCTGAATAATGCCAGTTGTTCCAATACCATTCGATAACAATCTTCATTATATTTTCCAAACAACATAATAAATAAACTGATGATACTGATAGCAGCAATCAATTTAATTTCTGTAGTTATATTTTTAATTTCAAACGATTTCATGGTTATTTTTAATTACGTTACCTATTAGTTGCGTTTATCCCAACGGAATTGGTCAAATTGTTTTTTCTTCCACATCCACATCAGTAAAAACCCTACAATAGCTCCGCCAATATGTGCAAAATGGGCTACTCCTCCTCCAAAACCAAAAATCGAACTTCCATTTAAACCCGATAATAAATCATACAGAAGGATTGCAGGAACAAAATATTTAGCCTTCACAGGTACAGGAATAAACAGTAATGCTAAACCTGCATTTGGAAACATAAAAGCGAATGCAATTAATAAACCGTAAATTGCTCCAGAAGCTCCAACTGCTCTTGAAAAATAAGAACCTGACATAGAACGAATATCGTCTGTAGAAACGTAAGACAACCATCTATTATCATATCTATTTTGGGAAATTAGATTTAAAATATCATCCGTTTTAAATCCATTTGTAAGCAGAACATCATAAGTTGAGTGAAATTGCCAATAATTAACAGCGGCATAAAGAACCGCAGCTCCCAATCCACATAAAATATAGAACAATATAAACTTTTTACCTCCCCATATTTGTTCTAAAACCGACCCAAAAGAGTACAAAGCAAACATATTAAACAAAATATGCATAATACCACCATGCATAAACATGTGTGTAATTGGCTGCCAAATTTTAAAATTTGGATTTTCGATGTAGTACAATGGAAAATAAACATTCAACATTGGCACAAAAAAGTACGCCGCTAAAAATATTATTACGTTAACAATCAACAATTGTTTTACAACAGGAGTAATCTGATTCATTTACATAAATTTTTTATCAATATCTTCTACTTTCATCGTTATAAAAGTAGTTTTGCCAAAAGGCGATGTTTGCGGATCTTCGCATCCAAACAAACTGTTTACAATATTTTCTTGTTCCTTATCGGTTAGATACGTTCCGGTTTTCACCGCCAAACTCTGTGCCAGCGATTTTGCAATTCGGTCGTGTACCACATCTACATCGTTTGGCACACCGTCTTGTAAATCATTCAAAAGATCTTCTAATACAATAGAAACCTCGCTTTCTGAAACAGAAACCGGAATGCCTAAAATTACAATTTTTTCGTTAGAAATTTCCTGAAATAAAAAGCCCATTTGAATGAGTTGCTGCTCAATACTGCGTAACAATTCCATTTCGTAAACGGTGTAATACAAAGACAGGGGAAACAACAATTGCTGACTTGAATTTTGTTTTACAGTGAACGATTTAATATAGTGTTCGTACAAAATACGCTGATGTGCTCTGCGTTGATCAATAATAATCATTCCCGATTTTATGGGACTGATGATGTATTTCTTTTGAAACTGATACGATTGCTGGTAATTGGCTGTCTGCGATGTTTCATCATCAAACAGTGAACCTGTAATTTCTTCTTCGTCAAACTGATGATTTGCCGATGTTAAAATAATTTCCTTAGCATCTGAAATACCTTCGTACAATGTTTCCCACCCCCCCGGTTTGTGCTGCTTTTTATCCTGAAACGGCTTTCCGCCTGAAAATCCACCCGAAGACATTTTAGGCTTTACATTTTCAAATGGATTAAATCCGGAGTCCATTTGACCGGCTAAACTACTCCCCGGTTTCATACTGTCAAACGGATTAAAAAAAGGATCAACGGCAACCGTTGGTTCTACCGATTTGGTACCTTCATAACTGTACGGAACATCTAAATCGCTGTCTTTTTGAAAATCTAAAACCGGTGCCACATTGAACTGTCCTAAACTATGTTTAATGGTAGCCCGCAAGATTGCGTATAATGCCTGTTCATCATCAAATTTTATTTCGGTTTTTGTGGGATGGATGTTGATATCGATACTATTCGGTGGCAGATTCAAATACAAAAAATAACTGGGATGTGTGCCGTCTTTCAGCAAACCTTCAAAGGCAGCCGTTACCGCATGGTGCAGGTAACCGCTTTTAATAAAACGATCGTTCACGAAAAAAAACTGTTCACCTCTGCTTTTTTTGGCAAATTCAGGTTTTGCCACAAAGCCGTAAATTTCAACAATTTCGGTTGTTTCTTGTACAGGAACTAATTTTTCATTGGTTTTTCCGCCAAAAACGTTTACAATACGCTGACGGATATTTGACACGGGCAAATTAAACAGTTCGGCTCCATTGTGAATAAACGTAAACTGAATATCGTTATGTGCCAAAGCCACACGCTCGAACTCATCGATCACATGGCGCAATTCTACCTGATCAGATTTCAGGAAATTTCTGCGTGCGGGAATATTAAAAAACAGATTTTTTACTAAGAAAGATGTTCCGTCAGGTACCACAGCAACTTCTTGCGAAACCACTTTGCTGCCTTCAATAATTACATGCGTACCCAACTGATTTTCGTGTTCTTTGGTTTTTAGCTCCACATGGGCAATTGCTGCAATAGATGCCAAAGCTTCGCCACGAAACCCTTTGGTCTGCAACTGAAACAAATCTTCTGCCAAGGAAATTTTAGAAGTAGCATGACGTTCAAAACACATACGTGCATCTACTTCGTTCATACCTTTACCGTTATCGGTTACCTGAATAAGTGTTTTACCGGCATCTTTTACAACCAGTTTTATAGAAGTTGCACCGGCATCAACAGCGTTTTCGAGTAATTCTTTAACCACCGAAGCCGGTCTTTGAACCACCTCTCCGGCAGCAATTTGGTTGGCAACGTGATCGGGCAATAAGCGTATAACACTTGACATGTAATTGTTTTTTCGTTTTTATAATGATTTACAAAAGTACAATTTTTATGCGGGATTATATGCTGTATTGGGATTACAAAAGTTAAAGAAAACAAAAAAACACTTTCATTGATTAAAAGTGTTTTTCGTTAGTACATTATTTTACCCGAATCCATGTTTGTGTGCGTCCTAATGCTTGAATGCCTATATATCCACGGACATTTAACTTGTCTGCTCCGTCTAATTTCAAAGCACATTTGTACTCTTTACCAGAACCGGGATCCGTAATGGTTCCGCCGGAATATTCAGAGCCGTCTTTTTTTAATCCTTTGATAATGGTTAAACCTTTAATGGGTTTTCCTTTATCGGCTCCCGGACATTTGTCACATTTAGCATCTTTTTTATCGGTTAAAATTTCAATTACCTTACCATAGATTTTCCCGTTGTCTTCGGTTATTTCTACAATTGATTTGGGTTTACCCGTTTCGTCGTCAATGGTTTTCCATTTGCCTGTTACCGTTTGTGCCTGCAATCCTAATGAGGCAATGACTGATAGTGCAAAAACTACAATTACATTTTTCATACGCTATTTCTTGTTTTACTGTTACTAATATAAGAATTTTTTCTTTTGGCTGTATAAATCGCAGCATTTAGTTCAAATCCTAAAAGTAAAATCATACAGTTTATCCAAATATAAATCATTATAACCAAAAGTGTACCAATTGATCCGTACAGTTCATTATATTTTGCAAATTTTGACACATAAAACCCAAAAGCAACAGATGTTAACGACATTAAAACAGTAGTAAAAACAGAACCGTAAGAAATAAAAGAAAGGTGTTTGGTTTCTTTGGTTCCGAATTTATAGAGAATGGAAACTGTTAAGAGAATCATTAAAACAACAAAAATGTTTCTGCCGATATCAGCCAGATACGGATATTCTGAAAAATGCATCAATACCTCAACTGATAAATAAACCGCTACCGAAATAACCAGCATGACACTTAGTAATACTGATAAAACAATTGCTATAAGATATTGTCTGAAAAAATTCCGCGAAATGCTTAAATGTGCCGAAGACTGAAATCCGTTGATGATTGCATTTACGCCGTTTGCCATAAAAATGACCGACATAATGACCCCGGTTGACAATAAACTGCGGTATGAATTGTTTATAATATCAATCAAAATCAACTCAATGGCATCATACGTATTCGGCGGTACGTTTTCTTCTACGAACAACAAAAAACTCTCCTGAAAATTATCTATAGGGATATAAGGAATTAAGTTTAACAAGAATAACGCAAACGGAAACAACGCCATAAAAAAGGTAAAGGCAATAGAGCCCGCCTTGTAATTTAAAGCCCCTTCCACAATACCGGCAATATAAATACGGAGTAACTGATACAATGTTAAGCCTTCTAATCCGGGAAGTTTTGTCCGCATAGAAAACTTAATCAGTTTGCCTATAACCGGCAGTTTTGTTATTTTAAACCTTTTTTTGCCCAAAATGTTTTATAAAACAGCTTTTAAACTTAAATCCATATTGTAAACCGAATGTGTCAGTGCGCCACTTGAAATAAAATCGACACCACATTCTGCATATCTGCGAATGGTTTCTTCGTTAATGTTTCCCGAAGATTCTGCAAAACACTTGCCATTGATCATTGCAACGGCTGTTTTGGTATCTTCATAATTAAAGTTATCAATTAAAATCTGATAAACACCATCATTTTTAAGAATTTCTTCTATTTCGTTTAAATCGCGTGCTTCAACCACAATTTTTAAATCCTTGTTGTTCGCTTTCAGATATTCTTTCGTTTTACTAATTGCCTGACTGATTCCCCCTGCAAAATCAATATGATTGTCTTTCAGCATAATCATATCGTATAACGCGAACCGGTGATTTTCGCCACCACCAATTTTAACCGCCCATTTTTCAATAGCACGGATTCCGGGCGTGGTTTTGCGGGTATCTAATACTTTTGCTTGGGTTCCGGCAATTAAATCAACAAAATATTTTGTTTTAGTAGCAATAGCACTCATTCGCTGCATAGCATTTAAAACCACGCGTTCAGCTTTTAAGATTGATTGCGATTTTCCGGTTACGTAAAAAGCAATATCGCCATATTTTACAGAAGTTCCATCATTTATAAGAACTTCAACCTGCATTTCGGGATCCACGTAATTAAAAACCATTTTGGCAAAATCAACTCCGGCAAGAATACCTTCATCTTTCACTAACAACTTTGCTTTTCCCATGGCGTCTGTAGGAATACAGGCTAACGAGCTGTGATCGCCATCGCCCACATCTTCTCGAATGGCATTTTCTATAATTAATTGTAGTTCTTTATTAAATTGTTCTTGTGATATCATTATTTTTATACTTTAGTGCTAAAGTACAATTTTTTGGTATTTTTGAAACAATTAAATCATTTATTAGCTTATGAAATCAACATTAAAAATTTTAAGTATTTGTCTTTTTAGTTTATCTGGGTTTGCTCAGGGAAACAATGAAAAATATGAAAATAGAATTGTAGAAGCGTCAGATAAATATGTAATTGTTTAGATAAAATTGTAAGACCTGGAAAAACATCAGATGAAAAAAACAGTGAAATAAAAAAATGTATCGAAGATGATATTCGTCCTTATAATTTGTTAGACCAATTAACATCTGCTTATGAAGAAACAAAGAACGACCCTTCAAAAAAAGAAGTAAATATTGCATACGATCCTAACGAAAAAGTTTACGGAAGTTCTTTTTATTTTGATGTAGAACGTTATCTAATGCAGAATTGTGAAAGTATGCAAGTATTGGTCAATTCTCACGATTATATTTTTCCCAATTCTTTTTCAAACAATGAAAAAGCTATAGATTATTACCGAGAAGGTGATATTTTTATGAAAAAAAACGATTTTGAAGCTGCAGCAAAAGCATATCAAAAGGCAATAGAAACCGATCCCATTTTCTCATTTGCCTGGGATAATTTGGGCTTGGCATACCGAAAGCTTGAAAAGTATGATTTGGCTTTAGATGCCTATAAAAACTCGTTAAAATTAGAACCGAATGGCTTTATGCCTCTGCAAAACATTCCTGTGGTTTATGAGATTATGAAAGAGTACGACAAAGCTATTGAAGCTTATAAAAATATAACAAAGGTTTATCCTAAAAATGCAGAGGCTGATTATGGTGTTGGTAGAATTTATATTTTTTACAAAAACGATATTCCCAAAGGTTTAGATTACATGTGTAAAGCTTACTTAATGTACATAGAAACCAATTCTCCTTACCGAGTAGATGCAGAAGAAATTATAAATTATACTTTTACAGAATTAAAAAAAGAAAACAAAACCGATATTTTCTATAAAATTCTAAAAGAAAACAATATTCAAATAAATGAATAATTATAACCTTTAAAATTACCTGAAACAATAAAAAAGTATCCTTTTGACAAGGAAAATCTTCAAAAGAATTACTTTGTCAAAAGGATGTTTCGCCTAAAATTAAAAAATGTTTTTATTTTTAAGAAATGGTAATTCCTAACAATTTATAAAATTCCTTCAGAATAGCGGGATGTCCCGGCCAAGCTGGTGAAGTAGTTAAATTACCATCGGTAATAGCTTCATCAGCATTTATTTCTTTAAACGTTCCGCCAGCCAAAGTTACTTCCGGACCAACAGCCGGATAGGCAGTCAATGTTCTTCCTTTCAAAACATCTGCCGCGGTGAGAATCTGAATTCCGTGACAAATTGCTGCAACCGGAAGGTTTCTGTCAAAAAAATGCTTCGTTGCCAAAATTACCTCTTTGTTTAAACGGATGTATTCCGGAGCACGACCACCACAAACATACAATCCGTCATAATTTTCCAAATTAATGGATTCAAACGTTTGATTCAGTGTAAAATTATGTCCACGTAACTCAGCATACGTCTGAAATCCGACAAAATCATGGACGGCAGTAGCAATCTGCTCTCCTTTTTTCTTACCCGGACACACCACATCTACCTCTACTCCTACAGACAATAACGCCTGATATGGCACCATAATTTCATAATCTTCAACGAAATCACCTGCCAGCATTAAAACTTTTTTACTCATAACTTTTATTGATTTGGGTTAATGTTTAAATTTACTCACTTTTTATTAAATAAATGTTATGAAAACCGAAATTTCTTGGAACGATTTTGAAAAATTAGACCTTCGTGTAGGAACCATTGTTGATGCTCAGATTTTTGAAAAAGCTAAAAATCCGGCTTACAAATTGTGGATTGATTTTGGATCAGAAATAGGCGTCAGAAAAACATCGGCACAAATTACCGTTTTGTATGGTATTGATGATTTAATTGGAAAACAAATTGTAGCTGTGGTTAACTTTCTGCCCAAACAAATTGCCAATTTTATGAGCGAATGCCTAGTTTTAGGTGTTGTGGGAACGAATAAAGAAGTTACTTTACTGACTCCGGGAAAAGTGGTAGAAAATGGTTTGGCAATTGGCTAAACTAATTTATTTTTGCAAAAACAAATTTCTATGAACATCAAACTTTTGGCAATTGGTAAAACCGATAATAAAAATCTGCAAGCGTTAATTGATGAATATACCAAGCGTTTGGGCTTTTACATTAAGTTTGATTTAGAAATCATAGCCGATATTAAAAACGTTAAAAACCTTTCTGAAGCACAGCAAAAACAAAAAGAAGGAGAATTGATTTTATCAAAACTTACCGCAACCGATCATTTAATTTTGTTAGATGAAAACGGAAAAAGCTTTTCAAGTATGGGTTTTGCCGACGAACTGCAAAAGAAAATGAACGCAGGTATTAAAACCTTAGTATTTGTAATCGGTGGACCGTATGGCTTTTCGGAAGAAGTTTACAAAAAAGCAAACGGAAAAATTTCACTTTCGGCAATGACATTTTCGCACCAAATGGTCCGCTTGTTTGTTATTGAACAAATTTACCGTGGTTTTACTATTTTAAAGAATGAACCTTATCATCATCAGTAAAATGTCTATCTAAAGTCAAATGTTTTAAATCTTAAGAATCAACAAAGATTATTAAATTGAAAGATATATCGTCTTTTTAATATCTTGCTTAATCGTTTTCATAGGTTTTGTATATTTGGGTATTATATATGTCATTTTAAACAAATGCTCCAGAATGAGAAAGCTTAATCAACTTAAATTCATTGCAATAACTTTACTTTTTTTAACAACATTGAATTCCTGTAAAGTCGGAAGATTTGTTGTGTACAACTTTGCTGACATCAATGACCACAAAAAATTTCCTGCAAGAAATATTGAAACGGGCACAAATACATTCCTATTTTCTGCTACTACAAAAGGTAAAGTTCCCAAAGACCTTTATATTAATGAAAAAAGTTATCCCTTCGAACAATATTTAAAAGACAATAAAACCGTAGCGTTTTTAATCATTCAAAACGACACCATTCAATATGAAAAATATTGGGAAAAATACGATGAAACTTCTATTGTTCCCTCTTTCTCAATGGCAAAATCTATTACATCTATTTTAATTGGTTGTGCTATTGACGACAAATTGATTCAATCTGTAAACGAACCAATCACAAACTACATTCCCGAACTTAAACAAAATGGTTTTGAGAAAGTAACCATTGAACATTTATTACAAATGACTTCCGGATTAAAATTCAACGAGGGATATACAAACCCGTTTGGTGATGTAGCAACATTTTACTACGGCACAAATCTACGGAAAGCTATAAGCAAAATGAAATTGAAATCGGAACCGGGGAAAGAATTTGAATACCTCAGCGGAAACACACAACTTTTAGGACTGGTTTTAGAAAGAGCGTTGAAAGACAAAACAATCACATCATACCTTGAAGAAAAAATATGGATACCTTTAGAAATGGAGTTTGATGCAAGCTGGAGTTTGGATAAAAAGAAAAACGGATTAGAAAAAACGTTTTGTTGTATTAATGCAAGAGCAAGAGATTATGCCAAAATCGGAAGGCTTTATTTAAACAAAGGAAAATGGAACGGCAAGCAAATTGTTTCTGAAGATTGGGTTATGCAATCTACTAAAATTGATACAACAAAAGGAAGTGTGGGATATTATCAATATCAATGGTGGTTACCTACTCAAACCGGAGATTTTATGGCTCAAGGTATTTTAGGTCAATATATTTATGTGCATCCTGAAAAAAATCTGGTCATTGTTAGACTTGGCAAAAATGAAGGAAAAGCCGATTGGTGGGAAATTTTATCATCATTAGGACATGCTTACTAAGTAAAAAAACAGGGATAACAGCTAATTTTATAATAATTGATTTATAACTGCTCTTAGAAATATGGGCAGTTATCAAAGATTATTTCAATAAATAGAAGTTGAAATATCTATCGTCTTTATAATATCTTGCTTTTCCATTTCAATCAAGATATTTACAAACTCTTCCACAAACATATTTTTAGAGAAATTAATATCAATCTTTTCATAAGGTTCTTTGATTGCCGTTCTTTCAAAAAATTTTTCTTTAAAATCTTTTACGTTTAATACCTTGTGCAAATATCTAACATTTAACTCCGATTCTATTTCAGGCGGCGGAACATCAATATAAATCTCTTTAAAAGGCAATTCCACATAAGCGTTTTGTTTATGAACTGTGTCACTGTAAACCATATAAATATCTTTGGTATCGGGATGCAAGCCTCCTTTTTTGTATTTTTTTTCGGTTAGTTGCTGTAAAAACGGAGCAATTTCGTTCAAAGTTAAATCCCTATCGGCAGAAATCACCCAATGGGTATTTCCTATTAAATTATTCTTATTAATTTCTACGTTGCCTTTATCGTTTTTTGAAATATAAACGGGACTAAAATCAGTCATTTCGGTTTGTACAGAAAAATCAGACCGGCTGATTTTCATTTCTTTTTGTTGGCACGATGCAAATACGATCGCACCAAAAATCAAGATAAATAGTTTAGTTTTCATACGTTTTCTTATATAGTTTTACACATTCTACCGCTTCTTTTACATCGTGTACACGTAATAAATTTGCTCCTTTCATCAACGAAATAGTGTTTAAAACCGATGTTCCGTTTAATGCTTCTTGTGGGGTGTTTTCAAAAAACTTGTAAATCATAGATTTTCGAGACAATGCCGAAAGTACCGAAACATCTAAGTTTTGTAATAAATCCAGCTTGTTTAAAACTTCGTAATTCTGATCTAATGTTTTAGAAAATCCAAAACCGGGATCAATAATCACATCAATTATTCCGTGTTTACGTGCCGTTGCCATTCGTTCAGAAAAATACAAAATCATATCATGCATCACATCTTCATAATCGGTAAACTGCTGCATGTTTTGCGGTGTTCCTTTCATGTGCATCATTATGTACGGAACGTTCATAGCCCCTGCCACAGCCATCATTTGATCGTCTAAGAATCCTGCTGAAACATCGTTAATAATCGCTGCACCTAAATCTATAGTTTGCTTGGCGACTTCGGCTCGAAAGGTATCAACAGATAAAATAATGTCCGGAAATTTCTTAACCAAATGGCTCACCACAGGGATAATTCGTCCTAATTCTTCTTCTTGTGAAACAAAAGAAGCGTTAGGCTGGGTTGAATACGCACCCACGTCAATAATATCAGCACCTTCGTTCAGCATTTTCTCGGTTTGTTGTTCAATTTTATCAAGCGAATGATGTAGTCCTCCGTCATAAAAAGAATTGGGAGTAACATTTAAAATCCCCATTACTTTCGGAATTTTTAAATCGATTAATTTTCCTTTGCAGTTTATTGTCATTATTCTAAAGTTTGGTTAACTTGAAACCTGAAATCTTGAAACTTGAAACAAATTTGTTTATTTTTGAACAAATTTACGTCAATGAAAAATACTTCTGAAGAATACGACCAAATAATTTCAATCTGTAGAAATCTGTATGTTAAAAAATTACAGGATTACGGTTGTGCCTGGCGTATTTTAAGATTACCCTCGTTAACAGATCAGATTTACATCAAAGCACAAAGAATTAGATCGCTGCAGGAGAATAAAACAAGAAAAATTGATGAAGACGAGAGCTCTGAATTTATCGGAATCATCAATTACAGCATTATGGCATTGATTCAGTTAGAAAAAGGCGTTTCTAAAGAAGCCGATTTATCAGCTGAAGAAGCCGTTGACTTATACGATAAACACATTGCAATTACCAAAGAACTGATGATGAATAAAAATCACGATTATGGCGAGGCCTGGCGTGATATGCGGATCAGTTCGCATACCGATATTATTCTGCAAAAATTACTGCGCGTGAAACAAATTGAGGATAATCAGGGCAAAACCATTGTTTCAGAAGGTTTAGATGCCAATTATCAAGACATCATCAATTATGCGGTTTTTGCACTAATTTTAATGAGATTTGCTACTAACTAAAAACTATAAAAATGAAATTACTTACACATTTTTCAAGATTTTTCGTCGGATTACTATTTATTTTTTCGGGATTGATCAAACTAAACGATCCGGTTGGTTTTTCGTTCAAATTAGATGAATACTTTTCAGAAGGCGTATTTAACATGCCTTTCCTTCAACAGTTTTCATTGGCAATAGCCGTAACCATCGTTATTGTCGAAGTAATTTTAGGAGTGATGCTGTTGTTAGGATTCTTTAAAAAAGTAACCCTTTGGCTGTTGCTGTTAATGATCGTTTTCTTTACGTTCTTAACATTTTATTCGGCATATTTCAACAAAGTAACCGATTGTGGCTGTTTTGGAGATGCCATTCCATTAACCCCTTGGGAATCTTTTTCTAAAGACATTGTACTTTTAATTCTGATTTTGATTTTATTTGCCGGTCAAAAATACATCAAACCATTGTTTAGCAATGCGGTAAATGGCGCTATTACTTTTATTGCTTTAATAGGCTGTATTTATTTTGGCTACCACGTATTGAACCATTTACCGGTTAAAGATTTCAGAGCATATAAAGTGGGCACTGATATTAAAAAGGAAATGGAAATTCCTGCCGATGCACCAAAAGCTGTTTACGACATTGTTTTCACCTATAAAATTGACGGTGTAGAAAAAGAATTTAAAATGGAAGAACTGTCACAATTACCGGCAAATGCGGAATTTGTATCACGTAACGAACATGTGGTTCAAGAAGGATATATTCCTAAAATCCACGATTTAACAATGGAATTAGAAGGACAAGATTATACGCCCGAAGTATTGGCTGCCCCAAAAGCCTTGTTAATTGTGGCTTATGATTTAAACAAAGCCAGCGAAAAAGGATTGCAAACCATTAACGAAACGGTTAAAAAAGCACAGTTGGCAGGTTATGAGGTTATTGGTTTAACGGCATCAGACCAATCAATTATTAATACAGTTAAATCAAATTTTAAATTAGATTTAGATTTTTATTTCTGTGACGGAACCACGTTAAAAACCATTGAACGCGCCAACCCAAGTTATATTACATTAGAAAACGGTGTGATTAAAGATAAAAAACACTGGAACGATGTAGATGATTTGATGATTAAATAAAAACCGTCTAAAGTTTAAAAGTCATAAAGTCAAATGTTCTACAAGATTATAAAAATTTTGTAGAACTGATTATATTAATACAAATAAAATGAAAAAAGTTATTTTACTTTTATTAATCATTGTTTCACAATTATCATTTGGACAAGAAAATTTTCTTGAAAAAGGAAATGCTTTAATGCAACAAGGTAAAAATAAAGAAGCTCAAGAAATATTTGAAAAAGCTCTTAAGGAAGAACCACACAATCTACTATATAAAAATCAAATTGCATTATCATTAATTAATCAAAGAAAAAATGATGATGCAGAAATTATTATACAAGAAGTTTTAAAGATTGACAGCCTAAACGTTGCTTCTTTGTGGTATGGAGGGATTAATAACTTTATGGCAGAAAATAGAAGTTTCAGAAAAGCAATAGGTTATTTTGAAAAAGCATTCAATTTAATAGATAAAAATTCAAGTCAGTTTTTTGGAGTTAATTATTTTATTGGTAAAAGTTATCGAAATCTACTTTACTCCGAAGGAATAAGTTACCAAGAAACTGACCGAATGTTAGAAACATATAGAAAATATATTGAATTACAACCAAATGCAGATGACTATCAGGAAACTGTAAATTTTATTAAGTACATAGAAGAAAAAAGACCACCAAAAAATGTACAAAAATGGATTTTGACAAATAATGAAAAAGTAGAACAATTAATTAAGGAACAACTTGATGAAATATAACAGCATCACCTTAAAAAATGTCTAGGATAGAAAATTGTAGAAGTAAAGCCCGAATAGGTTCTAAAATTTCTTATACTGAGATCTAAAGTGACTAACTAACACGTAATTAACCGACAACAACTTGTTCAGATATTTTTTAAATAAATTAGGCTATTCGTTTTTTACACTTTTTGGTGTAATAACCGTTGTATTTATTTTGTTCAACATATTGCCGGGAGATCCTGCACGGATGATGCTTGATCAAAATGAAAATTCGGAACAATTAGCCATCATCAAAAAAAAATACGGTTTTGACCAGCCGGTTCTGAATCAGTATTTTTATTACCTGAACGATTTATCACCGGTATCGTTACACAAGAATCAACCGGATCATTACACGTTTTATACCAAAGAAAAATACAGCGGAGGCGTTTTATTCCGTACTAAAAATTACACCATTGTTTTAAAAACACCTTATTTACGGGAAAGCTTTCAGAAAAACGGTAAAAAAGTCACCGAAATCATTGCACATACCTTGCCAAGTACTGTGGTTTTAGCTATTTTTTCTATTGTTATTGCATTGTCTATCGGGATTGTTTTAGGCGTTTTGTCCGCATTATATACCAACAGTTGGTTTGACCGAATTATTGCCTTTGTCAGCACGTTGGGCATGAGCGTTCCTTCCTTTTTCAGTGCCATTTTATTTGCATGGATTTTTGGATTTGTTTTGCACAACTATACGCATTTAAACATGACCGGAAGCTTATACGAGGTTGACGATTTTGGAAACGGAACATATCTTGCACTAAGAAATACCCTATTGCCTGCTGTGGTTTTAGGAATCCGCCCGTTGGCCGTAGTCATTCAGTTAATGCGTAATTCTTTGTTAGAAGTTTTAAATCAAGAATACATTCGCACGGCAAAAGCCAAAGGTTTATCAACCTATAAAATCGTTACAAAACACGCGTTGAAAAATGCACTCAATCCGGTAGTAACTGCTATTTCGGGTTGGTTTGCCTCTATGCTGGCTGGTGCAGTTTTTGTAGAATATATTTTTGGATGGAACGGTTTGGGAAAAGAAATCGTTGATGCACTGAACAATTTAGACCTTCCGGTAATTATGGGGTCTGTAATTGTCATTGCTACCACATTTGTATTAATTACTATATTAGTAGATTTAATCTACGCTTATTTAGATCCAAAAATAAAATTGAAATGATATGAAAAAAGTTTTTATTGCCCTTTTTGCATTGGGAATGATCGCTGTTAGCTGCGATACCAAAAAAGTTGATGCCAAGATTGCTGAAGAAATTAACGAGTTAAAAGACTCTTTAGCTATTGAAACAGATAATGTTTCTAAAAACAACAACGCTTTTAATCCGGTTACATTAAATAAAGAATTTGATGATAACGACGGAAACAAGATTTCGTTTCAAAAAATTTTAGATAAACACAAAGGAAACGCAATTGTGATTGATGTCTGGGCATCGTGGTGCCCTGATTGTATCAAGGGTTTTCCTGAATTAAAAAACCTGCAAGAAAAATATCCCACCACTGCTTTTGTATTTCTTTCATTAGACAAAACAAAAGACAAATGGAAAGAAGCCATTAAAAAATACGATTTACAGGGAGATCATTATTATTTAAACGAAAAAATGAAGGATGAATTCGGTACTTCGATTGAATTAGACTGGATTCCCCGCTACATCGTTGTCGATACTCAGGGAAACATTGCCCTAAAAAAAGCCATTGTTGCCAATGATTCTCTTTTAATTAAAACATTAGATAAATTACAACCTTAATATGAGACATAAAATTATCGCCGGAAACTGGAAAATGCACAAAAACGCACAAGAAACCGGATCTTTTTTAAACGATTTGATCAATGAAATGCCCGAAGGAAAAGAGGTAGAAGTAATTGTTGCCCCGGCATTTACCAATTTAATGCTGGCAACGCAAATTTTAGAAGATACCAATGTTGCTGTGGCGGCACAAAATATGCATCAAGCAGAAGGCGGTGCGTTTACCGGAGAAATTTCTGCCGATATGTTAACAAGTATCGGAGTGCAAACCGTCATTTTAGGTCATTCTGAACGCAGACAATATTTCAAAGAAACTCCTGCCCTTTTAGCCAATAAAGTAGATACCGCTTTGCGTCATAAAATGCGAGTGATTTTCTGTGTGGGCGAAGAACTGAAAGACCGCAAAAGTAAACAGTTTCAAAATGTGGTTTTTTATCAATTAAAAGATTCTTTGTTTCATTTACCAAAAGAAGCCTGGGAACACATTGTTATTGCTTATGAACCCGTTTGGGCAATTGGAACCGGAGAAACCGCAACACCCGAACAGGCACAGGAAATGCATCAGTTTATCCGCGAACAAATTGCACACCATTACGGTAATTTAGCAGACAATGTTACCATTTTGTATGGCGGAAGTGTAAAGCCCGACAACGCAAAAACCATTTTTTCTCAACCCGATGTTGATGGTGGATTGGTTGGTGGTGCAGCTTTAAACGTTGCTGATTTCACAGCCATTATCAATGCCATTTAAAATATAAATATCATTATGATTGAAACACAATTTTTTTGCGTCCCTTTCTAAAACACCTTTACATTGAAAAAAATATTTTTATCCATAGCGTTATTAACAGGTATTTGTGTCAATGCACAAGATTTCTTAATAGGTCCAACGGTTTCTTATCAATCGCAAGCCGGTAACCTTTTAAAAGTAGGTGGATATTATTTGCAACCGTTAGCCGGCGATTCTTTTGGATTTAAATTAGAAGCAAACGCACAATTTGCTTATTTCAGAGAGCAATTCAGGGTAATTCCGGAAGGTAGTTTTACGTTTTACCCAACATTTAACAATCTTATTTTACCATTTGTTGAAGGTGAATTAACACCTTATACGGTTACACCAAAAATCGGACTGTCGTTTGCTACTATGATAGAATTAGGTATTGGTTATGGTCTTGACATCGAAACAAAACAAGGTTTAAAACCTATTAAAGGCTTCACTTTTTCGCTTGGTTTAAATTTCCCGTTGAATGCTTTGTAACAAAAAAAGAGGTTTTTAAAAACCTCTTTTTTTTAATTCACAGGATAGCCTTTATCTATCCAGTCTATTTTAATATTTTTAGGAATATTTAAAAGTTTAGCGTTTTTATATCCTGCTGCAATTATCGCTTTAAATGCCGGACGTATATTGGGACATTTTTCAAAAGGGCAACATCCGCAATACAAAACAACTTCTTTATCTTTTGAAATATTTTTTAAATATGTTTGTAGCTTTTCAATGTTTTTAGAATCACTCCCTGCCCCTGCATTGTATGAATTTTTAATTACTGCATCGGGACCAATGTTTACAACAATTGTATTCTTCATTTTATTCTGAACAATTCTATCTGCCAATGTTTTAGTACTCATTAGCTGTTGTGGTGTCCAAGGTTCTGAAAATCTTTGAGCTGTTAACTGGTTTGTAAAACCAATTAACAGCACCAATAAAAACATTATTTTCTTCATTAGTTCAAAATTTAATCTCTCATGCTATCGAAAAATTCTTCGTTCGATTTTGTATTCTTAATGCGGTCATGGATAAATGTAATTGCCTCAACCGGATTCATATCAGCTAAAATATTTCGTAAAACAAGCATTTTACTGTTCGTGAAACGATCTTGCAGTAAATCATCACGGCGTGTAGATGATGACGTTAAATCAACTGCTGGGAAAATACGTTTATTGGCAATTTTACGGTCTAATTGCAATTCCATATTCCCGGTTCCTTTGAACTCTTCGAAAATCACATCGTCCATTTTAGATCCCGTATCTGTTAAAGCAGTTGCGATAATGGTTAGTGAACCACCATTTTCTATATTTCGCGCCGCACCAAAAAAACGTTTTGGTTTTTGCAAAGCATTGGCATCTACCCCACCCGACAATACTCTGCCCGACGCCGGTTGAACGGTATTGTAAGCACGTGCCAAACGGGTAATGGAGTCTAACAAAATAACCACATCGTGCCCGCATTCTACCAAACGTTTTGCTTTTTCTAAAACCATATCAGCTAATTCTACATGGTATCGGGCCTCTTCATCAAACGTTGACGCAACAACCTCTGCACGTACATTACGCTGCATATCGGTCACCTCTTCGGGTCGTTCGTCAATCAGCAATACAATTTGGTAAACTTCCGGGTGGTTATCAGCAATGGCATTGGCAATTTCTTTGAGCATCATGGTTTTACCTGTTTTTGGCTGTGCCACAATCATGCCACGTTGCCCTTTTCCGATAGGTGCAAATAAATCGATAATTCGTGTAGAAAGTCTTGAATTGTTACCTGATAAATTAAATTTATCTTTTGGAAAAAGCGGAGTTAGGTGTTCAAATGAAGGACGATCGCGTACTTCGTCAGGTTCGTGCCCGTTAATTTTTGTGATGCGAACCAATGGAAAATGCTGTTCATTTCCTTTTGGTGGACGCACAATTCCTTTTATGGTATCGCCTTTTTTTAATCCAAACAAACGGATTTGTGATTGTGAAATATAAATATCATCAGGCGATTTTCTATAATTATAATCAGACGAACGTAAATATCCGTGCGAACCACCGTCTTTAGGCACTTCTAAAACCCCTTCACATTCAATAATTCCTTCAAATTCATAATCAGGATCGCGGTAGTTTTGTTTTTTCTGATTTTGATTTTTGTTCCGGTTTTGGTTTTGAGCTGGTTTCTCTGTTTCAGCCACCGCCTCATCTGTCATTGGTTCCTTGCTTAGCGTTTTATCAGCATCAACGTTAACTTCGGTAGCAACCTCTTGTGTATTGGTTGATTTGGTGTACTGCTTTTGATTTTTATTAGGCTTATTACGTTTTTCAACCGTTTCAGTAGATGGTGCTTCTGGTTTCGTTTCAGAATTTTCGGCTACAGACTCAGAAAACAAATTTTGATCTTGTGTTTCTTCTGTTGAAGGATTTATACGTTTTCTCTTCTCTTTTTTGGGAGCAGCATTCTTTGGTGGCTGATTTTCAGCAGAAGGCTCGTTCCCCTGAAAACGATCCTGCATCGTTAAAATAGTATCAATCAGTTCATCTTTTTTAAGATTAATTTTTTCTACACCAATTGTTTTTGCTAGTTCTTTTAGTTCGGGTAGTTTCATACCCTTTAACACGTTTTTGTCAAACATAAATTGTGACGTTGTTGTTAGATATTATTTTTTGTGATTGCTTAAAAGAAAGTTATCTGATAAGTTGTACAGAAAGGTCGAACAATGAAGAAGTTACGATTTTCTTCTGCAATATTACACTATTTTTTTTTAAAATCAATGTTTTTTAATGAAATTTAAGTGTTACTTTTGTAAGCAAATCAGAAAAATAATGATTCAAAGAATACAAACCATATACTTAGCGTTGGCGTTTATTGTTTCAGGTCCATTATCTTTATTTTTTCCGTTATGGAAGGATGTTAAAGGAATTGACTTTCACGTGGGACAAAACACCGCTTACACCCTATTATTTGGTTTATGTGCCGCATTGAGCATTATTTCGATTTTTTCCTATAAAAAAAGACAAACTCAATTTGTTTATAACAGGTTGAATATGATATTGAACTTTATATTACTAGGATTATTTGTGTATCAATCGCTAAATTTATCTGGAGAAACCTTGGTTTCAGAGAAGGGTATTGGGATGTTTCTTCCTATTGTTTCTATCATTTTGCTGGCATTAGCCAACAAAGCCATAAAGAAGGACGAAGATCTTGTAAAATCTGCTGATCGTATACGATAAACCTTACATCTTAGTTTATTAGTGCGTTAAAAAATCCGACCATTGGTCGGATTTTTTTGATTTTAATAGAATTTTTACTTTTTAGAAATCCTATAAATTTTACCGCTGTCGGTAACCGCATATAAAGATTGATTGGGGTGTTGACCTAACACATCGCGGAAACGTTCGTTTTTATCAGCTAACAAACGTTCTTCTCCTTTTACCCTGTTATTTTCAATGACCAATCTAATAATATGTTGCCCGCTTAAGGCCCCTAAAAATAAATTATGCTGCCATTCGGGTATTGCTGTACCGGTATAAAAATCAATTCCGCTTGGCGAAACCGACGGATCCCAATAATAAACAGGTTGCTCCATACCCTCTTTCTGGGTAATGCCCTCACCTATTTCTTCGCCGCTGTATTCTAATCCGTACGTTATAACCGGCCAACCGTAGTTTTTACCGGCTTCTATAAAATTAATTTCGTCTCCACCTTTTGCTCCAAATTCAGCTTCCCAAAGTTGTTTGGTAACTGGGTGAAATGCCAACCCTTGCGGATTTCTATGACCATAAGAATAAATTTCGGGGTTTGCGTCGGCTTCCGATACAAAAGGATTTGACGCAACCGGCTGCCCGTTTGTAGTAATCCGGATAATTTTTCCCAAAGCAGCATCTAATTGTTGTGCTTGTGGTCGTGTTGCCAAATCAGATCTTTCACCGGTACTTACATATAGATTTCCTGCATTGTCAAACGCCAACCGACTGCCATAATGCAAACTGCCGTTATATGATGGCTCGGCTCGATAAATCACCGTAGAACCCTCAATTGATTGTTCATCAGCTGACAACCTTCCTTTAGCAACCGAGGTTAAATTGCCATTTCCATAGGGTTCAGAAAACGACCAATAAATCATTCGGTTCGACTCAAAAGCAAGATCCAAAGCAACATCTAACATACCACCCTGACCACCATCATCAACCACAGGAAACCCCTCTACCTTTGATAAAAACGTACCTGTTTCAGAAAAAACCTGCATATATCCTGATTTTTCGGTAACCAATAAATTTCCATTTGGCATATTTACAATTGCCCAAGGACGACCAATGTTAGAAGCAATTACTTCAATTTTAAGTTGGGTTTGCGTTTTTACGCTTCCGATTCTGGTTTGTCCTTCAAATGCTGGTTCATAACTTGTATTGGGTGGCAAAGTTTCAACAGGATCACCTGTTTGGATTGGTTCTTCAATTGGATCATTGTTATCATTACAAGAGAAAATTCCGGCTAAAACAAAGATCGGAATAAAACAAAAATTCTTTTTCATAGCTAAAAAATTACAATTATTCAGTCTTAAATTTACAAAATAATATCACAAATAGTTTATTTATAAACCATTAGTTTAAAAAAATTAAAAACAAGTCTTAAATTCCATCTATTTTTCACATTGATATTTCTAATAAAAATATAATTTTAAAATATTATTTAAATGGTTAAATTTGGTCTTTCAAACAAAGACAATATAAATTAAAATATAACAAGATGATTATTAAACCAAGAACAAGAGGCTTTATCTGTTTAACATCGCATCCCGACGGAACGGCTGTCAACATCAAAAATCAAATTGAATATGTTAAATCACAGGGAGAAATAAAGAACGGACCAAAAAAAGTTTTAGTAATTGGTGCTTCTACAGGTTTTGGAATTTCATCAAGAATAGCTGCTGCTTTTGGTTCAGGTGCTGCAACAATTGGAGTTTTCTTTGAAAAACCAGCTACTGAAGGCAAACCCGGAACTGCCGGTTGGTACAATTCTGCCGCTTTCGAAAAAGAAGCTCAGGCTGCCGGTTTATATGCAAAATCAATCAATGGTGATGCTTTTTCAGATGAAATCAAACAACAAACCATCGATTTAATTAAAAAAGATTTAGGAACGATTGATTTGGTTGTTTACAGTCTGGCATCTCCTCGCAGAACACACCCCAAAACAGGCGTGGCTTACGCATCGGTATTAAAACCTATTGGTCAGCCATTTTCTAACAAAACAGTAGATTTTCACACAGGTGTGGTTTCTGACATTACCATAAATCCTATCGACAGCCAAGAAGATATCGACAATACCATTGCTGTAATGGGTGGTGAAGATTGGAAATTCTGGATGGAAGATTTACAAAAAGCAGGTGTTTTGGCAAATGGTGTTAAAACGGTGGCTTACTCATATATCGGACCTGAATTAACGTTCCCTATTTACCGAAACGGGACTATTGGTCAGGCAAAAAATGATTTAGAGGCAACTGCATCGACCATTCATTCTATCTTAAAAGACGTAAATGGCGAAGCGTATGTTTCTGTGAACAAAGCATTGGTAACTCAATCAAGTTCTGCAATTCCGGTGGTTCCTCTTTATATATCGTTGTTATATAAAGTGATGAAAGAGAAAGGTATTCATGAAGGAACTATAGAACAAATGTATCGTTTATTTAAAGAGCGTTTATATACTGAGAATGGAGAAATTCCGGTAGATGCCGAAGGAAGGATTAGAATCGACGATTTAGAAATGCGTGAAGATGTTCAGCAAGAAGTGGATAAATTATGGAAAGAAGCTACGACTGAAAATCTGGAGCAAATTTCGGATATTAAAGGATACAGAGAGGATTTCTTTAATTTATTCGGTTTTAATTTTGACGAAATTAATTACGATGCAGAAACCAATGAAGTTGTTAACGTACCAAGTATTTAAATAGAATTTATTTTAGTAAAAGTAAAAAAGGATTTAACTTAATTGTTAAATCCTTTTTTGATGATTATTCTTTTTTAAGATAATCTCTTAAAACATACTGAAGAATGCTTTTTAAAAATACATAAACGACATGGGGTTAAAAAGCACATATGTTGTTTTCTTACGGCATGTTAGTCCACCGCCCTTTTTTAAAGATATAAAATACGGATTTATTTGATAAACACAACAGTCGCCCCGAGCTTGCGAATTGGCGAAGCAACCGATCATGGGGACACGCTGCAGCTATAACAAAAAAAGAGGATTACTTTTTAGTAATCCTCTTTTGAAAAAAAGGCGGCGACATACTCTCCCACGCTATGACGCAGTACCATCTGCGCAATCGGGCTTAACTTCTCTGTTCGGAATGGAAAGAGGTGAGCCCCGACGCTATAACCACCTTAAGTTTTTGTTTAAAGTTTAATTTTTTTTTGTTTAAGGTTCTTGAAAACTTTAAACCTTGAACTTTAAACTCTAAACGCAGCTTTGCTGCAATATTGTTAACATATTTTCGATACTTGTTTTGTAGAATCTTTATCTGATTACTGACTGCTGTCAGCATTATACAAAGCAACTCCCAGAGCACATAAGCTTACGGGCTATTAGTACTACTTG
>NZ_FNXE01000045.1 GCF_900108395.1 Paenimyroides marinum | reverse complement strand
AAAGGGTGCTTCTTTTTGGAATATGATTTAACTGGAATCCTGCCGTTTTTCCAGACAGACCAAGCATTGCTCCCGATATTTCCCGTAAGGAAGTGCACTTTGAAAACGAACAAAAGAGCATACTTATCAAGTGATCTTTTGTTGTAAATCGCTTTGTATAACGATCGGAATCGCATTTTTTCACTTCTCTTTTTATCATCGAATCGTCAATTAATGAAATCAGCTGTCCGAAAACGGATTTTGTCGAAAAATGATTACTTTTACTCATCGTATTTTAAGTTTTGCAACACAAATTTACGATGTTTTTAGGAAGCCATTAAGTTGGCTTCCTTTTTATCGGACAACAATGAAAAAAAATACTAAATCATCTAATTAACCTCTAAGTTGTCAAATCTCCCTATGTAGCAGATTTTCACCTTAAAATCATACTGATTTGAATATATTTGAAACCTTATCTTAACTGTCACTGAACCGAAGGCTTATATTACGTTCATCTAAAATTCTATAAAAGTTAATAGAATCTAACGATTCAACTGAATTTGCTCTCAATCTTTTATCTATTATCCAATATCTAATGGATTTACCTTCAATATTGCCTGTTGTTTCATCTATATCTTGTGATTTTACTATAATATATCGGTCATCAAATTGATAAGACAATACCATTGGTGGTATTATTTCCACACCAATACCTTCGTAATTATCGTTACTATGATATATTATTGTTTGTGGAGTATCTTGAATAAATCTGTAGTTATTACCCAAATTTATACTATCATCAGTACGTATACCAATACAAGATTGAGTCAAGATTAGTAAAAAATATATTATCATTACTTTTTTCATTATTTATTCAATATTTATCTGTTGTTTTCTTAAAATCCGTACGACCACAAAAGCAAATAGTAATAAATAAATAAAACAAATTAACGATACAATATACGATGAATGGATACCAATAATATCGGCTATTTTTCCTTGTATGGGAGGAATGATTCCTCCGCCTAAAATCATCATTACCAAAAAAGCAGAGCCTTGTGCAGTGTATTTTCCCAAGCCCATTAAACTTAAATTATAAATCGCCGGCCACATGATGCTGCATGCCAACCCTCCGCATAGAAGGGCATAAACGGCAAGTGTTCCTGTGGTGTTTAAACCAATTAACAAAGCAACTATGCCAAATACACTAAATGCCAATAATGTTTTTGCCGGAGTGTTTTTTGTAATAATAATTAATGCAATTTGGATAAAAACACAAACAATAAAAGCGTAAAAATGACTCATATTATATGCTGCCAAAGTATTAGCGGTAAGGATAATTCCAAAAGCGATTATTGGTAAAATAATGGTTAATACTAATTGTTTATTTTTGGTTAGATTAAAAGCACTTACTGCACCTGCCCAGCGTCCAATCATCATACTGCCCCAGTACATAGAGATATACGGAGCAATTTCAGACGATGACAATCCGCCAAATTCTGGTGATTTTAGCAATTCGCCCAAATTACTACCAATACCTACCTCTACTCCAACGTACATAAAAATCGCCAGCATTCCTAAAACCAATTGCGGATATTTCATTGCTCCCCAGCCTTCTGGTTTTACCGATGCTTTTTTATAGGCAAAAAGCAATCCTAAAATCACTACTAAAAATGCAAGCGACAACCAAAGAACCCGAGTGTTTTCTAAAGATGCTTTGTCTATTATTTCGGTAGTTTCTTTATATGTTGAAAATACAAAACTGAAACAAATCAATAATAAAATGGTCATTAAAACCAATATATTCAATGCTTTTGGAGCTTTTTCTATGGGTTCGGTACTTTTACCTTCGGGCAGTTTTTTAGAGAAGTAAAACAAAGCTGCGGCTCCAATAAAAAGCAAACCTACACAAACATACAACAAAACTACTTTATCCAAGCTCAATGATTTTATTTGGTTTTCGGTTACGGCAGCAGTTGTTCCAAACAAGGCAAAAGCAACCACTAACGGACCAATGGTGGTACCTAACGAATTGATTCCTCCTCCCAAATTTACCCGGCTCGCCCCTGTTTTTTCATCGCCCAGCAAAATAGCAAACGGATTTGCGGCTGTTTGTTGTAACGAAAACCCCAGTGCTACAATAAATAAACCAATCAGCATTCCGTAATACACATTTGCTTCAACCGCCAAAATCATGGCAACCGCCCCAATGGTAGAAAACAGCAATCCGTAAACAATACTTCGCTTGTACCCCCAAAAAGTAACCAAATCTTTACCTTTTACATTGCTGGTTGCAAATAAAATCAAGGCACCGATATAATACGCCGTGTAAAAAGCAAAATCTATCAGCTGCGATTGAAACTGGTCTAAATGAAAGTAATCTTTACAAAAAGGGATAAAAATGTTGTTTCCGGCAGCGATAAATCCCCAAAAAAAGAAAACTACAACAAGGGTATATAACGCAGGATAATTTGTTTTTACAGTATTACTCATACATTTTTGATTTAAAAATCAAATATAAAAATTTGCATCAAGAACAGCTATTTTGGTTATAAAAAAGTTATTTTTGTGGGAAAGTTTATATGCTATGAAAAAAATAGTTGGACTAATTCTGACAGCGGGATGTTTAACAGCTTGTAACGACGGCGATCTGGTTTTTGAAAATCTGAATTTTGATGAAAATCAGGACATTCAAAAATGTACCGATAATGAATTATACTTTAAGATAAACAACAATGAATTGCTTTTGGTTGATTTTACTTTTGGAACCAATGGATCGGTTTTAGATACAATTGCTCCGTTAAATGAGCTTCAAAAGTTATCAACATCAAATCAGACAAAAATCTATTATCGCACGTATGACGGAACTTTAAATACAAATGTTATCTGTAGTTTATTACCACCGGCAAATCCTAAAGTTGTTTCTGAATACACCTCTGTTCCGGGTGGAACTATTAATTACACGCGCACAATGGTTCCTGTGGTAACGGAATCAACTGTGAATGTTACTTACAGGTACACTATAAATTTTGAAAACATCACTTTAACAAACGGTAGCTCTGAAATACGTTATACTACTTTACCTTATGGTTCGTATATCTACGATTCAAGTAAATTATCATTTAATTTTAGTACCAATTTTGAAATTTGTGACGGTATTTTAACCGGAAAAACCAGTAATGAAATGTTGCAACTGCAACTTCCTGAAGATTTTGTTTTCCCAACATCAGACCAAACACAAACTATTTCTTTAAACGATACCAGTTTGTTAAGTTATTTTATGTTTAAAACAACTATTTCAAACACCGATATTTGTGAAACACCTGATACTGCCGTTAAAGAAGAATGGCACGTTAGCAACGGAAGTTTAGAAATTGTAAGTACGGTTGTAACAAGTCCTGTAACAAATCAAATTACAGGATACAGACACGTTTTAAGACTGGTTAATGCAGAATTTATCAAAGATAAAAGTTCTTTTAAGATTACTGAAAGAATCTTGGGAACGTATCAGGTTGTTTTATAAAAGGAATCCGAATCACTTTTTAATGATTCGGATTTTGTTTTACATATACCTCCGTTGCACCTAATCCATATTTGCGGTAATTGGCATCTTGAAAAGAAATTTCAGGATAGCGTCCAAATAAATATTCCAATTCTGTTTTTAAAACTCCTTCACCCATTCCGTGAATAAAAACTAATTTCGGGATACGGTTTTTTATAGCGAATTCCAATTTATACCTCGCTGTATCTACTTGAATATTTAAAATATCAAAATTAGACAGATGTTTGAAATTTTTGACCAGTTTTTCGATATGAAGATCGATTTCTAAAACAATTTCATCTTTTTTTGATTTTTTTTCAGTGTTTACTTTATGATAATTTATTGTGTGTTTTTGTATTTTAGCTTGTTCTATTGCCCCAAATGAAGAAGCTTGTTTAATTGCAGCTCCATCGCCTATTAAAATTAATTGATTAATAGAATAAGTCAGTTCAAATCCGTCATTGGTTAAAATAACCGCTTCGTTATTTTGTAGCTTTATGACTTTTCCGCTAAAATCTTCATCTAAAACTTCAACAAAAGAACCTAAATTAATTTCTTTACTCATTAGTTATATCGTTATTTTGTTCATTAGCGTTACTTGGTGTTTTACTCATTAAGTTTCTCATCAAAAAGAAAAAAATTAGTACGGCAATGATTTGTATATAGATATTTGGATGTGTTTTGGTTTGTTCTATCAATGCCCAGATCATCACGCCAAAAGCTATTATGTATAAAAGAATTTTCATTTTATATTTTTTTCAAATTTAATAAATTAATACTTTCGATAAAAAATTGATTCTATGGAAGAATATATGCTGCCTTGTACTACCAAAAAGCTTTTCGGAGTTGAATGTTTTGGTTGCGGTACGCAAAGGGCTGCGTATATGGTGGCTCAAGGAAATTTTGTTGATGCTTTTAAAATGTTTCCTGCCATTTATACTACTATATTATTGTGTTTATTTTTATTTTTACATTTTGTTGATAAAAAAAGAAATTATCATAAAATAATTATTTCTTTAGCGATTTTAAACGCAATTATTATGGTTATTGCGTATATTTACAAACATTTTTTTAACTTTAAATAAAATAAACTATGGAAAATTATCAAAATCAAAACGATCCGCAAAATTATCAGAATCAAAATTTTAACAATGGAAACGAAAATTTTATTCCCTCTCAATTACCTAATGCAACAGCTGTTTTAGTTTTAGGGATTATCTCTATTTTAGGATCTTGTTGTTTTTATGGAATTGTAGGATTAATTTGTGGGATTGTTGCATTGGTTTTAGCAAAAAAAAGTACTTCTTTATACAAACAAAACCCTAATGCATATACAAACTATTCCAATGTGAATACCGGTAGAATATTAGCGATAATAGGAATCGTTCTTTCTGTATTGATGATTATTTTTATTGTATTCATGATATCTGTTGTTGGAATGGAGGCCTTAACAGACCAACAATTAATGCAGGAAAGAATACAAGAATTTTTCCAACAATATCAATAAAAACTAAAAAAAACCTCGAAAAATTATTTCGAGGTTTTTTTTATCAGAAATTCAATACATCAAAAATTTGTGAAATGATTAAATTTTTTCTTTTCTCATAATCCTCTAATTTTTCTGTTTCTAAAGACCTGTAAGTTCTCAATGAAAAATAAACAGGTTTATCTTGTTTTAAATAAATACCAATTGTCCAATCTATTTTTTTTCCTAAGTAACTTGTTTCAGCTGTGTGTATAGCCAAGTTGTCATGAATAAATAATTGATTTATTACAAACTGCTGGTATTTTTTATTAAACGGTAACTTCGTTTCATACAAATCTTTTAAAAACAATATCATGGTATTAGGGTTTGTTAAACCGGCGTAATTCCAAAAATAAAGCGATTCATTATTTTTAATTTCCTTTAAAAGAGGTGGATTCTTTATATTTTGCAAATAACTTTTTTCGGGTAAATTATTCTGTAATAAATCAAAATACCAATCGGTTTTATTTTTAATGGCATCAATCAAATTGGTATCTCTGTTCCATTCAGGTTTTCTTTCCTCAAAAAAAGATCTTTTTACACCGTCCCATAATTTTTTCTCGTTAACATCTGTTTTAAAAACTTTTTCTTCTAAACCAACCAATGCCTGCCATAACTGAAAATGTGCTGCGACGGGGGTGTTGCTAAAAGGTTCCACTTCGGTATTAAATAACCATTCGTCTTTATTTTGATTATAAATCACAATGGCTCCGTCTATGTTATTCGATTTAAAATAATAATCCAGATAGTTTTGTGCTTGTAGATTAAAAATACCCGAAAAAAGAAAAAGTAAAACGTATTTCATTGCTTATTTTAACATAAAAAAGATTATTAAAAAACAAAGATAAACAAAACATTAAGCCTGTTGCTATAGAATATGCTATAAAATTAGGGAGCTATATTGATAAAAACGTTTGGTAAAAAGTAGTGAACTCGAAAATTAATACCAGTTATTAAATCTTCATTGATTAAAAGGACTTCCCTATTTTATTTTGTTTATATTTTTTTAAGGCTTAATATCTAAATCAAACGTTTTAATTAACAAATCTAATGCAGGGTTTATTTCTTTTAAATAATCTAATCTGTCGTTAATGGTATAAGCCTTTTTTATTTCGGTATGTTCATTAACTTTTACCTCAATTTTTAAGTGGTAATTGTTTAGTTTTTTATGAATATACGATACTAAATCATATAAATTTTCTTCAAAACTCAATTGACTGCCTTTGTTTGGAAATTCAACAGTTAAAACCGTATCATTCAATGATAAATTTGCCATGTTCATGGTTGAAGACATCAACATTCTGCCGGTGGTATAATATTGATTTGATAAAAAATCCCAATGTTTTTTAAGGTCTTCAAAAGTAAAATGTTCCTTTGGCAAATCTTCCTGATTGATTTGTACAGGATTTATAGAAGCTTCTAATTCTCTTTTTTTCTTAATACTCTTTAATGATAAAGCCGATACCTGATGCTCATTTGTTGTTTTAGACAAAACTACTTTTTGCGTTGTCAGCTCTTCAGAATGATCATTAACAATTGATTTTTCCTCTTCTTTTTTCTGAATAATGACAGCTTTGGGTTCTTCAACAACAATTGAATCGCTGCTTTTAGCAGATTTTTTAAAGTAAAAAGCAGGAATTAATTGTGAACTAAATTTTTTTTTTCAGGGTGTGTCAGTGTTGCCAATTGCATTAAACACAATTCTACCAATAAACGTTGGTTTACCGATGTTTTATATTTTAAATCGCAATTGTTGGCTAAATTAATTGCTTCAATTAAAATGTCTTGTGAAAGCTTTTGAGATTGTACATAAAACAAGTTTTTATTCTCATCACTTACATCGAGCAGATTAAGCGTTTGAGGATTTTTAGAAACCAATAAATTTCTAAAGTGCGTTGCCAACCCAGTGATAAAATGATTGCCATCAAACCCTTTTGCTAAAATAGTATCAAAAGCTAGCAACAATTCAGGGATATTGTTGGTAATGATTAAATCGGTTACTTTTAAATAGTAGTCGTAATCTAAAACATTTAGATTTTCGGCTACTGCTTGTCTGGTTAAATTATTCCCGCAATATGAAACCACTCGGTCAAAAATAGACAAGGCATCACGCATGGCGCCGTCTGCTTTTTGAGCGATAATTTGCAAAGCATCTTCCTCAAAAGTTATGTTTTGACTTTCTGCAACATATTTCAAGTATTCCTTTGCATCATTAATAGTAATTCTCTTGAAATCAAATATCTGACAACGAGAAAGAATGGTAGGAATGATCTTGTGCTTCTCGGTAGTTGCTAAAATAAATATCGCGTGTTTGGGTGGTTCTTCCAAAGTTTTTAAAAATGCATTAAACGCTGCTGCCGACAACATGTGAACTTCATCAATTATATATACTTTGTAAGTTCCGGTTTGTGGCGGAATACGAACCTGATCGATCAAATTACGAATATCATCAACCGAATTGTTTGAAGCGGCATCTAATTCAAAAACGTTAAAAGCAAAATCTTCGTTAGGATCATCATAACCCATCTGATTGATTTTTCGGGCTAAAATACGTGCACAAGTAGTTTTACCCACACCTCGGGGACCTGTAAACAACAGTGCCTGAGCCAAATGATTGTTCTCAATGGCATTTAGTAAGGTATTGGTAATGGTTTGTTGCCCAACAACATCTTTAAAAGTTTGCGGACGGTATTTACGTGCCGATACAATAAATTGTTCCATAGATTAATTGCTTACTGCAAATATATCAAAAAAGTTCTATTAATTTTCTTCAGGGTAATATCCGGAATCACCCAATTTTCGTTTCCAGCTAGCTTTTACCTGATCCATTTTATAATCTTTGGCGGCCGGACGATACTCTATTCTGCCCTCAAGCGCTAATTGGTTAAGGAGCATTTCTATATAAAAATCTTCGAGAACATCTCCGGGAGCATATTTTGTTTTAAGGTTGATATCAAATAATTTTGCCGTTTGATTGTTCCAAAAAGCACTCCATCCGCTCTTTAAATCTTTTACCAGCTCAAAAGCAGTTTGATCTGTTTGACGGTTTATTAGTTTCACTAAAATTTGCCCATCTTTTCGGGAAAGTTTTTTTAAGCGATCTCCAAATTGTTCTTTTAAATATTTTTCTGTTTGTTTTAAATGTTTTCTTTTTTCCGATTTTTTTTCCAGTTTTGCCATTTCTTGGTTTAAAATCGTTAAATTATGACTTGTCAGCACTGCATATTGATAAACCCTTAAAATCCGTTGTTTTAAAATGCTTTCAATTTGAATGCGCTCTAATTCTTCTTTTGAAAAATTGATATGTAGTTCGGGTAAAAGATATTCTGTTTCTATTTCGCCGTCATCTAATACATTGGTGCGTAACGAATCGGCATATTTTTCCCAATCATTTACCTGTGCACTCAACTGTAATGCAAAAAAAGAAAAAAACAATACGACAAATTTTTTCATTGTTCTCTGAGTTATTTAAGGTAAATATAGAATAAAAAAAATATTATTTTATTAGAATTTAAATAAAAAAAAATGGCTTTTCAATAAAGCCATTTTTTTATTTTTTGTTAATAACCAATCTAAAACCTTCTCCGTGAATGTTTAAAATTTCAACATTTTCATCGGGCTTCAGGTACTTTCTTAATTTGGCAATGTAAACGTCCATGCTTCGCGAGGTAAAATAATTATCGTCTCTCCAAATCTTTGTCAACGCAACTTCTCTTGGCATTAAATCGTTTTCGTATAATGCAAGCATTTTTAATAGATCGTTTTCTTTTGGTGACAATTTTATTGGTTCTTCATTTTCAAATGTAAGGAAACGAAGTTTTGAATTCAGATTAAATTTTCCTATCTGGAATTCAAATTGGGTGTTTTCTGCTTTTACTTCTGATGTTTTACGTTGCATGATGGCTTTTATCTTCATCAATAAAACTTCAGAATCAAAAGGTTTATTTAAATAATCGTCAGCACCAACTTTATATCCTTTTAAAACATCTTCTTTCATTGTTTTGGCTGTTAAGAAAATAATAGGGATTTCTTTATTCTTATCTCTAATTTCTCGTGCCAACGTAAAACCGTCTTTATAAGGCATCATTACGTCTAAAATACATAAATTGTATGTGTCTTTTTTGAACTTTTCGAATCCTTCCATACCATTTTTTGCAAGAGTTACATCGAAATCATTCATTGTCAGGTAATCTTTTAGGATGGATCCAAAATTTGGATCATCTTCTACTAACAAAATTTTCTTATTTGCTTCCATTTTTTATATTTATTTGTTGTTTGTTAATTTATCAATGGTATTTTTATTATAAAGGTACTCCCCTTACCTTTTTCGCTTTCTACATATACCTGGGCGTTATGGTCGTCAACTATTTGTTTCACGTAAGCCAATCCTAAACCGTGTCCTTTGACGTTGTGCAAATCGCCTGTGTGTTCGCGGTAAAATTTATCAAAAATTTTCTTTGTTGCCGTTTTACTCATTCCCGCACCTTGATCTTTAATTCTTACCACAACGGTATCTTTTACGTTTTCGGTATAAATATCAATTATTGGTGCATTTGGAGAATATTTAATAGCATTGTCTAATATATTTACAAATACGCTGGTAAAATGCGTTGGGTTTATTAAAACCGTATCGCGTTGTGTATTGAAATGTGTGGTTAATTTACCTTCACGATCTTCGATTAATAACGACACATGATCTATTGCAACTTCTAAAACTTCGGTTAATTCCACTTTTTCTTTTGGAATATCGAGCTCTTTTTTCTCTAATTTAGATATTCTTAAAATATTTTCTATTTGGGCATGCATGCGTTTATTTTCATCCCGAATCATTTGTACATATCGTAATACTTTGTCTTCATCGCTAATGATTTTTGGGTTTTTAATGGCATCTAAAGCAAGGTTGATTGTTGCTATAGGCGTTTTAAACTCGTGCGTCATATTATTGATGAAATCGTTTTTAATCTCCGAGATTTGCCTTTGAGTGATTAACTGTCTGATGGCGCTGTAATAAGCTGCTATAATTACTATTGTAAATAAAAGTGATATAAAAATAAACGGCAGTAAATCGGACACTAAAAATCTGGATTTATCAGGAAAATTAATATATAACTGATATTTTGAACGATTGTCTATGTCTGTTAAAATTGGTGCAGAATAGGTGTTTTTATCGTTGTAAACAAAGTTTCTTGATTTTATAGATGTTTCTATGCTATTATCAAAAACAGCGTATTCAAAATTGGTTTCAACCTTATTGTTTTTTAATTCCTGCTTAATCAAATTTTGCAACGTTTCGTTGTTTAAACGGTCTTCTAATTGATAAAAAGGAACAATATCGTAATACATTAAATCACTAAACTCGTTAATGGTACCATTTTTCTCAACCAATATGTCAGGTTTACTTTCCGTATTCATAGACTGATGAATATCAGTACCTATGTCAATATTCGTGTTTTTTCCGTGGTAAACTTCCGTTTTTCGTTGGCTAATGTAATTGTTATAATCTTTTTTATACCCGCTGGCACTGTCAATGAACGCTTTACCAAAATTAAAATCATTAAAATTTTCTACCGAAATAATGTTTGAATAAACAATTTCTTCATTGGTTCGGTTGTCTTTTTCAATGTAAAAAATTTCTTTTATCTTTTTTCTATCAGGCACTTCGCCTGTTTTTGTACGGTATTCGTATACTTTTTTAGCAAATTCGTAACGCTCTTTTTCTTTAACCTTATCAGCAACCTTTCCAATAGTTTGATTTACCAAATGCTGAAACTGGTCGTCTTTATTTTCATAGGTTGTTCTTATCCAGTAAAGCTGTATTAAAATGATGCCCATCAAGGCTAAACTCATTAATACGATTAAAAACTGAAATCTATATTTATTCATTATGTGTATTTACTTATTCAAATTTAACATTTTAATGATTAAAACACATTTTGTTTAACCTAAAATTAACAATCTAAATTAATTTATTAAAATTTTATTTACGATTTGGTCAACATTCTTAAAAGTTTCGTTTAAATCAATGTTTTCAACAATATATGTTGCCAGTTTTGCTTTTTCTTCATCGGTAAGTTGGTTTTTAATGCGGCTTAAAACTTCTTCTTTAGTAATGTTATCACGCTGTATTACACGGTTTACACGTACTTCAAGCGGAGCAGTTATTAAAATAGTTGCATAACATTTTTTATAAGCTTCTGATTCAAATAAAATGGCACTCTCTTTAAAGATAACGTCTGCCGTAGCGTTTTCTTTTTTAAAATTTTCAAAATGTAATGCTACAGCCGGATGTACAATTTGATTTAACTGACCTAATAATTCTTTATTTTGAAAAACAATTGAGGCTATTTTAGTACGATCTAAAAATCCGTCAGGCAACAGCACTTCGTTATTAAACAACAAGTTTATTTTCGTTATAATTTCAGGATATTCCATAACTTCCTTACCCGCCTCATCGGCAATGTAAACGGGAAAACCTTTTGATTTTATGTAATTAATAACAGTGGTTTTGCCGCTACCAATACCGCCTGTTAAACCAATTATCTTTACCATTATTTAAAAAACATTTCGGGCATTGCACTTTGTGGATCTTCTTTTTTGATATTTAACAAAAAGTAACTGTACAAAAACCCTGCCCCATATCCAAAAAACTGAATAAAGCTTGCAATAATTGTTAAAAAACTTATCTTTAGACTTTTTGTAGCTATTAAACTTTCCATAAACAACGCCAGAAAATAACCTATATACAAAAACAATATTATTTTTATACCGAAGAACAACAGTAATACAGCAGTTATTAATCCGATCATGAATAATGAAGGAAACCAGTACGTTATTTTATTATATTCTGGATAACGTTTATTTAAAATGGGGCGTGCTTTACCAAATTTATTGACTTGTTTGTAGAATTTTTCCCAATCGATACGACGTTTGTGGAAAACATAAGCATTTGAAATTAAAGCTGTTTTATAATTCATTTTCCATAAACGGATTGACAAATCTGGATCTTCGCCCGGATGAATTTTTCCAAACCCACCCGATGCCAAAAAAGCTTCTTTTGAAAGTCCCATATTGAAACTACGGGGTTGAAATTTACCCAGTTTTTCACTTGCCCCACGGATTCCGCCTGTTGTTAAAACCGATGTCATTGTTTGATTAATTGCTTTTTGAACATCTGAAAAAGAAGGGTGTGCCGCATCAGGTCCGCCAAAACAGTCAACATAATTATCATTCAGATATTTATCTACTTCCACCAGATAATTTTCAGGTAAAATACAATCAGAATCCAAAATGATAAAATAATTGCCTTTAGCAACATTCATTCCGTAATTTCGCGAAGCTCCCGGTCCGGAATTATCTTTAAAGTAATACGATACATTAAGGCTGTTAACATATTTGTTTACAATATCTTTGCATGGTATTTTTGAACCATCTTCAACCACCACAACTTCAAAAATTTCTTTATAATTTTGATGAAGCAGGCTGTTCAATAACTCATCAATTTCATCGGGTCGGTTATATACGGGTATAATAAAAGAAAAATACATTCAACTATTTTTGTTATACAACATTTGTGTTGTTGTTTTTATTAATTAAATCTTACAAAAGTATCGAAAAACAAAATATTTATATGATTTTTGTAAATAAATAAAGGTTTACAATTTTCTTATTATAATTTTAAGAAAAACTAAAAAGCCTTTTTACTAAATTTAAAGTTTGAAACACCTTAACACTTTAAGGTTAAAAAGATATTACTATGAATAAAATAAAAATATTGTGGGTTGATGATGAAATAGATCTCTTAAAACCGCACATTCTTTTCTTAGAGAAAAAAGGTTATGAAGTAACTACAGCAACAAACGGGCAAGATGCTATTGATTTATTTGATGAAGAAAATTTCGATGCCGTTTTTTTAGATGAAAACATGCCCGGGATTACAGGTTTGGAAACACTTTCTGAATTAAAAGAAAAAAAATCGACCACGCCTATTATAATGATTACAAAAAGCGAGGAAGAATATATAATGGATGAGGCTATTGGATCTAAAATTGCCGATTATCTGATAAAACCAGTAAATCCAAACCAGATTTTGTTGAGTTTAAAAAAGAATTTAGATCATTCGAGATTGGTTTCTGAAAAAACATCTTTAGACTATCAAAAAGAATTCCGAAAAATAGCCATGGATATGATGCAGGCGAATTCGCATCAAGAGTGGGCTGATTTATATAAAAGATTGATTTTCTGGGAAATGCAACTTGAAGTAATTGAAGATCAAAACTTAACAGAAATTTTAGAACAGCAAAAAGAAGAAGCTAATATTCAATTTGGAAAATTTGTTGAAAAAAATTACGAAGATTGGATCAATAATGATGAGGAAGCACCCTTGTTTTCACATAAATTATTTGTTAGAAAAGTAGTTCCCGAACTAAGAAACGAAGAAAATGTGCTGTTTATTGTTATAGACAATTTACGATACGATCAATGGAAATCTTTTGAATCTATTGTAAACCAGTATTATAAAGTAGATAAAGAAGATTATTATTATTCGATTCTGCCAACAGCAACACAATATGCACGAAACGCCATTTTTTCCGGTTTAACTCCGTTAGAAATGGAAAAACAATTACCCCAATACTGGAAAAACGATGTAGATGACGGTGGGAAAAACCTGTTTGAATCCCAGTTTTTAGATGAACATTTAAAACGTTTGCGTTTAAATATTAAACACGAATACCATAAAATAACCAATTTAAAAGACGGTAAAAAATTGGCAGACAATTTTAAATCAATGAAAGACAATAAACTAATAGCTTTGGTTTATAATTTTGTTGATATGATTTCACACGCCAAAACCGAGATGGAAGTAATAAAAGAATTGGCATCAACAGATAAAGCTTACCGGTCATTAACGCAAAGCTGGTTTAAAAATTCCCCTTTACTGGATATTATACAACAAGCACAAACAGCAGGATTCAAGTTAATTATTACCACCGACCACGGAACCATAAATTGTAAAAATCCATCGCAGGTAATTGGCGACAAAAACACCAGTCTTAATTTACGTTACAAAACAGGTAAATCATTAACTTATGAACCCAAAGATGTATATGTGGTAAAAGATCCTAAAAAAATTCAGTTACCGGCAATAAACATCAGCAGTTCGTTCATTTTTGCTAAAAGCGATTATTTTTTGGCGTATATTAACAACTACAATCATTACGTAAGTTATTTTAAAAATACCTATCAGCACGGAGGGATCTCTTTAGAAGAAATGATTGTACCTTTTATTACCCTAACACCTAAAAAATAAAATGAAAATAAAATATTCGATTGACGATTTGGATTATGTCGCACAACAATTGATCGACAACAGCACGTTCAAAACCTGGCTTTTTAATGCACCAATGGGCGCTGGCAAAACCACGTTAATAAAGGCTTTAGCGAAAAATCTGGGGGTTAACGATCTGGCTAACAGTCCCACATTTTCAATTGTTAACGAATATTTAGGTAAACAAGGTAAAATTTATCATTTTGATCTGTACCGGTTAAAAAATGAAGAAGAAGCTTATGATATGGGATTAGATGAATATTTTTATGAAGATGCCTGGAGTTTTGTTGAATGGCCTGAATTAGCAACAACTATTTTACCTGAAAACACACATCAAATAACCATTGAAATCATAGATGAGCATGCACGAGAATTAAATTTTGAATGATTATGGATATAACGAGCCCCTTTTCAAAATCGCAATTAATTCCGCAAGAGGAGAAATTAGAAATCCGCAAAAAACGCGGACAGCTTTTTATTGGTATTCCCAAAGAAGATTTTAAAATTGAAAAAAGAATCTGCTTAACACCAGAGTCTGTCAGTATGCTTGTAAAAGCCGGTCATAGAATTTTAATCGAAGCCGGTGCAGGTAAAGAGGCAAGTTATGATGATAAAAAATACAGTGAAGCCGGTGCAACCATAACACATGATAAAGAAAAAGTATTTGGCTGTCCAATTGTTTTAAAAGTAGAACCACCTACTCTTGACGAGATAAAGTTGATGAAACCCAAAACGTATCTGTTTTCGGCATTACAACTTAAAACCCAGCAAAAGGACTATTTTGAGGCGTTACAAAAAAAGAAAATCACCGCTTTGTGTTACGAATTTATTAAAGACCGTTACGGAGCGTACCCGTTTTTAGATGCCATAAGCCAGATAGCAGGCATTGCTTCTATCCAAATAGCAAGTGAATATATGTGTAGTATGAACGGAGGTAAAGGATTGCTTTTTGGAAACGTTACAGGCGTTCCACCAACCGAAGTGGTAATACTAGGAGCCGGACTGGTAGCCGAATCTGCTATAAGAACAGCTTTGGCGTTAGGTGTAAACGTAAAGGTTTTTGACAATAACATACACAAATTAAAAAGGTTGCAAAAAACATTGCCGTCGCAGGTTTTTACATCAACCATTCAAGAACGCGTTCTTACCAAATCACTCATGCGGTGCGATGTTGCCATTGGTGCCGTTAAGGGCTGCAACCGCTCTCCTATTCTGGTTTCTGAAGAAATGGTTCAGCGAATGAAACCCGGTTCTGTAATAATTGATGTGTGCATTGATAATGGCGGTTGTTTTGAAACATCGGAAGTAACCACCCATGAACGACCCACAATTACTAAATACGGGGTTATTCATTACGGGGTACCAAACATAACTGCCAAATATTCAAAAACAGCTTCTTTGGCAATAAGCAATATCTTATCCCCTTATTTATTAGATCTAAGTGAAAACGGTTCTATAGACGATGCCATAAGTTACGATACCACCATCCGATCGGGTATATATATATACAAAGGAATTTTAGTTAACGAAGCAATTGGCAAATGGTTTAATTTAAATTTTAAAGATCTTAATTTGATATTGATGTAACTAAATTAATTGTACTTTTGCTCAAAAATTATTCTTTATGAAGTTTTCTCAACGTTTAGCTTATTATTTATTTGGATTATTACTTGGTGGGTTTATAGTTTATTATTTTTTTAATGAAAAAGACGCCCAATTTTGTTATTTACCAAATTGTCGTGTTTTAAAAGACTTACGTTCAAAACCTATTAATATTTCCGAGAAAGCTCAAATTAGTTTTGACAACGCCTTAATAACAATGAACGATGTTAAAGCCTGCTTGACTTATGGAGATGTAGATTTTTCTAAAAGCAATATTGCCGTGAAAGGAGGAAAATTATATATTATAGAAGGGCAAAATACTAAAAAAGAACCAATTACTATTGAAATGATCAATTACACTGGTAAAGTACTAATAAAAGATGTTTATCCTACAACAAAATAATCATTTATTTTTTTAAACTGATAATTAAATAGTTATAAAAAAAACTAAAAAAACATCAAAAAAAGTCTTGCAGAATAAGAATTTCAGTCTATATTTGCACCACAATTAACAAAGGTAACAATGTTAGTTAAGACCGAGGAGAAATGGCAGAGTGGTCGAATGCGGCAGTCTTGAAAACTGTTGACTGTAACAGGTCCGGGGGTTCGAATCCCTCTTTCTCCGCAATAAATACTGATACTTAATCAGTTAAAACATAAACACCCAATTTTACACCCGAAAATGTGAAGTTGGGTTTTTTATTTTAGGTTATAAAAAATCTAATGGACTTGGTGTCGATTTCTTATCTACATCTGTAATATGAGTGTAAATCATGGTTGCTCTAATATCACTATGTCCTAATAATTCTTGTACAACCCGAATGTCAATTCCGCTTTTTATTAAATGTGTGGCGTACGAATGACGCAAAGTATGCACACTGCCTTTTGTTGCAATATTGGCTTTTTTCATTGACTTTTTCAAAACTAACTGAACACTTCTTTCGCTGTATTGCTCATCATTAGTTCCTTCAAATAAAAATATTTTGGGTTTATATTCAATATAATATTCTCGCAACAAACTTAATAACTTATCAGGTAAAGCTACTAGCCTATCTTTATTCCCTTTGCTTTGTTGTATTAACAGTAAATTACTGTCGGATTTTACATCGGTTAGTTTAAGATTTATTAACTCACTTAAGCGTAATCCACAACTGTAAATAGTGGTAAGAATTGCTTTATGCTTTAAATTTTCTGTAGCATTTAATATTTTTCTCACTTCTTCTTGAGAAAAGAAAGTAGGCAGTTGGGTTGATTTTCGTTTAGGATATAAATAATTCAATTCTATCGTTTGATTATTGACCAACTCATAAATCTTCTTAATTGCCCCAACTAAAGAGCGTTGATAAGATGCACTAATATTTTCTTGAAATACTTTTTCATTAATAAAACCCTCTATTTCAGCAATAGGTATTTCGTTGAGCGTACGATATTTATTCATATACTCTAAGAATATTTGTGCATAACCACAATACGATTTTATGGTATTATTGGCATAGCGTTGCACTTGCAATCGGTCATGTAAAGTTTTTAATATTGTTTCGCTATCCATACTTAAATAAATCTAATTTAACCTATTTTGTTTCGCTATCCACAAAAAACAACTTACTAAGTATCTAATTTACAAAAAAATAATTATATTAGTAACAGATTTTACGAAATGCGTATATAGGTGTTTTTTTACGAAACTACACCACGTTTTGTTTCGTAAAAAAACAATGATGATACGCAATCCGCTGCGCTCCTTGCGTATCATCGGCCCGGCGGCTGACACCGCCTGATGAACACCAGCCGCTACGCGGACTGGCGCACATCAAGCGGTTTTGCACAATTCCGACCCGAGCAAAGCTCGGTCGAAACTGCGCAAAGCCGCCGGGCCGTTATCGGTAATGGCATTTGAATGCTCCGACACAAAATCAACCGACCGACAAAACCGAAATTTTGCCAACGCCTCGCAAAATTAAAAGAGGTGCAACCCACCCAAAAGTCCAACGCTTTTGCACCACATTTAATTTTACCTAACCGCAACCAAGCCCA
>NZ_FNXE01000040.1 GCF_900108395.1 Paenimyroides marinum | reverse complement strand
CAACTAATTTTGCCCTATTTGAAAGATTGCCCGTTTAGTAGTGATATTTTTTATTTATTATATTTTTTTTTTAAATCTTTGATCTATTTAATATAAAAAAAGCAATGATTAATCATTGCTTTTTTTATATTATTTGCTTGCTGTCTTAGTAACGTGCAGCTTCTTTTCTTGCATCTTCAATCATATCCTGATTGGCAATTATTCCAAATTCTACACGACGGTTTTTAGCTCTTCCTGCATCTGTATCATTAGAAGCAATTGGATCTGCCTCTCCCATTCCCTGAGCCGTGATTCGTTTCACTCCAATACCTTTGGAACCTAAATAAGATCTTACGGCGTTTGCACGGGTGCGAGACAATTTCAAATTGTATTCATCTTTACCCACACTGTCGGTATAACCGTATAAAGTAATTAAGGTTTTGGGGTTATCAATAAAGACTTTTGCAATTTTGTCTAAGTTTGCTTTTGCAGTTGAAGTTAATTCGGCAGAATCGAAATTAAAGTTTACCGTATTTTCGTTTAAAATCACTTTAATACCTTCTCCTACTCTTTCAACCTGAGCTCCCGGTAAAGCCGTTTCAATTTCTTGGGCTTGTTTATCCATATTTTTTCCAATGACAGCACCGGCAGTTCCTCCAATAACTCCACCTAATACAGCACCTAATGCACTGTTGTTTTTGTTACCGACATTATTTCCTAAAACACCGCCCAAAACTGCTCCTGCCGTAGCTCCAACCACAGCTCCTTTTTGAGTATTGTTTGCATTTTTAACAGAAGAACATCCTGTTAAAAAAGTACCTGCCAACATAGCAGTTGTTAATACATATACATTTAATTTTTTCATAACTTAAATTATTTCCTATTATTATTTATGATTTTTTACAAAAGAGTACACAATGGTAGCTTCTGTTGAATTATCAATCAATTCAAAGGTTTCATCGGTAATGTTTGCAGCGGTTAAATTATAACCTGTGGTTACATGTTTTGCCTTGTCATCACCAATTAATTTTAAATTGAAAGCTCCGTCTTGTTTAATATTCCAAATGATTTTAGAATTATATTGTGGGCAATCGCCACTACCGTTATTTAAAGTAATTGTTCCTGAATTATTGTTTGAAACAAATTTCCATTGGCTGCCTTCAAAACATTTTGCATCTGCAACATGAAACGAAGTTACTTTATATCCCGATGGATATTTCACATCGGTTAATGTCCATTCTCCTTTTAATTTAATTTGAGCGGGCACATCATTTTTAGTGTTGGTAGCTGTTTTACACGAAAACATAGCTACCGATAAAATCCCTATTGCTAAGACCTTTTTCATAATTAATACATTTTATAAATTCAAAATTAACAAATTTTATGCCTTAACATAATTTTTCAACCTTTTTTTTATGTCTTTTTGTCATATTTTTTAGCTGTGGTATTTATTTTGACTATTTTAAAGACGAAATAATTTAAACTAAAATTACAAAATATGACATCAGGTAAAATAAATGTTACAGTAGAAAACATTTTTCCACTTATTAAAAAGTTTTTGTACAGCGATCACGAGATCTTTTTACGTGAATTAATCAGTAATGCTACCGATGCAACATTAAAATTAAAACACTTGACATCTATTGGTGAAGCTTCGGTTGAATACGGAAATCCCAAAATTGAAGTTAAGATCGATAAAGAAAAGAAAACGCTTCACATTATAGACCAAGGTATAGGTATGACCGGTAAAGAAGTTGAAAAATATATTAATCAGGTAGCTTTTTCGGGTGCTGAAGAATTTTTAGAAAAATATAAAGATTCTGCAAAAGATTCCGGAATTATTGGTCATTTTGGTTTAGGATTTTATTCTGCATTTATGGTTGCCAATAAAGTTGAAATCATTACAAAATCTTATAAAGACGAGCCGGCTGTGCACTGGACTTGTGACGGATCTCCGGAATTTACATTAGAACCTGCCAACAAATCAGATCGTGGCACGGAGATTATTTTGCACATAGCCGATGATTCTACAGAATTTTTAGAAGATTATAAAATCAGCGAGTTGTTGACAAAATACAACAAGTTTATGCCTGTTCCCATTAAATTTGGAACAAAAAAAGAAAAAGAAGGCGAAAACGAAATTGAAGTTGACAATATTGTAAACAACCCAAATCCGGCATGGACTAAAAAACCAAGTGATTTAAACAACGACGATTACAAAAAATTTTACCGAGAATTGTATCCCATGCAGTTCGAAGATCCGTTGTTCCACATTCATTTAAATGTTGATCACCCGTTTAATTTAACAGGAATTTTATATTTCCCCAAATTAACTGGCGATTTAAATATTCAGAAAGATAAAATCCAGCTATATCAGAATCAGGTTTTTGTAACCGATAACGTAGAAGGTATTGTTCCTGAATTTTTAACCATGCTGAAAGGTGTAATTGATTCGCCCGACATTCCGTTAAACGTTTCCCGTTCGTACCTTCAGGCTGATGGAAATGTGAAAAAGATTTCAAATTACATCACCCGAAAAGTAGCCGATAAACTAAAATCGTTATTCAACGAAGACCGTGTGGCGTTTGAAGAAAAGTGGAACGATATTAAAATTGTGTTGGAATACGGGATGTTAAGTGAGGATAAATTCTACGAAAAAGCCAAAGATTTTGCACTATATCCAACAGTTGACAATACTTTTTACACGTTTGAAGAACTAAAAGAGAAAACAAAGTTAAACCAAACCGATAAAGACGGAAAAATTGTTTTACTGTACGCTTCAAACAAAGATGCACAGCACAGTTATATTGCAAATGCCAAAGCTAAAGGATACGAAGTTTTGTTGTTAGATTCGCCTATAGTATCACACTTGATTCAAAAGTTAGAAATGGATAATCAGGATGTAACTTTTTCTCGTGTTGATGCAGATTCAATTGATAACTTAATCAAGAAAGACGAAAATATTGTATCAAAATTAAGCGAGACAGAAACCACACAATTAAAAGAAGTAATTGAAAAAACAATTGCCAATAACAGCTATACCGTTCAAACCGAAGCTTTAGACAGCGCAGCCGAACCTTTTATTATTACGCAGCCCGAATTTATGCGTCGTATGAAAGAAATGCAGGCAATGGGCGGAAATACGATGTTTGGAAATTTCCCCGACAGCTATAATTTAATTGTCAACACCAATTCTGAGGTTGCTTCAAAAATTTTAAATGAAAGCAATGACCAAACAAAAAGCAGTTTAATTAAACAAGCTTTAGATTTAGCAAAACTTTCTCAAGGGCTATTAAAAGGCGAAGAATTAACAGCTTTTGTAAAACGCAGTTTTGAGAATATAAAATAACAATCTAAAAAATCCCGAAATAAATTATTTCGGGATTTTTTGCTTTATTTTTAAATCATTTTACAGCTCTATATCGTAATTTTTTAATTTGTTATACAGTGTTTTTCTGTCTATTCCCAGTATTTGTGCTGCTTTTGTTTTGTTGTATTTAGCTTTTTCAAGAGCAATGCGAATTAATTGTTCTTCGTTTTTTGAAGAATATAATTTTAAATCTTCCAGTTGAAAAACATCGTTTGAAAATGCATTTTGAGAGCCGTTCACGGTATCATTATTCTTTAAAACATTTTGCTGAAAAATCTCTGCAGGCAACACATTCTTTTCTATAAGATCTGTTTGAGTTAGCAATACCGCACGTTTAATTATATTACGCATCTCACGCAAGTTTCCCGGCCATTCATAACTTAAGAACACTTCGGTAACTTCATCAGACAATCCTTGTACATTTCGCTCTAATTCTTCGTTTGATTGGGCAATAAAAAAACGGGCAAATTCCAATATGTCTTTTCCTCTTTCGTTTAAGCGAGGTGCCTGAATAGAAAATTCGTTCAGTCTATGATACAGATCTTCTCTGAACTCGCCTTCTCGTACTGCTTTTTGAAGATCTTCGTTTGTAGCAGCAATAATACGTATATCAACATCTATTTCTTTACTGCTTCCCACGGGTTTTACTTTGCGTTCCTGTAAGGCACGTAATAATTGTACCTGTACATCGTACGTTAAATTTCCTACCTCATCTAAAAAAATAGTACCTCCGTTTGCAGCTTCAAAATGTCCAATTTTATCAGTTGTTGCACCTGTAAACGATCCTTTTACGTGACCAAAAAATTCACTGGCAGCCAAATCTTTAGGAATGGCACCACAATCAACAGCTATATAAGGCATGTTTGCACGCTTGCTTAATTTATGAATGGAATAAGCAATGTTTTCCTTACCGGTTCCGCTATCACCTATAATTAAAACGGAAATATTGGTTGGTGCAACAACACTTATAAAGTTATTCAGTTCTTTAGATTTCTCACTTTTTCCTGTGATGAACTCCTCTTTGGAAGCCTCGTTGATTTCAGATGATGATTCTTTTTTCTCAGTCTCTTTTTTATAATTGACAACTGTTGATGTTTTACCGCCTTCTGCTAACGCTTTATTGATGGTATGCACTATTTCGTCTGAATTAATGGGTTTTGCCACATAATCAAACGCTCCCATTTTCATAACATTTACAGCGGTTTTTATATCAGTATAGCCTGTCATTAAAATAACTTGTATGGCAGGGTTTATATCTTTAATAAATTTCAAAATCTCGATTCCGTCACTATCAGGTAAACGTACATCGGTTAAAACAAGGTCAATTTTTTCTTCATTTAAAATAGCTGCAGCTTCTTTAAACGAAAACGCTTTATACACTTCAAACCCTTTTTTAGTAAGAAATGTTTTTATCATCAAGCAGAAAGAAACATCGTCTTCTATTATTAATATTTTCTTCATTTTACTTGCTTCTGTATTATAATGTTTTTAAGGAATCGGAAAGTTACAAAATATTTAATTACCAAATACCTTATTTTATTTTTATATGCTAAATAAACAGCCTTTAATTAAAACGGATAACCTATGGCAATGTTTAACATTAAATTGTCTTTTCGCCACTGTTTGCTTGAAAAGTCGATTTCATTGAAACTCCATCGTTCCCCTTTTTCATAATAAGGGATACGTAACGGAATTGCCAGATCGGTACGCAAGATAAGAATACTAAAATCGAACCGGAATCCGATTCCCGCCCCTACAGCAATTTCTGAAAGAAAATCTTTACTTATTACTCCTCCCGGTCTGTTTTCTTCTTTATTGAAAAGCCAAACATTTCCGGCATCAACAAATAGGCCTAAATTTAAAAAACTTACCAATTTTCTACGGTATTCAATATTTGCTTCTAACTTGATATCGCCAGCCTGATCGTAAAAATAACTGATATTTTCTTCTGCCCGCGGGTCATAGCTTCCTGGTCCTAAAGTTCTTGCTCTGAATGCACGGATACTGTTGCTTCCGCCAACAAAAAATTGTTTAGAAAAAGGCATGTGGATTGAATTTCCGTAAGGATACGCAACGCCACCTATAAAACGGGTGGCAAGCTCTGATTTATCGTCCAGTTTTAGGTAATATCTAAAATCGTGTTCGGTTTTTAGGTACTGACTGTAAGGAACGCCCAATATTGTTTTTTCTTTGCCGTTTTCTGCATTTGCACCTGAAATTAATCCAGTTAAATTAGCAGACAAATCTAATAATCCTTTATAATAAAACGTATGCTTTTTAGGCAGCATGGTATTTGTGTAAACGTACGAATAAACCGGACCGAAGATTAGTTGTTTTTCAACAACTCTACGCTGAGCTTCTGCACTTTTATTGTTTGGATCATTCATATCGGCTTTATACTTATCACTGATGGTTTCGGGGGTTACATAAGTGACCTCCAGAATCTTTAAATCGTGTTCCTTCAATGCGTTTTCTTTCCATAAATACCCAAATGATGCATTAAAGTTATGCAAGGTGTATAACTGTGTACGCTTTTGATACTCGTATCCCAGTTCTACTTTGGTTTTAGGAACAAAAGCACTTGATGAATGAAACCTGAAAGGTGCAATGATTCTTGGCCATGTTAAACTGACCTTGCTACCCACACGATAAATATTGTTTGCATCTTTGCTACCGCCAATCTGAAAATCAATTGCGGTGTAAAGCGTTGCCGAAAAAAGTTCTGCACCTTTTAAAAAATTGCGGTGACGCCAGTTTAAATTCACTTCTCCGCCTACATAACTTGCCGAATTTGATTTGCCTAAGGTTTCCAAACGCAATGATTTAAAATCGTGCGGTGTTAAAAAATAATATACATCAAATTTATTGGCAGTAGAATCGGTTAAAACAAACTGATTTTTTACAAATTTAAACGTTCCTAAATTAACCAATCTGCTTAACGTTAGATTGTGGTTGGTTCTGTTGTATAAATCGCCCGATTTGAAATACAATGCCCGATCGTAAATCTGTGGTCTGAATTTTTCTTTGGGATCGATGATGTATACATTGTCTTTCCACAAAATGGTATCGTTGCCTGACCGGATCAGACTTCTGCTTCGGCGCGAATTACGCAGGTTGTAATCAGAAAAAATATAGACTTTATCAATGGTAAACTGATGGCGTGCCAGCTCAGGTGTGTTTTCTTTTGCTTTTACATTCAGGTTTACTTTGTGTTTTATTTCGGTACTGTCAACCTGAATAATCAGATTATTAGGATCAAAATAATAAAAACCGTTTTCTTTTAACGTAACATCAATACGTTCCCGTTCTTTCTTAATGACATCTAAATTAAAAGGCGCATTTGCTTTTAACAATGTTTTATTGGTGATTTTATTGATCTCTTTTGCCAAAACAGAAGAATCGACCGGAAAAGTAACCTGATTGATCACGTATTGCGTTCGAGGCGAAACATTGTAATCTATTTTTACCTTTTTGTTTTTTGGAAGGGTATCAAAACTGGCACTTATATTAAAATATCCTCTGTTTTCTCCCGTATTTTCAATAAGATCTAAATTAAACGGAATATCCACATCGGATAAATACACCGGTTTTTCGCCCACTTTATATTTTAACCAGTACTTAAACCCTTTTTCTTTTTTAGGTTCGCTGGTTATATTATAAATATACAATTTGGGGCGCAATCCCAAAAAAGTTGCATTTGGTTTGGGCGTCAACGTTTCTTCTAATTCTTTTTTAAGGGTGTTTCTTTGGGTTTTTGATAAAGAGTCATCCATAATTTTAACCGATGCACCCGTGTATAAATAATCTCCTTGGGGAACAAATTTTGTATTGCTGCAACTTACCAAAAACAGTGCTGCAACGGCAAAAAATGCTTTATTTAGTTGTTGTGGTAGTTTGCTCATTTTGTATATTTCTTTGTGTTCTTCTAAATTCGCGGTTACGTTTTCTGCGTCGCCATAATTCTTTAAATTCATTATAATCAAGGGTAATTACAAAACCAACACCGGTTTCAATAATTTGACCTTGTAACGCCAGTTGGTATTCATCTTTCCGATAGGCTCTTAAAACATATCTGCCATCGCGAGATAACATATATTCTGCTTCAAAATTTCCGGCAATATTGGTCGTTTTTTCATTTTCACGCTCGGTTCCTTCCAAGCCAAAATTACTGCCGACGGTGATTTTTAGCCGATCATTTAGAAGTGTTTTAGATACTTGCACATTTAAATCTGTTCGGTTCTCACGGGTTCCGGTTGAATAATCATCGGTTGATTCTAAATCAAAATTCAGTTCAACCCCCTCAATTAAATCGGCAGCCAGATTGTTCAACTGTTCTGACAGCATACGGCTTACACTTTGGCGAGCTACACTTTCTGCGGTCATTCCGGTACTGCTTTCAAATGGGTTTTCACCAATAAAACGATTCAGTAACAACAAAGTAAAAACCTGTTTGTTCATCTCAGAAGGCTCGGTACGCAACTGCGTTAATTTTGAATCGATCATTGAAGTAACATCTGATGAAACGCCCGGATTGTTTCCATCAATTTCAATATCAAACGTAATGATTGGTTTTAACAGTTCGCCCGACATCTTTAATAAGGTGTTAAACGGTATGCGCTGTTTGTAAAGGTTCATGTCTTCGTCACCTTCTACCTGTTGCTGTACCAGATCAAGCGGTGCGGCTTTGGTTTTGTAGATAGCGGTAATATCTACATCGGCAGTCATTGGCTCGCCCGTCCAGGTAATGGTGCTGCCTTCCTGAATTTCAAATTTCCTTTTCAGTAAACTTACCGACATTTCATAAGCTCCCTGATTTACTTCGTATCTACCTACCAGTGTGGTTTTTCCCGATGGATCGATACCACCGGTTAGCTCTGCTTCGCCCTGAAGTTTGATGAAATCGCCATTTGTTTTATCGATAATTATCGAAAGTTTAGCGTCTTTGTCTATTTCAATATTCAGATTGGCATCTAAACCTTTTATGCTTTCTTCTAATTCTTTTGAGGGATCTTTTAAAGTATCTTCTAATGCCAATTGATCCTGGTCAACAAACTCAATAATTCCTTCACGCTCCTGCAATGCCGGACTTGACTGTGGCAGCACAAATGTAAAATCGGTTTTATCGGTTACGGTTATGGATCCGTCAATTTTTGGCAAATCTAAATTTCCTTTAATGCCAATAGCGGCATTAATTGCCATGGTTCCATACATTATCTGATTTTCGGTTTTGGTAGAATTAACTACTTTGAAATTGCGTGCAGAAATATTCATATCAAAATCAAAATCCTTATATGTTTTTGTAAGCACCGCTCCGTTCAGCGTTAATGCGTTTTGATCGGTATCATTGATTTTAAAACGATTGAATTCGATACCGCGTTGGGTAAAGTTTATTTCATCGTTTATATCTGTAAAGGTGCTGTTTAACTGTGTAATACCAAAACCGGCATTGTTAAATTTTAAATTTCCTATGATAGAAGGCACTTCGGTAGTTCCTGAAACTTTTAATTTTCCTGAAATGTATCCTTTTGCTTCTTCTAACTGACCCATAGAAAAACCTTGAATACTTGTCATTTGTAAGGCATTTATAGCAATATCGGCAGTAAAACTACTTTGGGCAGTATTGTAACTTCCTACTAAAGAAAGATTGTTATCAAAACCGCTTAGTTTAACATCGGCATCGTATAAACCGGCTGTTTCATTAGCCACTTTGGCATCTATGGTTCCAATTTCGCTACCAAATACCTTTAAATCTTTTATGTTTAAATTGGCTGTTAAAAGCAAATCGGTTGTTAAATCTTTTAGCTGTGCTTCGCCATTAATGGTTCCTTCGGCAAGAAGTGAATCTTTACGAATGATTTCGGTTAATGACGCTATTTCAAAATCTTTAAACGCAATGTTTAAGGGGGAGGACGGCGTATCGTTTTCTGAATTTACAAGAATTGAACTGTTGTTATTGCTTAACTGTAAATTTTGAGCCACAATACCCGTTGGATGAATAATTAGTTTATTATCAGGTGCTACCGTCCATTCGTCATAATTAAGCACCAAACCGTCTTGTTTCAACGTTAAATCAATTAAACCATTAGCTGTGGCAACGTTTCCGGCAATTTTATACTGTGCTTCACCCTGTTCGTTTTTAACCAGTAAGTTGTAATCAATAACATCATTTGCAATGAATCCTTCTAAAACAATATTCGCCAAACGAAATTGCTCGCTGTCTAACTGATTTAAAGTTAACGAATAATTCAGTTGTTCTTCATCATTACCCACCGAAAGTTTGATGTTATTTAGTTGATACGCGGCATATTCTAACTGCGGCAGGCTACCATAAACCGTAATTTTTCGGGTATCGGCATTGTACGCTCCGTACAGGTTAATGGTTTGAAACGATTTCAATTCGGGTACAAATTTACGTATCAGATCATCGTTTTTAATTTTCCCTCTGAAATCAAAATACTGCGACGGACTAATGTCTGCTTCTACCGTTTCTTTCTGAAAATGATAATATTGGTTGATGGTATTTAGCAACGACGTACTGATTTCTGTGAGCTTGTACTTTCCGGTAATAGACGCATCGACTATTTGTGAATTTAAATTGATGCTGTTAATGGTGTCATTGCTCACGGCATTTAAGCTTATTTCGCTTACCGGATACATTTCTTCGCCATCAGACAACACAAAATCTTGCAATAGTAATTCGCCGTTTAACGCATCGGGATTTACAGAAGAAAAGTCTGCATTTAGCTTACCTGCCAGTGCCATGGGTGTTTCATAAAAGCCCAGTTTGTTTAAATCTACCTTAAAAATGGTGCCTTCGGTTTTAACAGTAGGATTTTCGGCATTGTACACTCCACTTGCTACGATATTGAGTTTGGCATTTTCGTCGTCAGAATTTAAAGTTACATTATAATTGCCGTTATTTAAATCTCCTTTTAAAGCAATGCCGGTGTACGTATAATTATTATACACCGCCTGAGTAACAAAAGCATCTACGGTTGCATTATTTTTTTCGAAATTAAACCCGGTACCTTTTACTTTGGCATTGGCTGTTACAGTACCTATTTGCTCATTCTTAATAAGCTTGCCCACATTAAAAGCCGCTAATGTTGCATTTAAATCATAACGCTCGGCATTTTTAACTTTTTGATTGAACGTTCCTGCTAATCTTGCGTTTCCAAAGGTGGATTGTAAGCCCAAATCGACATACATATCCTGTAATCCTCCCTTAATTTTTCCTGACAAGGATAAATTTTGCGGCACTTCAATAGTTTCAGGGATGGTATTTTTAGGCGCTAAACCGGTAATAAGCTGTTTGTTAGCAGTTAAATCGTTTATTTTTAAATTTAACCATAAATGATCGGTATCCAAAGCATTTTTAATGGTTCCCGCAGCATTTACCTTTAAGTTGCCAATGCCCGAAAGTTTAAATTCCTGCACCAGCAAATCGTTCACCTTACCTTTAACATTGGCAGATAAACTTAAAACCGCATTAGGATATTTGTTAAACGGAATGGTATTTTTTAAATCGGGAGTTAACCATAAAATATCTTTAAAACCTATTTCGGTATCAGGTAAATCTGCTTCAACTGCTACATTGCCTAAGTTTGCCGACAATTCATCAATACTTGTGTACTGCAATTTTAAATTACGCTGCAACAACGTGTTAGGAGTTTTTAAATACAAATCTTGAAGCAGGGTTTCGGTTTCGCCGTATTTGAATTTGGCAGATAATTCTTCCAATACAAATCCGCTGGTTTCAGTAAACATCGCTTTTTTGACTTCACCTGAAATCTCGCTGCCTTTTACCGCTAAATCATTGAATGTGCCTGAAAGTTGTTGAATGTTTAAATGATTGGCATTAAAACCTTTTGTGGTATTGGTACCCGCACCGTTATTAAAAACAACATTTACATTTTGTAAATCGGCGGTTTGCAACAACACTTTCAACGGATTTTCATTAGTTGACAGGCTATCGGTTTCTGCGGTATTAACAGCTTGTGCCGCTTCTGAATCGGGCATTAACAACACATCTACAAATGCATTTTTAAAGGTTAGTTTCTTAATATCAAAGTCCGAATCGGGTAAATTAATCTTTTTTACTTTGGCAGTAAGTTCGTCAAATACCACTTTTGCACGGGTAGCCGAATTTTCATCATTATACAATACATCAAAATCCTGCAGATCTAAGCTATTAATGGCTATTTGCAACGGGCTGTTCTGTGAAAGTGAATCTACCGTTTCTTCTACATTTTCAGCGACTTCTTCTAACAAACCCTGATTAAAAATCAATTTAAATCCTTTAGCATCAATATAATCTACTGCATAATTATTGGTTTCTAAATCAAATGTTTTAACAATGGTTTTTAAATCGGTCAGTTTTAAAGCAATATCATTTTTGCTGGTGGCGTCTTTGTAGGTAACATTTAGATTTTGCAAACGGATTTTATCCAAATCAATCACAAAAGGCTTTGATTCATCGGTATCCTCTTCATCGGTCGCAAAAGCATCAATGATGTAATCGAAATTAAAAGTACTGTCGGTACGTTTTGCTACGTTGGCGGTTAAACCTTCCAAATCAATCGACGTAAACTGTGCGGTGTTATTCAATAATTTAGGCAAGTTTAACCCCACATTCAGGTTATTGACATACAACAGTGTATCTACATCCTGCCCTTGTAAATAAAGCTTTTCTATTTCAATTTTATTAGGAAAATGCACGTAAACACGCTCAAGAGAAACGTTTGTTGTTATTTTTTTTTGTAAATAAGTAATTAGCTTGTCTTTGACAAAGTTTTGAACAGCAGGAAACCGCAACGAAAAAATTGCTGCCAGAACTATAATTAACAAACAAGCTATAGTAATTAAAAGGTATTTAATTACTTTCAGAATTTTCTTTTTCAATTTTTTTTTCTCTTTACTAACAAAACTATTGATAATTAATGGGATTTAAAAGTGTTTTATGACTAATTATTAAGATATTGAAAATGTTTGTTGCCGAACTATTTAAAACACAATCAGCCTGTAGAGATTATAAAAAAACTCCGCATTTGCAGAGCTTTCTTTGTTTAAATTTTATTTTTAGTTGTTATTATTGCAATAATCTTTTAATTGTTTTTAAATTCATACCAAATAGATTTCATCCAGATAAAAAAGCTATCTGTAAAAACAAAAATTAACAGACAGCTCTTTAAAATTTAATGATTAGCGTTTTTCTTCTTCAAGCCTTTCTTTTGCTTTAGAACTTGGAAAATAAATTTGAAAACCTAAGCCCAAACTAATCCTATGTGTATAGCCTATGTTCCCAAAACCGGCATTAGCATCATATTTAACCAAACCTTCTAACGCAACATTCTGCGCCAAGAAATATGCATAACCAGGAGCAAATCCAAAATTCAAACCATTGGATGAAGCTCCTCCTTTTGAGATTGAAGTTCCTCCAATTCCTGCGTTTGCCTCTAAAAACCACCTTCCATGTTTTAGTAAATTATCTACTCCTTTTTCACCCGGAGAAAGGTAATACCTACCCAATGCCCCTACATTATAAATAAAGGTAGTTGGTGCGCCATCAGCACCACTAAATCCCAGATTAACATAACCTCCGACAGCTATATTATCTTTAATAAAATAAGCTGCTTTAGGCTGAATTTGAAAATTATAACCGGCACCTTCATTAAGACCGAACTCGGCTCCAAAAAGGTTTCCTCCTACCATCCAGTTTCCTTCCTGAATTTGTGCGTTTGCAGTTGAAACACCTGCTAATAAAACGACACTAAAAAATAACTTTTTCATACTAATTTTTTTATTTAATTAAAGTGATTAAGCTTTCAATTAAGATTAAGTCAGGAACAACATTTCCTAAACACTGTCAATGTTATTACTTCTATTTAAACAATAAAAGATTGATTTCAGGTTAATGACTGAAAATAATATTAATATAATACCTTCAAGTTTCTTACCTATATCTAAATTATAACATAACGAATTGTTTTTAACATAATTTTTTATTAAAGTTAAACAAAAAAACCATCATTAACCAAGTTTTAAATATTTTTTTTTAGTATTTCTTTATCAAAGTATAAAAATTAATTCCATCCCGTAAATTTAAATAGTACAGGTTCTATGTTGTAAAAAAACCTTTTTACAATTAAAGTAGTATCATCAAATATATTAATCCGGACTGATTACTGTCATAAAACAACAAATAACATTATCACCATATACTATGCCTTATGAGTTATTGAGTGATATTTCTATTTACCATTTTTAAAGCCAAACAATTCGTAATTTCCTTATGCTTCTGTATCTTTTTGTTGATCGATTAACGCTTCTATGGCATGCCACAATTTAACCCGCTGCTTTAATGCATTTTGGGCAACCAATAAAACCTCATTCCATTTTAAAGGATCGTCATCACATAAATAAGAAATCATTTCAAATGCCATTGGTCCGTGTTCGTCGGCATCTAATTCAATGTGTCTTTCAAAGTAATAAACAAGCTCGGACAAATCTGTATCGGGAAATTTTTCGTTCAACCCTTTTAATATTTCGGTGAACATTGCCGGAATAAGATCTTCTCGTCCAAAGGTGAACGCTGCTGCAATTTCATGTGCTTTACCATTTTCAATGACCTGAAAAGTAAAACGTAAAAAGTCTTTTATGTTTTGATGTAACGCACTGTTTTCTATAGCGGTAAACACATCTGTTTCTACTACCGATGCGATAAAATCCTCTATTAATTTGGTACTTGTTCCGCTTTTTGCCATAGCTTTCAGATACATTTCAAAATGACTTAACCTTGTGCCGTCCATAGCAATATCTGACTCTTCTGCCAAAACAATTTCATTAATCAAATACCTTACGTTTGGGTTGGGCGATGCAAACCACGGACTTGTTGTACAGGTAAGCTGCGTTTGTAAAGCTTTTAATAATGACATAAAATCCCACACCGCGTACACATGACCCTGCATAAATAGTTTAAGATCGTTTACTGTTTGAATTTTCTGGTATAAGGAGTGGTTTATCAATTCATTTTTTAATGGTTGAATAGAAGTGTTGATATACGCTATTGATTTCATTTTTAAACTGTCTTATATTTTTTCAAAGATAGTTTGTAAATCGTAAAAAAAGGCATTCTGTTTAATTAATCATTGGACAAGGCGTTTCTCCAGAAAAATACACATTGTAACGTTTCGTTATTTTAGAGTTTGTAAACGATTGGACGACACATTAAAAATAATTGGTGCAAGTTTTATGCAACTACCATAGAATTTAACCAGTTGTCCGCTACCCTTTTATCGCATCCAGTTTATAAAACAGTTAGTCTTATAACAAAAGAAAGATTATTGTTACGTATTCAGAAATCAATTGTTTGAAATTTCCAGTTCCACGTATCGATCAAAGTCAGCTGGTTTAATCGCATTGGCAAATCTGTAATGATTTTCAAAACTAAATTTGCCATCATACTTCCCACAATTCCCGGTAACGGACCCAGTACTCCAAGTCTGTCGCAATCGGGAAGATCTTCATCAAAAGGAGGTTCCGGAAAAATAGCTCTTAAATTTTTACTTCCATTATAATTAAAAATCGCAACCTGCCCGGAAAAACCAAGAATGCTGCCGTAAACCAGAGGTTTTCCAAGTTTTACACAAACATCATTAACTAAATACCTTGTCTTAAAATTATCAGAGCCATCCACGACGACATCAAATTGAGAAATTAGTTCTTTGGCATTTAACGCATCTATTTTTTGTTCAATGGAAATGAATTGAACCTGATGATTCAGATTTTTTACAAATTCTTCTGCACTTTTTACTTTAGAAATCCCAAGCGAATTTTCGTTATGAATGGTCTGTCTGTTCAAATTATGCAGTTCAACCTCATCAAAATCAGCAACGCCTAACGTTCCTACTCCGGCTGCTGCTAAATACTGAATTACAGGACTTCCTAAACCTCCGGCTCCAATCACCAGTACTTTAGCATTCATGATTTTTCGCTGACCTGCCAAACTGATTTCTTCAATAAAAATCTGCCGGCTGTATCTTTTAAATATGTCGTCGTTATTCATGAGTCGTAATTTAAAATCCATTGTAAACAGCATCCCAATCTTTCATCACGGGGTCGTAACCTGCTTTTTTAATAATATTTTTAATTTCTTCCATACTTCTTTCATCACTGGTTTCAAATTGTTCCAAAGATGCTTTATCTACTGCATAACCGCCCGGATTTGTTTTAGAAGCGGCACTCATTGCCGTTGCTCCTAATGAAATAATATTGTTTCGGAATGTTTCATTTTCCCGGGTTGAAACAGAAATTTCCAGATCTTCATTCCAGATTCTGTAAGCACAGATTAACTGCAGTAAATCTCTGTCAGACATGATAAAATTGGGTTCAATAATTCCTTCGGCAGGTCGAAGCCTTGGAAACGAAACCGAATACCTGCTTTTCCAATATTGTTTTTGAAGGTAATCGATATGAAGAGCGTTGAAAAAACTATCCACTCGCCAGTCTTCCAAACCCAGTAAAATACCCAAACCCATTTTATGAATTCCTGCCTGCCCGATTCTGTCAGGTGTTTCCAAACGAAAATTGAAATTTGATTTCTTTCCTTTCGGATGATATTCTTTATATACTTCCTGATGGTAGGTTTCCTGATACACCAAAACAGCATTTACTCCCGCATTGTGAAGCTGTTGATATTCTTCTTCTGATAAGGGCTGGACTTCAATTGAAATATTTGCAAAATAGGGTTTTAGCAAACGAACGGCATTCAAAAAATAATCTATTCCGACTGTTTTATTGGCTTCACCACTTACCAGCAACACATGGTTCACTCCCATTGATTTCAAAACCGTAGCTTCAATCATCAATTCTGTATCAGTCAGCGTTTTTCTTCTAATGGCATTATCCAAACTAAAACCGCAGTAAGTACAGATATTCTGACATTCATTGCTCAAATACAACGGCGCATACAACTGAATGGTTTTTCCGAAACGTTTTTGGGTAAGCTGTTGTGTCATTTTCGCCATCAACTCAAGCTTTTGAGCGGCAACAGGTGAAAGAAAATTCAGAAAATCTTCTATTGTTTTATTCTTTTTCTGAAGACTGTTTTCTACATCAGATAAAGTAACTTTTTCAAGTTTTGCCTTTATCTCATCCCATTGATATTTTTCAAAAAAATCTTTAAAGCTTTTCATGTATGGGTATTTATTGTTTTAAACGTTATATGGAATCGCCTTATCTACAATTAGTCTTTGTTTGTAAAATGCGTCAATGGCGATTTCATAAAATAAGGTTAATCAAACAAGAAAGAAGTCAGCGGACTTGATGCTTTCGCATGATTTCCAATTGCTCCCAAACCTGCTTCAAAAGCTCTTCTGCCGGCAATTACACCTTTTTTAAAAGCCCGTGCCATTTCAACAGGATTTCCTGCAACCGCAATCGCTGTATTTACCAAAACTGCATCAGCACCCATTTCCATTGCTTTTGCAGCATCGGAAGGAGCTCCAATTCCGGCATCGACCACAACAGGAACGTTACTCTGGCTGATAATTATTTCTAAAAAATCAACAGTTCTTAATCCTTTATTTGTTCCAATCGGTGCTCCCAAAGGCATTACCACTGCTGTTCCGGCATCTTCCAGACGTTTGCACAAAACCGGATCGGCATGAATATATGGCATTACGATAAATCCTAATTTTGCCAGTTCTTCTGTGGCGTAAAGCGTTTCAATAGGGTCGGGCAGCAAATATTTCGGGTCGGGGTGAATTTCCAGTTTTATCCAATTGGTTTCCAAAGCTTCTCTTGCCAATTGTGCCGCTAAAACTGCTTCTTTGGCTGTTCGTGCTCCTGAAGTGTTCGGTAAAAGGTGAGATTTTGTGGGTTTTAAAGCATTCAATAAATCATCTTCTGAAGATTGAGAATCGATTCTTTTTAACGCCATCGTCACCATTTCACTTCCCGAAGCGATGATGGAATCGGTCATTTCTAAAAGATTTCCGAATTTTCCTGTTCCTAAAAACAGTCTTGATTCAAAGGTTCTGTCTGCTATTATTAATGGTTGATTTCTCATTGCATTGCTGTTTTAAATTCGTTGATCATAGAAGGCTGATTCGTAATTTGTCCTGAAACTGCCACTCCGTAAATTCCGATTTGCTGTAATAACTCAATATCATTCACAACCACTCCGCCAATGGCAAATATTTTCGGAATTTCTAATGATTTTCCTTTTAAATTTTGAATGATTTTTTCATATCCTTCAAAACCTAAAATCGGACTTAATTGTTCTTTGGTCGCAGTAAACCGTAATGGACCCAAACCTATATAATCACAAGGCTCTTTCATTCGTTGAAGAACATCCGAAATGGTGTTCGCCGTGCCACCAATGATTTTATTTTCGCCTAAAATATTTCGTGCAGTTTCAATAGAAGTATCTTTTAATCCTAAGTGAACGCCATCGGCATCAATATCTTTTGCAATCTGAACATGATCGTTAATGATACAAACCGTTTTATGGTCTGCACATAATTTTTTTGAAATTTCGCAAAGTTTGATGAATTCATTTTCAGGAGCATTTTTCCAGCGAACCTGAATCCATTTTATTCCGTTCTCAAGGGCTTTTCGAATGTTTAACTCCTGATCTTCTATGGTAAATCCCTGAGATATGTATTGTAATTTTTCCATTATTTAATCTGAATGAAACCCCAGTAAAGCAGGATTACTTGTTAAAAATTTTTCAATGTATAATTTTCCGTTCCGGCAAGCATTTTCTACATTTTCTCCTTTCACTAAATAACTTGCAATCGCAGAGGAAAGCACACAACCAGAACCGTGTTTCGGATAATAGACAGAAGTTTCGTCAGTTGGCTGAATTGAGATTTCTCTTCCTTTTTCAATTAAAATATCTGTTCCGATTTTGTCTTCCCGATGTCCTCCTTTTATCAATACCGAACAAGAATTTTCTGATTTTTCAAAAAGCTGAGCTTCTTGTAAAACCTTGTATTCATTGTAGTTTGGAGTGATTAAATCAACTTGTTTTAAAACATTTTTCAACTCAGAAATTGTGTTCAGATCAAAAAAAGAAAACTCAGAAGTGCTTTTCAATACCGGATCCCAAATTATTTTTGCTGTCGGATTAATAGATTTAATCGTTTTTACAATTTCGGTTAAAAATGCTGCATCTTTCACCACGCCTATTTTCACCACTTCAACAGGATACTTTTTCATTAAGACATCAATTGTTGACAGAATTATATTTAAAGACTGCCATTCCAGACTCAAACACATAGATTCTGTTTGCAAAGTCATTGCCGTACAAACTCCCAATCCCTGAACCTTTAATTGCTCCATAGTTTTAATATCTGCCAACAAACCTGCTCCTCCGCTGGGATCATAGCCGGCAATGCTTATTGCGAAAGGACGTTCTGTCTGCATTTTTTGAAAACGTTTAAAGGTTCATTACTTTCCCAAATTGCGCCTGATAAAGCCACCCCGTCTATTTCACTTTCGAAAATTTCGTTGATATTTTTTTCATTAATTCCTCCCAGAGCAATCAGTTTTATATTTGAATTGTTTCGTTTTTTTATATCAGTTAACACCGTTGAATTTTCTCCGTATCCTTTTTTGGAAATACTTGGAAAAGCCGGACTAATAAAAGCATATTCCCATTCTTCATTTAATTCATTGAAAGTTTCAATGTTATGAACAGAGGTAGAAATTATTTGATCTGTAAAAGATTTAAACAAATTATTTTGTCTGTCAGCTTCTTTGAAATGAAATCTTGAGATGTCGAAATCTTTAGCCAAATCGTAATGACTGTGTAAAACCAATTGATGATGAAATTCAGAATCTATTTTTTGAATAAAATTTGCCAATTCTTCTGAATTAATGAATGGTTTTCTGATATGGAGCAAATCCAATCCTTCCTGAAATAGTTCATTGATAATTTCAGTTTCGTTTGGAACAATTTCTTCCGGAGTGATTACGATGATCATATATAAATTTCTTTGCCTTTTTCAATGAATTCCTGCGATTTGTCGAACATTCCTTTTTCGGCGGATTCACGGATTTCCTGTGTGATTTTCATAGAACAGAATTTTGGTCCGCACATCGAACAAAAATGTGCAATCTTTGCTCCGTCTGCCGGAAGTGTTTCATCGTGATACGATCGTGCTGTTTCCGGATCAAGCGAAAGATTGAACTGATCTTCCCAACGGAATTCAAATCTGGCTTTACTTAAAGCATTATCCCTGTATTGTGCTCCCGGATGCCCTTTCGCCAAGTCTGCCGCATGAGCAGCCAGTTTGTAGGTAATAACCCCTACTTTTACATCTTCTTTATTAGGTAACCCTAAATGTTCTTTCGGCGTTACATAACACAACATGGCACAACCGAACCAGCCAATCATTGCGGCACCAATTCCAGAAGTAATGTGATCATAACCTGGTGCAATATCCGTGGTCAATGGCCCCAAAGTATAAAAAGGCGCTTCATGGCATTCTTCCAATTGCTTGTCCATATTTTCTTTAATCATGTGCATCGGCACGTGTCCCGGCCCTTCAATCATTACCTGAACGTTGTGTTTCCAGGCAATTTTTGTCAGTTCACCTAACGTTTCCAGCTCTGCAAACTGTGCTTCGTCATTCGCATCGGCAATTGAGCCCGGACGAAGACCGTCTCCTAAAGAAAAAGCCACATCATATTTTTTCATGATTTCGCAGATTTCCTCAAAATGCGTGTACAAAAAGTTTTCTTTGTGATGGTACAGGCACCATTTTGCCATGATAGAACCTCCTCTGGAAACAATTCCCGTCACACGTTTTGCTGTCAAATGAATGTACCTCAACAAAACTCCCGCGTGAATCGTAAAATAGGAAACTCCTTGTTCTGCCTGCTCGATCAACGTATCTTTGAAAATTTCCCAGGTAAGATCTTCTGCAACTCCCTTTACTTTTTCCAACGCCTGATAAATGGGAACGGTACCAATGGGAACCGGACTGTTTCTGATAATCCATTCTCTGGTTTCGTGGATATTTTTTCCGGTTGATAAGTCCATGATCGTGTCTGCTCCCCATCGGCAAGCCCAGACTGCTTTTTCTACCTCTTCTTCAATGCTCGATGAAACCGCACTGTTTCCAATATTGGCATTAATTTTAACCAAAAAGTTTCGCCCGATAATCATCGGCTCACTTTCAGGGTGATTGATGTTGTTCGGAATGATTGCTCTCCCTGCTGCAATTTCGTCTCTTACAAATTCGGGGGTGATTTTGTTTTTCGGAGTTCTTGCTCCGAAACTGTTTCCCTGATGTTGAAAAGCCATATCCTTTGAAACAGAATCTAACTGCTCGATTCGTTGATTTTCCCGGATGGCAATATATTCCATTTCAGGCGTGATGATTCCCTGCTTTGCATAGTATAACTGGGTCACTTCCTGACCTTCTTTCGCCACTTTTGGTTTGTGATTGTAAGAAAAACGTAATTCATCCAGTTTTGAATCGGCAAGACGGGCTTTTCCGTATTCTGAGGTTATTCCGTCAAGAATTTCCACATCGTTTCTATCTAAAATCCATTGTTCACGGATTCTTGGCAGCCCTTTTTCGATATTAATTTCAGAATTTTCGTCTGTGTAAGGACCCGATGTATCGTACACTGTAACGGGTGGATTATGTTCTAAAGTTCCGTTGGATAATTTTGTCGGACTTAGTTCTATTTCCCGCATCGCTACATTGATTGGGTGAATTTTCCCTTCAACATAGATTTTTTTTGAGTTCGGAAACGGCGAACGGGTGATCTTTTGAGCCATATAATGATTGTTTTTTTATGAAAATTAACCGCCCTGAGTAGCAGTGATAATTAAAATTGAATCTTTGTTGCTGAGAAATGTTTCCGCCCAGAAAGACTGCGGAATAATGCGATTGTTGAGTGCCATGGCAATACCTTTGCGTTTGTGGGGTATTTCAATAGCAAGTAATGCTTCCAGTGTTTCGGGAAGTACATCAAAAGTTCTGAGTGTGTGATTGATTGTGAGCTCCATTCCTAAAATTTTTAAATACACTTTAGGAATGCCCATCATTGTACAAATAGAATGTACAGCAAAGTCATTGCACTTTTCCCTACGCTGGTATGATCCAGATCAGGTTCAAAGGGTAAAATCTCAGCCTGTTTTGTGAACAGACACCCCTAAAGTTCTATGCAAATATAGATTTTTTTTATAAATCTACCAGAAGTTTCATTAGATTTAATTAACTAATTACCCGTAATACATTATAGAATGCCCACAGATGCACAGATTTTTTTCATTACTCAAAACAAGCATAAAAATTATTCAAAATCTGTAAAAATTAAATTATTAGTCACTTAAATCCAAGTGACTGAACTTTTGGATGTTTAATCATACCGCCTACATACACGAACAAATCAGGAAAGTGTTCTTTAAAAACGGCTTCTTTTTCAAAAAACAATTCCATTAAAACCGAAACCAACTCCAACCGGTCAGTGAACGCATAAGCACGTAAAAAATCCATCTGACGGATCTTTGCCTTATGCTGGGGAACCTGCATCCATTCAAGAATCAAACGGAATCCTTTTCTAAAACGACCGGCATCGGGATGTCTGGCATCAGTCTGCAACATTTCAAAACTCAAAGCATGGGTAAATTCATGCAACGCCAGATCTTTTCCATCCTGATTATAATAAATATCGTGTTCAAATTCATCTAACGCCAGCATAACAGCTTTCATTCCTGGATTAAAATGTCCGGTATGGGTTTCATCTAAATGCGGAAAATACTGTGCGGTGGGGTACACCAGAATTTTATCAAAAGTGTTGATTAAATAATGCTTATAGCCCAAGGTAAGCTTTACATAACTTGCTGCAATTGTGACTTTATGCGCATTGGTCAAGGATACATTTTCTTTAGCTACAAACGCATACTGTTTTAGAAAATTTAAAATCCGATTGCTAAAATTAAGCTTAAACTTATGAGGCAGCTGGTTAAAAAGAGGGAAAACCTTTGCAATAGCATCCGCAAACTGATAAATTATCTGTTCGGGAGCCAGTTTTAATTGAAAATTCCCTTTCGGTGCATTTAAATGATAGCGGTCATAAAACAGTCGGGGACCAATGAAAAACATATTTTTTTGATCAAGATACTAAAAAACTGTGGTAAATAAAAATACAATTGCTTTGAAATGGCTAAAAGAACAGTTTGTGAAATACTACCTAAAAAGCTTGTTTTGTTTTATCTTTAAAATTATTTTACTTATTTGTCGCAATAATGACAAATGAACAGCTATTGCGATAGCTCCCGGACATTTTCTAAACCGTTCATAAAAAAACGACCGAAGTTCATCGGTCGCTTTTTTTATTTTGAGGATACTCCTCTTTCTTTATTCGTGACTATGTCCGTAAAATTGTCAATACATCAATCCAAAGAGCCACAACGGGATTCTATTGCCAAAGCCTGTTTCGGTATTGTCTGTTACTACAAAACTGTCTTTAATATTTTTTATCTGGTCAAAACGTTTGTTTACTCCCCCAACCTCAAAAGTATATTTGTCATTGACCACAAAATCGCCTTGTTGCGATGTACGCAAATGATGCAGGGCTTTGATTTGATTGGCAAAAAATGTTTCTCTGAGATTTCCTTCATTTACTCCGGACAGTGACAAAGCGTATTGTAAATTCGTATTGTCGAGATAGACTTTATCGGGTTTATTCATCAGGCTTATTCCTTTTTTGGAAGATAAAAGATTGATGGTCAATCCTGCCTTTTGTAAATAATCAAGATAGCGAACGGTATTGGCTCTGTTGGTTTCAATTTCTGCACTCAATTTGGCAATATTAGGCGAAAAAGGAACTAAAGAAGCAATAATCATCAGCATTTTTTTGATTTTATAAACGGTATTATATTCGATGTTTTCTACTGCGGGCAAGTCGTTTTCCAAAATGGTATTCACTACATTTTGCAATCTTATCGGATAGACTTTCAGCCCTTCTTTATAAAACGGATAATAACCATACTCTAAATATTTTTTAAATTCGGGCAATATCTTGATTTGAGCAACAATACTACCGGAAATATCCTGATGATTTCGGAGAATTTCTTCTAATATAACAGGTTCCAGGTTCAAATCATTTTCAAAATTGAGAAACTCCCGAAACGAAAGTCCTTGCAAGTTATATGTTACGGCTCTGCGGGATAAATCAGCATTAGAATTATATATTTCCAAACACTACTAACCGACTAACTTTTCAAAATTAAGGAGCTTCCCATTGTGGTTAGCTCCTTTTTTCATATTTTGGTTTTACGACAAATCAAAAATATGAGCAATAAAGATACAGAAAAGAAATTAGTCGGTCAGCCGATTTTCAAACAAATCATCAATTTTATTCCAAAAGATAAATTTGATATGCTTGTCTACAAGCATA
>NZ_FNXE01000018.1 GCF_900108395.1 Paenimyroides marinum | reverse complement strand
CGTAAAACAACACTTTAACCAACATTCGTGGGTGGTAACTACTGGTGCCTCCGCCTTTGTATTGCTCAATTAAAGCATCCATATTTAATTGGTTGACTACTTCGTTAACCAATCGAACGGGATGGTTTTGAGGAATTTTATTAAAAATATCTTCAGAAAAAAGACTTGGACTATTGGCTGGTAGCGACTTAAAGCGTATTTTTGACTTGTTTATCATAACGAGCTCAAGATACATATTTTGAGGGTATAAACACAAAAAAAATCCCGAAAATTTTCGGGATTTTTGCGTTTTGTGACTTTTTAGACAGCCTCTTTTATATTAATTGATTAAAAATTAGTTTTTGAAATAATCTCTACCAAAATTAAACGTTAAAGAAAAACGCAAGGTATTTTCTAATGGGTTTTGTGTTTTTCCGGTTGCGAATAAATACGAAACATCAATATTTACAATGTTGTATTTAAAGCCCGCTCCTAAAGTGGCAAATTTTCTGGCACCTTTATCTTCTGCTTCGTTAAAATAACCTAAACGAAAAGCAAATGAATTTTGATACCAATATTCAGCACCTAAAGACCAGGTAAACTCGCGCATTTCTTCGCTGAAACCTCCCGGTGCATCACCAAAAGATTTAAACATACCAGAGAACCATCCTATATCACGGTATTCTTGTAATCCATTATTAACCGACGATTGTTCATCTGCATCTAATTGTCCGTTACCGTTTGCATCAACAAAAGTAGGTTGGATATTAGATGGCACCAACAATTTTGTGGTTTCTCCGTAAACAGATACCGTATTGTAATTATCTAATATAAAATCGTACCCTAAACCTAAACGTAAGGTTGTTGGAATATTACTTGCTCTTTGATCATCTCCGGTATAGCTGATTTTAGGCCCCATATTCTGGAAATTAAAACCGGCTCGCAACCTACCTTCAGAATCTCCCATCTGCATACGGTCGCTTTCATAAAATCCGGCTACATCAACCGCAAACGTATTAGCGCTTGCTTCACCGTCTCCTCTTAATTTTAAATTAGAGCTAATGTATCGACCAGCAACAGCCAGACCAAAATTATCTCCTAATTTAAGAGTATAAGAAACATCAACAGAGAATTCGTTTGGTTTTTCAATACCTTGAAACTCGCCTTGATTATTTGTTAAATTAATTTCGCCTAACGTAAAATAACGCAAACTTGCCCCAACAGCACTACGCTCGTTCATACGGTTGTAATAACTTACACCCATTAACGAAATATCGCTTGCTATCTTTGACATATAGGGCGTATATGACAATGCAAAACCTTGTTGTTTTTCTGCAAATACATATTTTGCAGGGTTATAGAATTGCGAAAACGCATCTGCCGATGTTGCAACACCCATATCGCCTAAGGCACCCGAACGGGCATCGGGTGTAATGGTTAAAAAGGACACACCAGTTGTAATTGCAGGGTTATATCCCAGTGGATGCCCGTCAGGAACAGGTAGTACTTGCTGTGCAAATGTGTTGTTTACCGCTAACAAACTAACAACCGCTATTAAAATTCTCTTCATTTATGTTTTATTATATTGAACAAATATAAAAATTAGTTTTTAATAGTTTTTACTAAACTATAAGATTACTAATTTTTCGATTTTTTCTGCCTGTTCGCCAGATACTGTTGATTTTACTTTTAATCGGTAAATATAAACTCCTTTACCTATTCTGTCTCCAAAATCATCGCGCCCATCCCATTTGATTTCTTTAGACAAAACTCCGTCAGAAACCACTGTTTGATTGATTGTTTTTACAATTTTCCCCGTGACCGTTAAGATCTGTACTTGAACCTGTAACGTTTCATTCGGACGATTATGCTGAAACCAAAATTCGGTATAATCAACAAAAGGATTTGGATAATTAAGAACTTTATCTAACTGTAAACCGGTTTCGGCAGCTACTACAAAGTCTAACGTGGCAGTTGCTAAATTATTGTACACATCCCAACCTTTAAATGTAATGGTATGCAACCCTTCTTTTAAATTACTGAACGGATAGTTTATGAACCCTTTGGTAAAATTATTTGGTTCGGTTTCATAGAACTCGTTCATGACGATAGGGTTGTTTTCATCTCCATCTAAAATAGCTACCATATCATGACCAATTCCGCTGGCTGTATTCATTCCGTTTTCGTCTTCTAAATGTGCCAGGAACAATGGTGAATTATTGGTAATTCCGCCCGAAATAAATGACTCGTCATTCATATATAACTTAATTTCCGGCGCTTTATTGTCTTCAGCGGCATTTTCGTTTACACCACCTATTTTTATTGTTGTGTTTGCTCCGGTATATTCATCTAAAACAGTGGCCTCTTTAACTGCGTAGAAACTTGCCTTACCTTCGCCCACGGCGATTTTAATATCTTTTGGAACAACAAATTCTATTTCAAAGACGCCATTAGTTACCGTAGCATTCCCTCTAAAAACAGTTTCGCCTAACGTTGTAAAATTCATTGGTGAGCCGATTCCATCATTAACCAAAGTGGTTCTTTCCTGATTTTTATCGAACATTTGCACAGCCAAATCACCGTTAAAGTTTGATATTAACTGACCCGATTCTGTTGTTACCTGACCTTTTAGTTTTACACGATCCAAAGCACGTAAGCTTCCGGTAAAGTTTTCTATAGCTTCTTCATTAACATGCGTGATGATAATATTAGGTTTAGGCATTGCCAGTTTTAATGCCGGATCGCCTACAAAAGCAACCATACCTTGTTCGGAAACCATATATTCTGTGTCATTTTTTGTGTACATTAATGCCTCTGCCATAGAAACATCGGGTAAGGTATTATTGTAATCAAACAACCAACGGGAAACATTTTTTGTGAATTGATTTGCACTTGTTATTCCTATTTTTCGTGTTGTTGCCAATATCCCAATAGCTCCTGCTTTTTCACGGAGGAACAAATATTCACCACCCGATTTTAGTTCAGGATTATCAAACCGTGTAAAATCACAAGTCATTATGGCAAATAAAGGATATTTATTTATATTATTCAATTTTTCTATATCCGGAATTTCGAAATAACGCTCACCTCCCAAGCCTGTTTCTGCACCGTGTCCCAAATAATTTACCACCAAACTTCCGGAATTGATTCCATTTAAAAAATCTTCTTTTGCCTGCGGATATCTTGGCCCACCTGCTACTACTTGTTGCTGATACGAATCGGCTATTATTTTTTTGACATTGAAATAAGGTTTATTTTCAACCAATTCGTCAACCATTTCATTTAATGCAACTTGTAAACTTACATCGCTCAATGCATCCACATCATCTGCCAAAGCAGTATATACATTTTTCCACCTACCTGCATTTTCGTTGCTTAAATATTGTTCTACTTTACTAACCATTGCATTGGCTTCTTGCGTGGTTTTTACAGGCATTCTTCCTATTGTTACATCAATTCCTCTGTAGGTTTCATTTGTAAATACACCCTCACTTTCATCTAACAAGGCATAAAAGTCATCTGTTGCAAAGGTGCTCCAGTCATTAAAATTTCTTGAAGAAGAAGACAAAGTATTATCGAGATAATGAAATATTGGAACGATGTTAGACGATGCATCAAAATAATCGGTTGACGCATCACCAAATAAATTAACGTATTTCAACGTTTGATTTCCCGCAAAATAAACATAACGGATAAAATTACGAATAGCAACTATATCTTGCTGCCCTGAAGAAAACTCGTTATAAATAGCATCAAGCGGCACCACTTTTACATTTAGATTACTTTTTGTTTTATGCAGATTAGCCAAGCGGTTTGCTGCTGAAATCAATTCATTGTTAGTGATAATGAGGTAATCTACATTACCATTGGCTAAAACGGTTCCTTTTAAATTTTGATTGGTAACTTTAGAATTACTTACTTCTATTGGTGTATAGATATCATTTTGATCAACAGCTACATATTCTCTTAACTCACCCAAAGGCATTTTTAAGTTGATGTTTGCAGCGTTATTGGTTTTATAAACGGCATTGTACCGATCGGTAACATCCCAAACCTGTGAAATAGATTGTGCATTGTTTATTTGAAAAGCTCCCACGCCAACTTCGGCAACAGCATCGGTAAAACTAAACTTAAACTGCTTGTTATAACCAGCTAAATGTTTGTAATAATCTATGGCAACAAAATCTAAAAAGCCACGTGCTGATGGAACACCGTTGTTATTAAATGTAATAGTAAAGCTATTGGTTTCGCTACTTAAATTTCTTTGGTTTGAAAAATACGCTTCGTTTGCCAGAATGTTATCTGTTTTTGCTTGAACTGTTTGCGTTCCGATTGGTTGATTATTTAACGAAACATTAAAAGAAGTCGAATTTTGAGAAATTGCCGCTACATTTATACCAATCGTCGCTTGTTTTGATGAATTTAACATAGGTGTTTGCAATACCACCTGTTTATCAAAACTTTGACCATAATTTTCACCAAACGTTTTACGGCTTAATTGAACGATGTTTTCTAAATTTTTTTCATCGAATACTCTTGCAATATAATCGGTATAAGTAACTGTTGCCGCTCCCGAAGGTTCTGTATAAGTCTGCATACGCTTACCTGAAGACCCACCATACGTTACATAATAATACGCGTCATTACTATATAAATTTAAATGAGTAGCATTTTCATCGCTCCATCCTTTTGTTCCCACAGCGTAAAAAAGCGCATAATCATTATCATTGAGTACGCCGTCTTGTTCTCCTTGAAACTGAATAGCCACCTCTGGTAAATCAAAATATTCATTTTTAGCATTTGCCAATGGCAACATATCACCACCGTATCCATATATTTTAATAGTGCGTGGATCTACATCAGCCGGAACTCCTAATTTTGTTAAAAAGTTTTTATCTAATCGGTACACACCGGTTTCATCTACTTTAAAGCGGAACCAGTTTCCTTGTGCTAAAACAGAATTTTCAACAGTAAAAGTCCGTTCTCTTTTGCCTGCATTACCACTTGCCGCACCAAAAACCTCGAACACAATATTGGTTACTTTACTGTATCCGCTAGCTGTTTTAACAATGGGATTAAACGTTACAATAGCAGATTTAACGCCTTTAGTCGTATATATACTTATTTTAGGATCTATTGCCGATGGAATATTTCTGGTATTGATATCTTTATACTTAGAAAGATCTATGGCTTGCATATTTTGTGAAACTATGCGTACTTGGTTTCCTTGAATGTTATTAATGAGTACTTTTGCCTCAATGATTTTCTCACCAGAATTATAACTAAAATAGTCCGTTTGAAAACTTGGCAAGAAAAAATTTCTGGCATTACTTATCGTCAAATTTTGCTCGCTCCATTGCAATTGAACGTCTTTCGTCTGTGCATTTACGGCAATGCTTCCCAACAAAGCAAAAACAGGTAACAGTTTTTTCATTATACAGAAATAATATTTATCTATTATTATTTGATAAAAATAATTAAAATTATTACATTGAACATTAAAACGTATAGGAAGACTCTAATATTTTTTAATTTTTAAGTTTTTTTTAAATATTTTTAATTTTAATATTGTTAATCAAAAGCTAATTATTATATTGCAACGAAATTTATTACCTACTTTAAAAATGAAGATTAATAAAATTATGACACTGCAATTGATCGCTGTAATGGCAGCTTCAATTGGACTAACAAGTTGTGGAAACAGTAATGCAAGTACGTCTTCGGCAACAGGCTGGAAAATAAACGACAAAAAAGGTGGTTTTCAGTATAACACGTCATACGATGGCACAGAAGTTCCTTATGGAATGGTTGCTATTGAAGGGGGTACATTTACAATGGGTCGCGTTCAGAATGATGTAATGGGTGATTGGAACAACAATGCAACACAGCAATATGTTCAATCATTCTTTATGGATGAAACTGAAGTGACAAACCTTATGTATACGGAATATCTTAACTGGACAAAGGCGGTTTACCCTCCTACAGAAGCAAGATACCGTCAGATATACAACGCTGCTTTACCAGACACATTGGTATGGCGTAACCAGTTAGGTTTTACTGAAACGTTAACAAACACTTATTTGCGTCATCCTGCCTACCAGAATTATCCGGTTGTTGGTGTTTCTTGGGTTCAGGCAAATGATTTCTCTAAATGGAGAACAGATCGTGTAAATGAGTTGAACTTAGAACGTGCAGGTTACATAGCGAAAGGTGCGAAAACCGATAAAGTACATGGTGAGCAATCGTTTTCTACGCATACATATTTACAAGCACCTACAAGAGCTTATGCTGGTAACGACAGTATTGTTTACAAAGGTGTTAGAAACCGTGCAAAAGATGGTCAAACAGGGATTTATGCAAAAATGGAATATGGTATATTCTCTGCTGAGTTCCGTTTACCTACTGAAGCTGAATGGGAATATGCAGCCAGCGTAAGAAAGTCTGACCGTGTATATAACAATCAGCAAGGAAGAAACAAATACCCTTGGGGTTCTGACGATGTTCGTACAAATTCTCGCAGATCAAAAGGCGATTATTTAGCAAACTTTAAACAAGGACGTGGTGATTATGGTGGTATTGCAGGTTGGTCAACTGATGCCGGTGAGATCACAACTGCCGTTAAAAGTTTCCCTGCAAACGATTGGGGATTGTATGACATGGCAGGAAACGTGGCTGAGTGGGTTGCCGATGTTTACCGCCCTGAAATTTCTTCTGAAGTAAACGATATGAACTATTTCCGCGGAAATGTTTACAATAAAAGCGTTATTGGTCCTGATGGTACTGTACAAGTGGTAAGCACAAACATTGAGTATGATACCTTACCAAACGGAAAATTACACCCACGTGCATTACCTGGTGAAATTCAAAGAGAAAAGGTTGGAGATGAAGATACTTTCTTAAGACGTAATTTCCAAGGAGATAACAGTATTGCTTATAACGATGGTGATACCTTTGCCAAAGCCGGATTACAAAATTCAGCCATGTATAATGCTCCGCAAAACACAGCATCTTATGACGAAGAAGGTAACTTAACCTTATCATTAGACGCTGATTCCAGAACCAGCTTAATCAATAATAACTCACGTGTTATTAAAGGCGGTTCATGGAAAGACAGAGCTTATTGGTTAGATCCTGCGACACGCAGATTTATTGATCAATACAGTGCTTCAGATTTTGTAGGATTTAGAAATGCAATGACTAAAGTAGGTAACACAAAGTCAAATGCCAAGAAAAAAGCCAGAGGCTAATTTATTTTAATTAATCTTTATAATAGAAAATCCCCAAATCAAAAATTTGGGGATTTTCTATTTTCTATAATTCTCAATTCATAAATTTATAAAACCTTAGGGTTCTTTTCTGCTTTTAACTCTGACAAATCGTAATTTGCAAATGCCTTTAAATAAACTTTGATATTGGTTCCGTATCCGTCAACAAAAGATACTTCACCATTCGACCGCAGAAAATCCTGTACAGCCCCTGCACCGCCTAAATGTGCCGCTGCCAATATTCCCGATTCGGTTATAAAGATTCCGTTGATTGTTTTACCAGCGTATTTTTTTAATTCTTTGCGTAAAATCCATTTGTTTTTTTTCAGATAAGCAACAAAAGCTTTTTCCTGTAAGGCGGGATTGTTGAGAAAATCTTTGCTGTCTTTAATTCCGATGAATTGTAGGGTACCTTTCCCAAACTGGTATTTTCCCATATATCCGTATGAATTTACGGTTTGGTAATTACCGTCTGATTCTCTCATTGCAACCGCTTCTTTAAAGTCAATAAAAGAATTGGTTGTTTCCATTGAAAATTCGCTTTCTTTTAAAGCATCGTTTATGCTTTCTAATGTTTCTTTACTTGTTGGCACATTGTACGCTAAAGGCTGGTCTATTTTGTAATAGTCATTTGTTACTAAAGTGGTTTCAACGCCTTTAAACGCCATTGTTACCGCTGCAATTACACTGGCTGTTATAATAAAATAAGAACATTTTTTTATCATTCCGTATCATTTCTCAAACACTGTCACTATTTGAATTTCAAAGGGCAAAGATACGAACTATTTTTTAAACGATTGATTTACAACGCTTTTATAAGTTTTTATTAACAAATACGTATATAAAACAAGGGCTTGCAAGATAACTGCAAGCCCTTTGAAAAGAATAATATTTTTGATTATTTACAATTTATCATAAACAAATGTAGGATGCCCTCTTTCTAAATTAGGCAACGCACCACCTGTCATTTTTACTTTATATAAATTACCTGCCGGATCTTTAATAACATAGAAAATATCTGTTTTAAGCACAAATTGCGACATTGGATTACCATCAGGTCCCGGTGCACTTGTTGCTCTCCAAGTTGATCCAATAGCTCTTTGATCATTTGTAAATTTAGATTGGTCAACATTTGCCAATGTAAAGCTATCGTATGTAAAATCATCTGTAGAAACGCTGTAAACTAAAGCTCCACCTTTACTATTGTTTACAACAAAATCCGGATAAAAATATGGAATTAATTGTCCACCACCCATATTAACTGTGTTTGTAAAAGTGGTAAAATTAAGATCCCATTTTTCTTTCTGTGGTTCCACATTTACTGTTGCATTAGCAGTAAAGCTAAAGAAACTGAAATTATAAGCAGCATCTTTATCAATAGTAACTTCATTAAAAGTAGTTGCAGTTAAATCTGCATATTGTAGTTTATAGCCATTACCCTCTCTTAATACGCGGATTTTTTTCCAACCCCTATGCCCTCCTGTATCAGCAGCAGGAGATCCTAAAGCCGGTGGATTAGAACCCGGGTTACTACCTAAATTAATTAAGTACACAAAATTCTCGGCATCGTTAGCAGAAACTTCAGCTATAGCAGTTCCAGTTATCAACCCAGCTGGATCATCAATTTGGTCAAGATTTCCTGCACCTTGTCCTATAAGCATTGTATTGTCTTCTGTAGCAACTATTGAAAGATCCGTATTTTCTAATGATTTAGCAGACATTTTTACAGAATTATTTAAAACAACTCTGAATTCATTTCCAGAATAAAATCCTAAATCCCAAGAAATTCTTGGAACAGTTGTCATTGCGCCACTACTTAAATCAATATAAACCTGATTTGCTTGTGATGGTCCGCCAACTTCAGGTTCTAATGAGTTTCCTGTAAGAGGAGTATCGTTGAAATTTGCTACCAAACTTGTATTTCCGGTAATTGTATAATCTGTAGAAATTGAGTTAATAGTGAATTTCACATTCTTTACCTGTCCGTCAACAGCTTGAACCAACTTATTGAAGTTAAAAACAACTTTAGACACACCCGCTTCAAAAGGGATTTCTAAGGTAGTTGATGAACCTTCGGGAGTAGTTGTATAATCAACACCATATTTTGCTTCTGTTTCAACAACACCAATAGTAATAGTCCCGGCAGTATCAGTAGCTTTCGAAAATGAAATTTCAATATCTGTTACTTCATTAGTTAAATTCAACGATGGAACGGTAAAACTTACAGAGGCAACGTCTGCATTTACACCGTCGTCATCACTACAAGAATAAACTGCAAAAAGCAGAAACGAAAAAAATAATAAATACTTCTTCATATAATTATGTTATTTAAAAATTAAGATTGTACGTTAGTTTTAAAAAATAAGAGCGACCATAACCTAACATCATATTGTTTGATGATGTTGCATGAGCAGAACCTCCTATTCCTGATCCTGTGTTGCTACGAATATCGATTATATTTAACAGATTTCTTGCTCCTATCATTACTTCAAATTTTTCATCAAAAAATAATTTTCTTGCAGAAAAGTCAAGCCAGTTGTAAGAGGCTGTTTCGGCTAAAACAAATTTGGACGAATCATTTGCATCACTTTCAAATTGTTGTACTTTTCCGTTGTGCTTAAAATAAGCTGTAAACTGTGTTTTGTATTCCGGAATATTATAACTAAGTGATGTATTAAGATTAAATGTATATAAGAATTTATCATCTGAAGAGGTTCCTAAAGTCCCTGTATTGATTTTTTGAGAAACTCCAATCAGTGAAAAACCTGCGGCAAAATTCCAATTTCCATAACCAATTCTGTTATCAGATGAAATATTCCACATTTTATAGTCATCAACATTGATGTATTGATATTGACTTATTGGATCAACGCTTAATAAAACCATACTTATTTTATCCTTTACCAGCATAAATCCCGAACTGATACTATTTTGTAAACTAATGCCTGATTTAAAAGAAGTATATTTTTTAATATTTGCTTCGGTATAATTACTTTTTTCAGTTATAAGATTTTCATTACCCCGAATATCGTGATTAGAATCAACCATATACGTATATAATTCGGTAAAATTTGGTGTTCTGTATGAAAATCCTGAAGATAATCGCGCTTCTATTCCTTTATTGAATAAATAACGGGCACTTAAAGAATACGATTGCTGATTTTCAAACTTTGATTGAAACGAGTATCTAAAACCGGGTTTTAATAAGAGTTTTTCTGACAAATTGATTTCTGCTAAAGCAAAAACATCATAATTTTCAATTCTTTTATTTATGTTCGAACCTTTTTGTTCATCATCTCTGAACATTCCTGAAGTTGCATTTGCAAATCCATTTTCATTTACCAATTCGTATCCTAACTGAAAATCAAATTTTTCATTTTTGGTAAAATTGGTAATGGTTCCGGTTGAATATATTATTTCATTTGACTGATATACCTCGCTTTCATTATTCCGCTCTTCTTTATCAAGTATATAATAATTGAATCGCTCTTCTTCGCGTTGTTGCTTTTGATAAGAAGCCGATATATTAAAAACTAAATCATTAAATAGTTTTCCGTAGTAGTTTAAATGATGGCTTAACCTGGTTGTTGGTGAGCGTTTATCGTTTGAATAATAAGTTTCAGGAAACGGGTAATTATTTACAGGAACAACAACAGGGTTGTAATACATTACCGTTTCATTAAAGTAATCAAATTTATAAAAAATTCTGGTTTCTTCTTTTTGATAAGCAATAGTAGCATTAGTTGTTAGTTGCTCTTTTGGCAGCCATTTAAAACCACGTTTACCATTGTTTTCATAATAATCTTTTCCTTGTTTATCATCAAAAAAACCTTTTAAATCATTTCGGTTTGCTCCTACTGAAACATACCAATTATTTAAAAAATTGTGTGCTATTTTTAAATTTTGAATATGGCGTCCTTTATCAAACAAAGCAAATTCTTTACCAACGGTTTCTTCTTGTACACTTGCCGATAGTTCCCAATCGTAGTCAGAATTCTTTTTGGTAATGATATTTAATATACCGCTAACAGCATTGGATCCATGGGTAACGCCCATTGCGCCTTCGATGATTTCAATCCGTTCAACATTATTTAAATTGATCTGTGTTAAATCTACATTATTTCCTAATCCGGTATCACTTACAATGGGTACATTATCTATTAAAACCTTAAAATATTGGGAGTCTAAACCAAATAAAGAAACCGAAGATTTACCTGTTTGTTCATTAGGGGTTACGGTAATGTTTAAATATTGATTAAGAACATCACCTAAATTATTGGCTGCTAAATTCTGAATATCTTCTTTTGAAATTACCCGGACATTATTTGCCGATTTTTTTATAGATTGTGGTTCAAACTGTCCTGTTATAACTAATTCTTCTAGATTTGTTTCTTCTATCTTTTGGGATAAAGAATCAACCTGAGCCTGCATTACCAAGCCATTCATACAAATCAAAGAAAAATATATGTATTTAATTTTCATTATTTTTATTTATTCTATCATTAAATAACAGCGCAAATATATTAAGTTATTTTTATTTGTTCTAAATAAATTTGTTTATTTTTGCGTCACAAATAATAAATCAATTTTCTAACTATTTTTAATTATGAAGAAAATCCTTACAGTTCTTGCATTGGCAGTTGTAGCTGTTAGCTGCAACAAAAAAGAAGGTCAGGCTGAAACAGCGGCCCAAGATACTTTAACTACAGAAATAAAAACAGATCGTATTGTTTCATTAAACGGAGCAATTACAGAAACACTGGCTGCTTTAGAAGCTTCTGAAAATATTGTGGGAAGAGATGTAACATCTACGTTTCCTGCCGATTTAAAAGCTACCGATTTAGGTCATGTGCGTTCTATTACTGCCGAAAGCATTTTGGCATTGCAACCAAGTGTTGTTTTTGGAACTACTAAAGACATCAACCCCGGATTAAACGAACAACTACAAAAAGCAAATGTTTCTTTAATTTTAATTGATCAGGAATATTCTGTTGACGGAACAAAAAAACTGATTACAGAAGTTGCTTCAAAATTAAATAAAGAAAACTATCAGCCTTTATTAGATAATATTTCTGAAAAAATAGCTACTGTTAAACCTTTTGATAAAAAACCTAAAGTGTTGTTTATCTATGCGCGCGGTGCAGGAAATTTAATGGTTGCCGGTATAGAAACGCCTTTACACAGCATGATTGAATTAGCAGGAGCTGAAAACGCTGCGGCTGCATTAACCGATTTTAAACCTTTAACTCCGGAAGCTTTATTAACTACAAACCCTGACGTTATTTTAATGTTCGACAGCGGATTGCAAAGTTTAGGCGGTGTTGACGGTTTATTAAAAGTAGATGGTATTGCCGCTACAAATGCAGGTAAAAACAAAAAAGTGGTGACTATGGACGGTCAATTGCTTTCTGGTTTTGGTCCGCGTTTAGGCGAAGCTGTAGTAGAATTACATAACAAATTACAATAATGAAGAAAAAAATTGCTGTTTACAAACTAACATTCTTTATAGTTTTATTAGTTGCTTTAGTAACAGCATTATATTTGGGTGCTTACGATTTTAACCATTCGGTGTTTGAAATCGTAAGCACTTATTTTAAAACAAAAACACACACTGCCGATTCTTTTGTTTTAATTGAATTGCGTATTCCGCGTATATTAATGGCAATCTTAACAGGTGCCGCCCTATCTATTACCGGAACAAGCTTACAGGGATTGTTTAAAAACCCGCTTGCTTCTCCCGATTTAATCGGGATTACTTCAGGTGCCGTATTATTTGCCGCCTTAACCATTGTTTTTGGCTCGGCTGTAATGCATTTGTTGCCACCGTTTCTAAGTTACACACTATTAAGCATCATGGCGTTCCTTGGTGCTTTACTTACCATGTGGTTTGTTTACAAAATGGCAACATCAAACGGAAAAACACATATTTTGATCTTGTTATTATCGGGTGTGGCAATTTCTGCGTTAAGCGGTGCCGTTACCGGTTTTTTAACTTATATTTCTACAGAAGAAGAATTGCGGAATTTAACCTTTTGGTCGTTGGGAAGCTTAGCCGGATCTAACTGGTGGAAAGTTTGCCTGGTTTTCGTTGTTGTATCTATCGGAAGTTTCCGTTTACTAAAAAAGGGAAAAACGTTAAATGCCTTAATGCTTGGTGAAAAAGAAGCCGCTCATTTAGGGTTTGACATTGAAAAAACAAAACGCGAAATCATTATTATTTCTTCTTTAATGGTGGGATGCGTAGTGGCTTTTAACGGAACCATAGGTTTCATTGGATTGGTTGTTCCGTATATTTTAAGATTTGTTTTTAATTCAAATTACAATATTTTACTACCTTTATCAATGATTTTAGGAGCTGTAATTCTTTTAATCGCAGATACAATCAGCCGAACCATTGTAATCCCAGCCGAACTGCCTATTGGTATTTTAACAGCAATTATGGGGGCGCCTGTGTTTATTTCGATTTTAATTAATTACAAAAGAAAATTAAAATGATACAAATTCACGATTTAAACTTCAGGGTTAAAGACCGTTTTCTTTTAAAAACCATTGACATCGAAATAAAAAAAGGCGAATTAATTGCTATTGTGGGGCCAAATGGTGCCGGCAAATCTACTTTTTTAAGTTGTTTGGGATCTGAAATTCCATATCAGGCAAAACAATTTTCTTTTAAAAACAAAGATATCAAGAGCTATAAAAAAGACGAAATTCCGTTGCACCGGGCGAAGTTCTCGCAACATCAATCGGCTGAAATCAATTTAAAAAACGATGAAATTGTACTAATGGGCCGGTATCCGTATTTTAAAAACGATGCCGATATAAGCGACAAAGAAATCGTTCAGAACTGGATGCAAAAAACAGAAACCCAGCATTTAATCGACCGGGAATACGAGCAACTTTCTGGCGGAGAAAAACAGCGTTTGCACCTTGCCCGCGTGTTTACCCAATTAGAAAATACCATTGAAAATAAATTGCTTTTGTTAGATGAACCCTTGAACAACCTTGATGTAGCACATCAGTTCAAAACACTGCATCTGATAAAAGAATTCACTAATAAAAACAATACTGCTTTGGTGGTTCTGCACGATTTAAACATTGCCTCGCAATTTGCAGACCGCCTTATTTTGCTGAATAAAGGGACAATTGAGCTATTTGATGAACCTCAAAAAGTACTTACGCAAGAGCGTATTTCACGCGTTTATCAATATCCTTGTATCTTACATCAGCACCCCGTTACCAATCAACCAATTATATTATTCGGATAAATTAATCAATTATGGATACAACAATAGATTTAAAAGCACAGTGGGACGCGCTTAAAACAGAGCAACCACATTTAAGAATACGGAACGCGGCACAAAAATTAGGTGTCAGCGAAATGGAACTTTTGGCTACAAAAATTGGAAATGGAGTAACACGCCTTCGTCCTGAATTTAAAGAAATTTTATCAGAGATTGAGTCCTTAGGCAGAGTTATGGCGTTAACCCGCAACGAAGAATGTGTACATGAACGAAAAGGTGTTTACTTAAACGGCGACTTCTCAAACCCGCACGCCGGTTTGTTTGTGGGCGAAGACATTGATATGCGTATTTTCTTATCGCACTGGAAAAAAGTTTTTGTAGTTGTTGAGGAAAACGCACGCGGAATTTCTAAAAGCATTCAGTTTTTTGGCAAAGACGGCGAGGCTATTCACAAAATATTTTTAACCCCTGACAGCAATGAAGCTGCTTTTGAAACTTTGGTTGAAAAATATAAAAACGAAAACCAGCAACCGTTTGAAACATCGGAAGCTTACGAGTTAAATTTAGACGAAAAGCCGGATAACGAAATTGATGTGGAAGGCTTTAAACAAGCATGGCTGGATTTAAAAGATACACACGACTTTTTTATGATGCTTCGTAATTTTGATGTAACCCGCACGCAAGCATTGCGACTGGCTCCTGATGATTATTACGCTAAGCAGATTTCTAAAGATGCCATTGTAACTATGTTAGAAGAAGCTGTAAAAGAAAAAACACCTATTATGGTTTTCACGGGTAATAAAGGAAATATTCAAATTCACACAGGCAGAATCCGTAAAACAATGTGGCACCAGGAATGGTACAACATTATGGATCCCGATTTTAATATGCACTTGGATATGAGTAAAATTGCTCAAACATGGATTGTTCGCAAACCTACCGAAGATGGTATTGTTACAGCAATTGAAGTGTTTAACGAAATGGGCGACATCATTGTTCAGTTCTTTGGAAAACGCAAACCGGGAATTCCGGAATTAGATGCCTGGCGAGAAATTGTTGAGAAATTGGGGTAATGCTCTAAAATTATAAAGCAAATCTCATTTACATAAAACCCCTTAATTAAAAGAATTAAGGGGTTTATTTTACAACTTTTAATTCAAAGTATAAATCTCCTTTTAAAGGTACTTCCTTTTTATAATTACTCCTAAAAGCATCATTAAATAAAAAAGAATATAACTTTGTATCTAAATTTGGGTTATCTATTTCTTTTACAGCAGCAAACATAATGTCATCATCAACATTGATGTTGTTTAAATCGTTAGGAACAAATTCTACCCCAATATAAATTTCTTCTCCTCTTTTAATTTCAATAATATTGTTGAATACAAATTCTACTCTATAATCCTTATTGTTTGCTTTGCCTGTATTGTTTTTTGGAATATTAAAAACCTCTACTTGCGATTCAATTAAGGAAGAAGCCGGGTCAATCGTTTTCTTAAAAACAAGAGGTCTTAATCTTTTGGTTAGATATTGTCCGTTATTTTTAGCAATAAAGCATATACCGTTAAATTTGATATTGTCAGTAGCCTTATACTTTGTTATCGTAGAAAACCCTTCCATTGCAGGGACAATTGAAGACCATAAATGAGGTTTAGGTTTTTTAAAAAGTTTTTCCCAAACAGAATTTACAACATCTATTACAATTTCTTCTAATAAAATATCTGCCTTTTTTAATTCAATTTTTACAGGAGTATTAACATCTGTTATCTTAACGCTTTGTTCTTCGTATCCTATACTTTTAATGGTAACAGAATCATTGACCTGTATGTTTTTTAATTCAAAATTTCCTAAAGAGTCAGAATATACAGGACGTTCTAACACATTTGAATAAATTAATGCGTAAGGCACACATTCATTTTCTGAAATTATTACTCCTTTAATTGTATGTTGCGAAAAACTTTTTAACTGAAATAAAGTTATTAACACAATAAAACAAAACTTGTTAGTAATATTCATACTTGATAGATTTATAAATTTGAGTTAGGAACAAAAATTCTTTAAAAGAATTTTTGTTCCTAACAAGTTTTGCTATTCAGGACAAGGAAAAGTATTATGATTTGGCTCTGTATTTGCAATTTTACCTAATCTATAAGTAACAGTAGTACTGGTTTGACTACATAATCCATTACCTATGGGGTTAATATTTCCATAAAAAGTACACTTCCCCCAAACTTTTTTCCAAAATCCACAATCACCGGATGTAGTCATATAGTCTTGAGAATATTCAATAAAATCAAATTTATCGGTATCTAAATAATCCGGGGATTCTAAAAGATTGTTAAATGTAAGTACTTCATCTGTAGTTTCCTCAAATGTTGTCAAAATATCGGTATCCCTATCAACGTCTAAAAAGTATAAAAAGTCGTTATTTTCAACTTTATTAACAATGTATCCACGTGCCCGTGTATCTCCGTCAACAGTTACCTCGGTAACAGTTACTCCTTCACTTGTGTCAGGATCTACCAAATCAACAGATCTTCCCAGACTAATATCTGTACCATAAAAATCTAAAGCATACACATAACCATCGCCTGCTGTTGTAGCGGGTTTGCTTTGTAAGTTTGTGTTTTGCTCTGTGTTTTCTTGTTGCGGGTTATTTACTTCTTCATTACTACAAGAATATAACCCTGTTGTTATTAGTGTTGCACCAATAATTCCTAATGCAAAAATTTTGATTTTTTTCATAATATTTACGAATTTAAATAAATTAATAATTTGTTTTTTGTTAGCTAACTGAGATAAAATTACAAAAAAAAAAAAAGTTAAACATTGTTAATAAAAAGTTAAATAAAAAAATAATCATCTGATTAACAATCGTTTCATCTCTAAAAACATCTCTTAAAGGCTATACCCAAGCATAAAAAACAATAACCAAAAAGGCTGTTTCGTTTTTGAAACAGCCTTTTTACATAACAATAAAATAAAACCTTATTAATTCCAGCCGCCGCCCAGAGCTTTATAAACAGACACCGTGGCGTTAAGCTGTTGCATTTTTGTTTCAATCAATTCAAATTTTGCTTCCAATGCTTCGCGTTGTGTCAACAAAACTTCCATATAATCTGCCCGGGCCGATTTAAACAAATCGTTTGAAATACCGATAGACTGCGTTAAAGCATCAACTTCCTGCGACTTTAAATCGTAACTTTTTTGAAGGTTACTGATTTTAGACAAATTGTTTGCTACTTCGATATATGCAGTTAAAATGGTTTGCTCGTACTCATAAACCGCCTGAATTTGTTTTGCATTTGCATTGTAATACGCTGCTTTAATGGCATTTCTGTTTACAAGCGGCGTTACCAAATCACCCGCCAATGAATACAACAAAGATTGTGGTTTAAAAATATAGCTTGGGTTGAATGCCTGATAACCAATACCTGCCGTAATACCCAATGATGGATAAAAACGAGCCTTTGCTGATTTAATATCTAATTTTGACGCTGCCAATTCCAATTCAGCTTGTTTGATGTCCGGGCGGTTTGCCAAAAGGTCTGAAGGAATTCCCGTATAAACAGTTTGCGGAACCAAATCAACAAATCCTTGATGGCTGCGTTCTACGTGTTGCGGAAAACGTCCTACCAAAAAGTTGATTCTGTTCTCGGTTTCTGTAATTTTCTGTTGGATTTCATATTGTAACCCGGTGGTTTTTAAAACCTGTGCCTGAAATCGTTTTACAGCCAGTTCATTAGTACGTGCCGATTGTTTCAGTATCTTAACAATATCCAACGCACTGTTTTGAATTTGAATGTTTTGCTGAACAATTTCCAGTTCATTATCCAATGCCAGCAATTCGTAATACGATTGTGCAATTTCTGCAATCAGATTGGTTTTCATAAAATTTTGTCCTTCCACCGTTGCCAGGTAACGATCTACAGCCGCTTTTTTAGCATTGTGCAATCTGCCCCAAATATCCACTTCCCAATCTGCATATGCCCCTATCATCAAATCGCCCAATGGTTCGGGCATTTCTTTTCCGGGTTTAATATCGGTAGTAGCTTCCATAGCCCCAATGTTTGTGTAACGGGCAATTTTATCTACGCCGCCGCCCACTTTTAAACCAACCGATGGAAGATACTCACCTTTTCTTGCACGGATCTCGTTTTTAGAAATTTCGATTTCCTGCAATATAATATTCAGCTCCTGGTTATTTTGTAATGCGGTTTCAATCAAGTTTTGCAGAGGAATATCAGCAAAATAATCTTTCCAGTTTATTTTTCCCGAATTGATGGTATCGCTTTGTACCGTACCAAAATTATCTGGCACAGAACGGTTTTCTGCCCGCTCTTCTATATTGATTGATTTACAAGCCGCCAAGGTTAAAAGCACGCAGGCAATACCCCCGTACTTATATATTCTTTGCTTATTCATAATTAATAAAGGTCTTTTGTTAATGGACTTTCGTTTTCGTTTTTAATCATTTTTCTGCCATCTGCCAGTTTAGCAAAAATGTAATACAATCCCGGAATAATAAGTACTCCGAACAGTGTTCCAAAGAGCATTCCGCCAAGTGCCGATGCACCAATTGTATGATTACCGATGGCTCCTGCCCCTCTTGCGAAAATCAGCGGAATCAACCCGGCAATAAAAGCAAAAGATGTCATTAAAATGGGACGAAAACGAACAGTAGCCGCTTCAATTGCTGCATCTAAAATGGTAGCTCCTTTTTGCCTTTTCTGCACGGCATATTCTACAATCAATACTGCATTTTTACCGAGCAATCCAATCAACATGATCAATCCCACCTGCGCATAAATATCATTTGCCAAGCCCATTGCTTTCAGCATAAAAAACGATCCAAAAACCCCGACAGGCAACGATAAAATCACGGCTAACGGCAAAATAAAACTTTCGTATTGTGCTGCCAATACCAGGTAAACAAAGATTAACACAACGCCAAATACATACAAAGCTTCATTTCCTCTTTGAGCTTCGTCAAAAGACAATCCTTCCCAAGCAATCTTGTAACCGTGCGGTAATGTTTTCAAAGCTGTTTCGTTAATTGCCTGAATGGCATCGGCGGTGGTGTATCCCGGTGCCGGAAGCCCGCGAATTGATGCCGAATTGTACATATTGTAACGTGTAATTTCGTTAGGTCCCTGTGTCTTTTTCAATTTCATAAAAGAGGAATAAGGAACCATTTCGCCATGATCGTTTTTTACATACAGATTTAAAATATCCGACGGTAAACTTCTGAATTCGGGCGATGATTGTACATAAACTTTAAAGAATTGTCCAAAACGGATAAACCCTTGCTCATACGTACTACCAATTAAAATATTAAGATTTTCCATTGCCTTACCAATTGAAACACCTTTTTGCATGGCAGCATTGTTGTCAAATTCTAATTCGTATTGTGGGTAATTGGCTGCAAAAAAAGTAAACACACCGGTAAGCTCTTTTCGCTTGCTTAAATTGGTAATAAATTCTTTGTTGATTTTATCGAATTCGTGGTAATCGGTTGTGGTGTTCTGATCAAGTAAACGCATCGAAAATCCGCCCGATGAACCAAATCCGGGAATTGCAGGTGGTTCAAAAAATTCAATCACCGCACCCAATCCTTTGGTTTTTCCTTCCAGCTCCTCCATTATTTCTGTTACCGAATGTTCGCGATCGCCCCAACTTTTAAGGTTGATTAAACACGTTCCGGCATTAGAACCACGACCTTCGGTCATGATCTCATATCCAGCCAAAGAAGAAACTGATTCTACACCATCGACTTTTTTACAGATTTCTTGCAGCTTACGTGCTACCTGATTGGTCTGTTCTAATGTTGATCCCGGTGGGGTTTGAATAATGGCATAAATGGTTCCTTGGTCTTCACTTGGAATAAATCCGCCCGGTAAAAACTGGTTCTCTACATAAATTCCGGCACAAAAAATCAATAAAATTGCCCACGTTACTGATTTTCTGCTGACAATTTTTCTTAAAATACCAGCATATTTCCCCGTTAATTTATCAAACCCACGGTTAAAAGCATCGATAAAACGCGTAATTAAGTTTACTTTTTTAGGTTGGCCGTGAGTATTTTTCAGCAAGATGGCACATAACACCGGAGTTAATGTAAGGGCAATTACAGCCGAAATTACAATAGAGCTTGCCATGGTAATAGAAAACTGGCGGTAGAATGTACCTACAGGCCCGGTCATAAACGAAATGGGTAAAAACACAGAAACCATTACCATTGTAATTGCTATAATGGCTCCGCTGATTTCGCCCATTACTTCTTTAACCGCTTTATAAGGCGAACAATGCTTTTCTTCCATTTTGGCGTGAACTGCTTCTACAACAACAATTGCATCATCGACCACAATACCAATTGCCAATACCAATGCAAATAATGTTACCAAGTTGATAGACATACCAAAAAGCTGAATTACAAAGAACGCTCCGATCAGTGAAACCGGTACGGCAATAATAGGAATCAGCGTAGAACGCCAATCGCCCAAGAAAAGGAAAACCACTACGGCTACAAGGATAAATGCATCGCGCAAAGTGTGAATTACCTGTTCAATAGACGCATCTAAAAATTGAGATACATCGTAACTTATTTTATAATCAACACCCGGAGGAAAATTTTGTTTCATTTCCTCTAATTTCAATTTAACCTGCTCAATTACTTCGTTGGCATTACTTCCGTAATTTTGTTTCAACATGATCGAAGCAGCCGGATCGCCATCTAAATTAGAATATATATCAAAAAATTCACTCCCTAATTCAACCTTAGCAATGTCTTTTAACTTGATGCTTTCTCCTTTTGAATTGGCACGGATAATAATCGCTTCGTATTCTTCGGGCGTATTGTATTGTCCTTTATAAGTAAGTACATATTCTAACGATTGTGCTGCGATACCGGAACTTTGCCCAATTCTTCCTGGACGACCAATGATGCTTTGTTCGCCAATGGCATTCATAACCTCATCAACAGAAACGTTGTAAGCACGCATGCGCTCAGGGTTCAGCCAAACACGCATAGCATACCGACGGCTTCCCAGAATTTTTGCCTGTGCAATACCTGTCACCCGGTTGATTTCAGGAATGATATTTACGGTTGCGTAATTGTACAGAAATTTTTCGTCCATACTTTTATTTTTGCTGTACAGGTTCACATACATCAACATACTTGGCTGGATAGGCGTTACAATAACCCCTTCTTTCTGAACCAGTTCGGGCAATAAAGGCATCACCTGATCTACCCGCGTTTTGACCAGTACCACAGCTTCGTTGGGGTCGGTTCCCGGTTCAAAAATAACATTCAGTGTGGCTTCGCCGGCACTTGTGGCATCGGTAGCAATGTACCGCATTCCCTGTACACCATTAATGGCATTTTCTAAAGTAATCAATGATGATTTTACCAATACATCGGCACTTGCACCCGGATAAGCAATAAAAACGCTTACTGTGGTTGGTGCAATCTGCGGAAACTGTGAGGTGGGCAACTGTTTAATTGCCAATGATCCCACAAAGAGGATTACGATCGATATTACAATGGCGAATACCGGTCTGTGTATAACTTTTTTAAACATATTTTACTGTTTTAATTATTCTGCATAAAGTTCAAGACTCGACATTGCCTTTTCCGGAGTGATGAATTTGTAAGATATTTTGTCGTTTTCTTTAACCAATCGCAAACCGTCTAAAAGAATTTTGTCTTCTTTTTTCAATCCGGATGCAATAACATAAATATGCGGAATTTCAGCCGCGATTTTTACTTCGCGTGCTTTAACAGTATTGTCTTTTGTTACAACGAAGACATATTTTTTATCTAAAACCTCGTAGGTTGCTTTTTGCGGAATAAGCACCGCATTTTTTAACGGAGTGGTAATAACAACGTTTCCGGTTTCGCCAAAACGCAACAATCCTTTAGGATTAGGGAACGTGGCACGGTACGCAATGTTTCCGGTTTCGTTATCAAAATCTGCCTCAATGGTTTCCACTACCCCTTTATTTTCAAACATTTTGCCATTTGCCATTTTAAGATCAACCTGCAATAAACTATCTTTTGATTTGTTGCTCATTTGATCTAAATATTCTGCTTCGGGCACATTAAAATAAACCCACATTTTGCTGTTGTCTGATAATTCAGTAAGCAAATCTCCTTCATCAATTAAACTACCCAAACGCACGTGGAAACGATCAATAATTCCATCAAAAGGAGCTCTGATTTCGGTAAACTGTAAATGGGTATTCATTGCTGCCAATTCGGCTTTCGCCTTGTCGTATTTCGCTTTAGCCATAGCAAGCTCGGTAGATGCTACTACATTATTATCAAAAAGTTGTTTGGCGTTTTTGTATTCAATTTCGGCATAATTCACCTCTGCTTTTGCACGGTTTACATCTGCTTCATAAAGATTCGGCATAATTTTGAACAACAATTGTCCTTTTTTAACAAATTGCCCCTCATCAACAAATATTTTTTGCAAATATCCTTTTTCTTGTGCCCGAAGTTCAATGTGATTTATAGACCGTATCTGTGCTACATAATCTTCTAAAATCACGGTATCTTTTACTACCGGGCTTGTAACTGAAAGGGTAACTTTTTCGTTTTTTTCTTCTTTATTAGACTGGCAACCTATATGTAAAAAAGCTACAGTTAAGCTTAAAAACATAAGACTTTTCTTTATCATATTAATTATTTTAATGATTATTGAATTTAAATAAGGCATACGCTTTTCAGCATTCAATCCTTTAGAATGAATGTATGCGTAAAATCAAAAAAATCATTAAAAATCACAGCCTGATCACTCTGAATTTCAGGTACAGTGCATTGTTTAGTGAAGAGTAAAATTGTGAAAATTCAGAAAGAATCAACGCACTTTTTCTGCTGTGAAAATCAGCTACCGCAGAAGAAATAAAACGCGGTAAATCATTATACTTTAAAAGAGGTTCAATTTCCTGAAATTTAAGCGTTGTAGTGATTTCAAATTCGCTTTCAGAAATGTTCCCTTTTAAATGATCTACAAAAGTGTAATTAACAGAATCTTTATGAAAAAATTCGTTAGTTTCTCTGGTAAAATTGTTTTGTTCTAAAGGGTTTTGTACAGAATGAAGGTCCAAAGCGTTTAACTGCGTACTTTTCGAGCCTAATGGTACTGCATACGACTGGTTTGAAAAATGCCCTAGTACTACGATAAGTAGGGCAGTTAACAAGAAATAATATTTCTGGAATTGATTTTTCATTCTGCGCGTAAAATTATTTAAAAGAATAAAAACGCAAACGGTGATTCATCCTAAATAAAAGTTAAATTAACAAGTAATTCTTTTAAACTTCTACAAACACCATTACTCAATATGTTGTTCGTTCAGCCATTTTGTATATTTTTCACGGTTTTTGGCGTGTTCTTCTAAAGTCGATGCAAATTCGTGGTATCCTAAACGTTCTACGCTTGCACAAAAATAAACATAATCGTGTTTTTCGGCATTTAGTACTGCATCAATAGAACTTTCATCGGGCATAGCTATTAAACCTTCGGGAATTCCTTTGTATCTATATGTATTAAAGGGATGATCTAATGCCAAATCTTTTAAATAAACCCGTTTAATGATCTGATCAAAATCATTGGTCAATGCTTTTTTGGAATAGACAACTGTGGGATCTGCCTGGAGCAACATATCTCGTTTTAATCTGTTTAAATAAGCCCCGGCTACCTTTGGACGTTCATCTACTTTAGCTGTTTCTTTTTGCACAATTGCTGCCAATGACGACACCTGAACGGGTGTTAATCCCAAAGCTTTTGCTTTTTCCTGACGTTCTGCGTTCCAAAAACGAACGTATTCTTTCTGTAAAATATTTCTGATTTTTAAAGGAGTGGTGTTCCAATAAACTTCATAAGTGTTGGGCATACACATTGCCAAGACACTGCTCTTGGTCATTCCCATTTCTTTCAGAAATTCAGGTTCGGTAAATGTTTGATATAAATCGGCAATTTCGGGTTCAACTTGTGAAGCAATACGCTGTAACAATTTTTCTAAAGTTTCCTGATTGTTAAACGTTAAACGCACCGGCACATTGTAACGCAAATGTCTTACAATACGGTAATTGTTGTCACCGTTTTCTATAAGATACCTTCCGGGTGCTATGGTTCCTGCCTGACCTAATTTTGAAAAAAGACTTTCTAAAGACTCATAATTTTCTACATATTTTTTTAACGAATCCTGGATTTGAGCCTGAGTAGCATCTGTAGGAATGTGAACATACACGCTTGCCTGCGTAAAATTAGTATTTGGCGTAAAAGCTTTTCTGTACAGTGAATAGGCGAAACCCAAAGCAATTAAAATGCCGATTATTGCCGTGTAACTTATAAATTTATTAACTTTCATTAGGATTTATTAACTGATAAAGTGCTTCATCAACATAAGTGGAACCTGTTCTGTTCCATTGTTTTTTTACACCGATTAACTGGAAGCCAAATTTAGAAAAAAGCTTGATACTTGCTTCATTTGTTACAGCAACATTAACATATATTTGATGAAGGTTTAAGATCGTAAAACAATAATTCAATAGTAATTTTACCGCTTCGGTGCCTGTGCCTTTGTTTCTTTCTAAATGATTTTTTATGACGATTCCCAAGCCGGCACGGTTGTTTTTCGGGTCAAAATCAAATAAATCGATTAATCCGTATAAACGATGGGTATCATTTTCAACAATTGCCAAACGCAGTTGTTTTGCTTCATAAATATCCTGATGGCTGTTTTCTAAATAATTCTTCAACAACCACTTGGAATAAGGTGCTTGCGTATGACTGATTTCCCACAAGCTTTCGTCATTTTCAATTTCATATAAAAATGATAAATCTTCAGGTTCTAATGCACGCAAATAAATATGGTTTCCTTTTAAATTCATTCTTTTACAGAAATTTCTCCTTTAAAAACCTGTTTAGCCGCTCCGTTAAGCATCACATTAAAATATTTTTCCTGATTCTGGTCAAAGGTAATTTGCAAATCACCGCCTTCTACCTGAACAGCGATTTTATTTGAAGTGGTTATTCCTAAAACATTCATTGCAACGGCAACGGCTGTAGCACCCGTTCCGCAAGACAATGTTTCATCTTCCACGCCGCGTTCATACGTGCGGATTTTAAAACGTTCACTATTCAATTGTTCCACAAAATTGACATTGGTTCCGCCGGGAGCATATAAATCACTGTAACGAATTTGTTTTCCGTGGGTAAAAACATCAAAATTTTCTACGTTATTTACTACTGCTACATGGTGAGGCGATCCGGTAAACAAAAACGTAAAATCATCATTTATTTTAATTGATTTTTTATCCACATCAATCATTTGTAATGCAATGGTGGCGTTTTCATTTACTGTGGCATTATGCAACCCGTCAATTGCATTAAACGTGGTTTGCTTATCTATGATGCCTAAATCGTGTGCAAAAGCAACGATACATCTGCCGCCATTGCCACACATGGTACTTTCGTTGCCATCGGCATTGTAATACACCATTTTAAAATCGGCAGAGGAATCATTTTCTAATAAAATCAACCCGTCGCCACCAATACCAAATCTGCGGTCACACAAAAAATTGATTAACTGCACGTTTTCTTTAGGAAAAAATCCGGTTCTGTTGTCAATCATTACAAAATCGTTGCCGGTTCCCTGATATTTAAAAAAAGTTAACTTTTCCATGGTACAAAGATACAATTATTAAAGCTTCGTTAAGATGTGTTAACAGGCGTTAAACCACTTTTAAGCAATTTTCATTTATCATAACTTTATTGTTAAATAAACAAACATTACATAAAACTATGAAAAATATTGGAACTATTTTGGCAACATCGTTGTTAAGTGGTGTTGTAACGTTGGGATCTTACAAATTATTTTTTGAAGATACTGCTTTTTTAAAAACCACTACGAACCTTACTACAAGTGCTCCTTTAAGAAATATAAGCAATACCGCTTTTGAAACTCCTGATTTTAAGACAGCCGCCGAAAAATCAATTCACACGGTGGTTCACGTTAAAAATGTATCCTTTCGCAATACGCCCAGAAATCCTATTATGGAATATTTTTACGGATACCAGGGCGGACAAACGTATGCACAAGTGGGAACCGGTTCGGGAGTAATTATTTCTGAAGACGGATATATTGTAACCAATAACCACGTGATTCAGAATGCCAGTGAATTGGAAATTACATTGAACGACAACCGTACCTTTAAAGCAAAACTGATTGGAACCGATTCTAAAATGGACATTGCTTTATTAAAAATTAATACCAACGAAAAACTGCCTTTTGCCACTTTTGCCGATTCTGATGCCATCAATGTAGGCGATTGGGTGTTAGCTGTAGGAAATCCGTATAACCTGACATCTACCGTTACTGCCGGCATTGTATCAGCCAAAGCAAGAAATTTATCTGAAAACGGCATTCAGTCATTTATTCAAACCGATGCTGCCGTGAATCCGGGAAACTCTGGCGGTGCCTTGGTTAACAGCAATGGTGATTTAATTGGCATCAATACCATGATTTCGTCTGCCACGGGATCGTATGTGGGTTATTCGTTTGCCATTCCGTCTAATATGACTCGCAAAATTGTGAACGATTTAATGGAATACGGCAAAGTACAGCAAGGTATTTTAGGCGTTCAGGGATTTGAAATCAACAGTCAGGTGGCAGCAGAAAACAAACTGAATTTTAAACACGGTTTTTATGTAGAAAATGTAACCAAAAATTCGGGAGCAGAAATTGCCGGTATTAAAAAAGGCGACATTATATATAAGGTAGATGACCGAACCATTAATTCGTTCCTTGATTTAAACAGCATTATTGCCACTAAACGTCCCAATGATAAAGTAAAAGTAATTTTAAAACGCAACAACCAAGAAAAAGAACTAATGGTTACGTTGTCTAAAAAAGAACTGGCACAGATTCAGTTTAACGGATTTGAAATTGAAAATCTTTCTTCATCTGAACAAAAAGCATTAGGAATTGATTACGGTGTAAAAATAAACAGCATATCCAATAAACGCTTTAAAGCTTATGAAAACGAACTGAAAAATGCTGTTGTTTTAGCAATTAACGGCAACAAAATAAAAAATACAGAAATGGCAAATGAAGTGCTTTCTCACTTAAACGACCAACAGCTTCGCATAGATTTAATCACACCGCGAGGCGAACGGTTACGACTAATTTTATAAACTATTTAAAAAGTAGATTTTTGATTGAAAATCTACTTTTTTTATTATATGTACTTCTATATCATAAAATTTAATATTTTTGTACAACTTTTTAAATACAACACAATTTACACCACAAATGGAAAATAATTTATACGAAAAGGAATTGGCTTTCCAGGCAGACAGAAGAAAAGCTTGCGTAGAGTTTATTAAAATCGTTAACGATTTATGGTATGACAAATCAATTGAATTGGTTTTCTTTAGAAATCAGTTAATTGATCGTACAGTAAGCGATATTATCAACTTGCACGAATACGCAGTTAAGTTTGTTGAAAAACCAATAAATGTTTTCGACACTGTAGAAATTGCACGTGCCATTCAAACAGCAGATTTACCGCCTGCACGTATTGATATTGGTAAATTAACTTATGAATTCCATTTGGAGGACAACAAATACAACGATTCGTTATCATTTGTTGTTGACAAATTAAAGAATGCTAAAGACAATCAGGCAATTCAGCCAAAAGATGTTGTTTTATACGGTTTTGGACGTATTGGTCGTTTATTGGCACGCGAATTAATGGCTAAAATTGGCAAAGGTCAACAATTGCGTTTAAAAGCCATTGTTACCCGTGATAAGAACGATGAATTATCATTAGAAAAACGTGCTTCATTATTGCGTTTGGATTCTATTCACGGAGATTTTGAAGGTTCTGTGGGTGTTGATGTTGAAAATGAATCATTAATCATCAACGGAACTCCTGTTCGTATGATTTCTGCTGCACAACCAGAAGATATCGATTACACACAATACGGAATCAACGACGCATTAATTATTGACAACACCGGTGTTTTTAAAGACGAAGCCGCTTTGTCTCGTCATTTAAAATCAAAAGGAGCAAGCAAAGTATTGTTAACAGCTCCGGGTAAAGGTGTTCCAAATATCGTTTACGGTGTAAATCACGAAAATTACAATATCGACGAAACACCCATTTGGTCTGCTGCTTCTTGTACAACAAATGCAATTACTCCGGTTTTAGCTGCTTTAGAAGAAACTTTAGGTGTGGTAAAAGGACATTTAGAAACAATACACGCTTATACAAACGATCAAAATTTGGTTGATAACATGCACAAAAAATACCGTCGTGGTAGAGCAGCTGCATTAAACATGGTAATTACCGAAACAGGTGCTGGTTCTGCAGTTGCAAAAGCGTTGCCAAGTTTAGCAGGAAAGTTAACCTCAAACGCCATTCGTGTACCGGTTCCAAACGGTTCATTAGTAGTGTTAAACTTAGAAGTTGGCAAACAAACTTCGGTAGAAGATTTAAACAAAATCATGAAAAAATACGCTTTAGAAGGCGAATTGGTAGAGCAGATTAAATACTCATTAAACAACGAATTGGTTTCTTCGGACATCGTTGGTACATCTGCTCCTGCGATTTACGATTCTAATGCTACAATTGTTTCTGCCGATGGTAAAAATGTTGTTTTATACATCTGGTACGATAACGAATATGGTTACAGCCACCAGGTAATTCGTTTGGCAAAACACATTGCCAAAGTTCGCAGATACGTTTATTATTAATAGACAAACCTAAATATTTAAAAGCCAGCTTTTCACAGTTGGCTTTTTTAGTTTATCTTAGCATAAAACTAAAAAAATGGCTCGTACACCATCAAATATGTTAGCATTAGGAACAATAGCTCCAGATTTTTATTTACCCGATACCAACAGTAGTGAATGGAAATCACTTAACGATGTAAAAGGAAATCACGGAACAGTAGTTTTGTTTATCTGTAATCATTGTCCGTTTGTTTTACACGTTATTGAAGAGATCGTTCGCATCGCTAATGATTATCGGGTGCAAGGCATTGGCTTTGTGGCCGTATCAAGCAATGATGCGATCGCTTATCCTGACGATGCCCCTGATAAAATGACCGAATTTGCTTACCAGAATAAATTCAGTTTTCCTTACCTGTACGATGAAACCCAGGAAATGGCAAAAAATTACAATGCAGCCTGTACGCCCGATTTTTATCTTTTTGACGCACAAAACAAATTGGTCTATCGCGGACAATTAGACGATTCGCGTCCACAAAACGGAATATCCATCAGCGGAAGCGACCTTAGAAATGCCATAGATTCTTTATTGTACAAACGTTCGATAAATCCAATACAGAAACCAAGCATAGGTTGTAATATTAAATGGAAAAATAGCCTTTAATAATTAAAATGTTTATTACCTTTGCGAACACTATTTTTCTTTTTCTGATAAAAAAGAGAGCTGTTTTTTTAATAAAGCATAATTATACAATATTAAAACCCTTTATTAATCAAATAGTCATAAAGAAAAATAGATGTTTGATAAAAACATTAACCAACAACAATTTTTGTATTTAAAAAATCATGTTACACCAAAAATTTTTAAATCGTTTTGTAATTAGACAAGTTATTTGGGCATTTATAATTACTTATTTAATTGTAGCATTATATTTAGTTTTCTTTAAAAGCTGGAGTTTCTTAACACTCATTGTTCCGGTAATCTTATTTTATCTGGCATTTAAAGATGCTTTTCAAACAAAACACACCATTCGTAAAAACTATCCGATAATTGGTCGTTTACGATATATGTTGGAAGAAATCCGTCCGGAATTACGCCAGTATTTCTGGGAAGGCGAATTAGACGGAAAACCGTTTAACCGTCGTGAACGCTCTATTGTTTACCAACGTGCAAAAAACGAAAAACAAACCGTATCATTTGGTATGCAAGACGACCCTAACCGTATTGGTTATGAATGGGCGTCGCATTCCGTTTATCCCAAGATTATTTCCGACTTTAATTTCCGTACCTCAATAGGTAACGAACAATGTTCGCAACCATACAGTGCAAGTATTTACAATATCAGTGCAATGAGTTATGGTGCATTGAGCAAAAAAGCGATTATTTCTTTAAACAAAGGAGCTAAATTAGGCGGATTTGCCCATAATACAGGCGAAGGTGGAATTTCACCTTATCACAGATCGGGCGGTGATTTAATTTGGCAGATTGGTACAGGGTATTTTGGCTGTCGGGATGAACACGGTTTTTTTAACGATACCTTATTTGCCGAAAGATCTCAATATCCGGAAGTAAAGATGATCGAATTAAAATTATCACAAGGAGCAAAACCAGGACACGGAGGATTATTACCTGCTGAGAAAAACACGTTAGAGGTTTCGCAAATTCGTAACGTTAAACCTTTTACCACGGTTCATTCACCATCATCTCATTCTGCTTTCAGCAATGCTACAGAATTAGCTCATTTCATTGGTAAACTACGTAAATTAAGCGGTGGAAAACCCGTTGGTTTTAAAATCTGTATTGGTAGAAAAGATGAATTTATCGACATTATAAAAGCCATCAGCGAAACAAAAATTTATCCCGATTTCATAACCATTGACGGTGCTGAAGGAGGAACAGGAGCCGCACCTTTAGAATTCATCGATTATATGGGTATGGCGTTATCTGATGCTTTGGTATTTGCCAACAAAACATTAAAACAGTTTGGTGTTCGTCAACATATCAAAATATTAGCGTCGGGTAAAGTAATTTCAGCTTTCGATTTGGCAAAAAATATGGCATTGGGTGCCGATGCTTGTTACAGTGCACGCGGAATGATGTTTGCATTGGGTTGCATCCAGGCGTTACAATGCGACAGCGGACACTGTCCGGTAGGTATTGCAACACAAGATCCTTTGTTATACGAAGGTATGGATATTACCGATAAATCGGTTCGTGTGGCAACGTTCCATAAAAATACCATGAAAGCTTTTGGTGAATTTATCGGAGCCTGCGGTTTCTCTAAACCAAACGAAGTAAGTCCGGCAGTTTTCCACAAACGAATAGAACACGGCAAAAATATGTCGTTTGCAGAAATGTACTTTAGAGATGTTCCTGCAACTTAAAACAATAAAAAGGAAAATTCTATAGAACTTTCCTTTTTTTATTTCATTTATATTTTGTGTAATCCCGCTTAAAATAAATTCGTTTTACAATCATTCAAAATCACTATATTTGTCATTTGGTTTTGTAGTTAAAAATAACAAAAACAAATCTGTAATTAAAGACAAGTAAATTTAATGATCATAACAGGAACAATAGACCAAGTATCTCCGCGATTTTATTACAAAGAAGGCAAAAAAATTAATTATTTTGAGCTACTGGTTTCATATAATTTTTACAAAGGCATAAACCAAATACTACTTTTGGCAAAAGATTTTGACAAGCGCGATTTAAACAATAAAGAACAATTATTTGTCTTTGATTTTGATGCGGCTACAAAATTTATAAATAATAAATTAACCACCGATTTCTATCTGCACTCTTACAAAAAACTCCCTAAAAGTGAAGACAATCCCTTAATTGTCGTCCGTACTTATTTTGAAAAGGATAAGTTTGAAGTTTTACAAAAGCAAATTGTAAAAGGTAGAACAAAGGTTTTTGCCAGATTTACACCGATAAACAAAAGAGAAAATGATTTGTACTGTTACTTTTGGGAAGATAATCACTTTTTGGTAGATATAAACAAAGTTTCTAAAATACAGCTAAACTGTCGCAGCCTGCCTTATAAAGATAAATATATCAGCAACATTGAAGTTTGGCGAACTATGGAAAACGATAATTTTTTAGGAAGTATTATATAACAAAAGAGGTTGTCCGAAAAGTGTCATTTTGAGCGAAACGGAATGAAGTCGAAAAATCTAAAGTACTGATTATATGAGATTCCTCCTTCGTTGGAATGACAACTATACTTAATTGTTTGACTTTTCGGACACCTTCTTTTTGTTTTATTCCGTATCTAACAAAATATTTAAAATAGTAATGGCAGCATCGGCAATTTTAGTTCCAGGACCAAAAACGGCAACTGCTCCGGCATCAAATAAATATTGGTAATCTTGTGTGGGAATTACCCCGCCCACAATCACCATGATATCTTCACGACCGTATTTTTTTAATTCTTCAATCACTTGCGGAACCAGTGTTTTGTGTCCGGCAGCTAAAGAAGATACACCCAATATGTGAACATCATTTTCAACAGCTTGCTTGGCGGCTTCAGCAGGTGTCTGGAACAAAGGTCCCATATCTACATCAAAACCTACATCTGCATAACCGGTAGCAACTACTTTTGCTCCGCGGTCGTGCCCGTCCTGCCCCATCTTTGCGATCATAATACGAGGTCGGCGACCTTCTAATTTAGCAAATTCATCTGCTAATTGCTTCGCTTTTGCAAAGTTATCGTCTGATTTTATTTCTTTATTGTACACACCGCTAATGGTTTTAATTTGTGCTTTATATCTACCAAAAACTTCTTCTAACGCATCAGAGATTTCTCCTAACGTCGCACGATTTTCTGCTGCTTCAACTGCCAGTTCCAATAAGTTGCCCTGACCTGTTTTTGCAGATTCGGTCAATTTTGCTAAACACTCTTTTACTTTATCGTTGTTGCGGGTTGCTTTAATCGAATTTAATCGTTCAATTTGTTGTTGGCGAACCACCTGGTTATCTACTTCAAGAATTTGTAAAGGATCTTCTTTCTCTAAACGGTATTTGTTTACGCCTACAATCGTATCTTGTTCCGAATCAATACGAGCTTGCTTCCGGGCTGCCGCTTCTTCGATACGCATTTTCGGAATTCCGGCTTCAATAGCTTTGGTCATTCCGCCATAAGATTCTACTTCTTCAATCAGTTTCCACGCTTTTTCTGCAATTTCTGCCGTTAAACTTTCAACATAATAACTTCCGGCCCACGGATCAACGGTTTTAGTAATTTTGGTTTCTTCCTGCAAGAAAATCTGTGTATTACGAGCAATACGAGCCGAGAAATCTGTAGGTAAAGCAATAGCTTCATCCAAAGCATTCGTATGTAACGATTGAGTTCCACCAAACGCCGCGGCGGCCGCTTCAATAGCTGTTCGGGCTACGTTATTAAACGGATCTTGCTCGGTTAAACTCCACCCCGAAGTTTGACAGTGGGTACGCAATGCCAATGATTTTTCTGATTGTGGATTGAATTGCTTTAACAACTTTGCCCAAATCATTCTACCGGCACGCATTTTGGCAATTTCCATAAAGTGATTCATACCAATTGCCCAGAAAAAGGACAAACGTGGTGCAAATTCATCGATTTTCATTCCGGCTGCTAACCCTGTGCGAACATATTCCAGTCCATCAGCAATGGTGTAAGCCAATTCAATATCTGCCGTTGCTCCCGCTTCTTGCATGTGGTAACCCGAAATAGAAATCGAGTTGAATTTCGGCATTCTTTTACTTGTATATTCAAAAATATCGGCAATGATTTTCATTGAAGGAGTTGGTGGATAAATATAAGTATTACGTACCATAAATTCCTTTAAAATATCATTTTGAATGGTTCCTGAAAGTAATTTCTCATCCACGCCTTGTTCTTTTGCCACTACGATATAAAACGCCATAATTGGTAATACCGCTCCGTTCATGGTCATGGAAACCGACATTTGGTCCAACGGAATTTGATCAAAAAGGATTTTCATATCCTCAACCGAATCAATGGCAACTCCTGCTTTTCCAACATCTCCCACCACTCGATCGTGATCCGAATCGTAACCGCGGTGCGTTGCCAAATCAAATGCTACGGAAAGTCCTTTTTGTCCGGCAGCTAAATTTCTGCGGTAAAACGCATTGCTTTCTTCTGCAGTTGAAAATCCTGCATACTGACGAATCGTCCACGGACGACGCACGTACATCGTTGCATAAGGCCCGCGTAAATTAGGTGCAAAACCTGCGGCAAAGCCAATTTGTTCCAAACCTTCTAAATCCGCTTCGGAATAGGTCGGCTTTAGTTCGATGCCTTCGGCGGTTTCAAACGTGTTTATTCCGTTTTCAATTACTTTTTTCTGAGAAGGTAATTGTATATTTTGAATATCTTTTCTCATGATTTATGCATTTTTTTCAGCTTCTAACCGTTCTTGCTCTAATTTTTCAGCCAAGCGTTTTTCTATGATTGGAGTAATCAGGGTTTTTCTTGGATTTTGTTTTACAAACGGATACAATTCCAAATCGTGTTTCATTTGATCTTGCGGATTGGGATATTTGTTGGTTCCCAGTAAGATTTCCTTGCCTTGGTCAAACAATTGTTGTTCTTTTTGGGCACTTTCTGAAATTTTTCGCTGAATAGTTCCATCAATTAACTGAGAAATTAATCCGCCGTTTTTTTCAATATCTTTAAACAATTCCAAACCTTTTTCAGCCAATTGCCGGGTTAAATTTTCAATATAATACGCACCGTCCGCCGGATTGTTTACTTTGTCGAAATAACTTTCTTCTTTTAGCATTAATAACTGATTGCGTGAAATACGCTCGCCAAATTCGTTGGTTTTGTGAAAGACAGCATCATAAGCCAGGTTTTCAACCGCATCGGCTCCGCCTAAGATCGCACTCATACATTCGGTCGTGGTTCGCAACATATTCACGTTGTAATCGTAAATGGTTTTATTTCTGCGGGTGGGTTTTGCCAGAATGTGAAACGTAATAGTTGAAGAATAAGCTTCTGCTAACGCATTTAAAGACAAACGCAAGGCACGAAGCTTGGCTATTTCAAAAAAATAATTTCCACCTACAGCGACTTCGACTGTGATGTTTTTACCAAAATTTTCAACGCGGTTTAAATATTCATTGGTATGCGCCAATGTGTAAGCAATTTGCTGTACCATATTGGCACCGGCATTTTGGTAAGTTGTTGCATTAACTGTTAACCAATTGATATGATCAGAATTTTTGTTGATTTGATTCAAAATTTCAAAGTCAGAATTTCCGTCTTTAAAGAAATTTCCATCGAAACCTAATTGATGAATGGGATCAATTAACACAAAAACTTCAAAAGAAAGTCTGGCTGCTTCTGTATTGATTTTCGTTACCGCATTGGCATCTAAAAACAATAATTGCAAATAAACTGCTTTAGGATTTTTAAGATTGTTCAATAAGGACAGCACATCAATTTCTGCGTTTGGAACAATAAAACGAATGCTTTCTGCACCGCGATTCAGCACTTCATTGGCTTTAGTTGCAGATTTTTCGGCATTGTTTACATAAATATCCTGAACAACCGAAAAATTCGTATTATTTGTTGATACGGCTGTGCGAACAGTATCCTCATCGTTATGATAAAAAGGCTTAACTTTTATTCCTTCTAAACTTTCCCAAACCAAGGTATCATTATAATCGGCACCTTTTAATTCGTACTGAATCAAATTTTTCCATTGTTTGGATGTTACTTTTTCAAAATCGTTAAATAACATACGTATATATTGTTAGTTAGTTTTGTCTGTTTGATATTCTTTGTCGCTGTCAATAATATATATGTCTTCGTTTTCACGTTTCATATAATATTTTTCGCGGGCATATTTTTCAACTTCTTCTTTACGATATAATTTTTGAATGTTTTTATCGTCGCTGTTGATTTCGCCCTGATAATAATCGCGGTTATCTTCTAATTTCTTTATTTCTTTATCAATGGTTCTGTGATCAAAATAGGCATAGGTATCAAAAAACAACAACCAAAGAATAAAAAATAAGGTTGCTAAAATGAATCGGTTAGTGATCCATTTTAAAAAAGGATATTTTATTAATAAATCCGCGATTTTTTGTTTCATTTTAGTCGTTTATTTTTTTATTGATAACCGTTCGTACGATGTCGATTGCCACCGTATTGTATTTATCGTTTGGAATGATGATATCTGCGTATGCTTTTGATGGTTCGATAAACTGTTCATGCATAGGTTTCAGTGTAGTTTGATATCTGTTCAATACTTCGTTCATATCACGACCTCTGTCTGCAATATCGCGTTTTAACCTGCGAATTAAACGTTCGTCTGAATCGGCATGGACAAAAATTTTAATATCAAACAATTCTCTTAATTCAGGATTGGTTAAAATTAAAATTCCTTCTACAATCATTACTTTTCGTGGATGCGTGATTATATAATCATCTGTCCTGTTGTGATGTACAAACGAATAAACCGGCTGATTGATGCTTTTTCCTTGCTTTAATCCTTTTAAATGGTTACAAAGTAAATCGAAATCAATGGCTCTTGGATGATCAAAATTTATCAGTGCCCGTTCGTCCATCGACAGATGATCGTTTGTTTTGTAATACGAATCTTGTGAAATTATACCCACTTCTGTTTCTGGCAATTCGTTCATAATCTGGTGAACCACAGTTGTTTTACCACTTCCTGTTCCGCCTGCTATACCAATTATAAGCATTTTTAAATGTTTTTACAAATGTACTTAATTATTGTAAATACTTTAGATTGTCATAAAATTACTTAAATTAGGAATTCTGTGAAAAATATCTACATTTTTTTCTACACAAATGAGCAGAAAAGCCATTTTTTAGGTGTATTATCGGTGTGGTATGCCATTTGCTTTATTATTATTGAATAATTATGAAAAAGAAATTGTTAGTGGTGAGAAGGTGCTTTTTAGCACACTCCTGCTAACAAATTTAAAAACAACATTAATTTGAATTAAGATAGTAGTTTTTGAATGTTTTTAGTTAAGTGTATGATTTTTGTGAAGACAAATTTCATGAATGAAAAGGGAGGTTTTTACTTCCCTTTTTTGTTTTAATTATCAACTGAAATTGATTAAAAAAAAAGCCGGAAACTATTGCCGGCTTTTAATATTCTTGTTCTATTTACTGTTTTCTAAAGGTGATTCTCATCATCTTTCCAGTCTTTTAATTCTTGTTCGATATCTTCTTTTGTTCTTCCTGTTTTTTCCTGAATTTTTCCAATATATTCATCCAGTTTTCCTTCGGCAAAAGCTTTATCATCATCGAACCATTCGCCATATTTTTGTTTAACGGCTCCTTTGATTCTGTTCCATTTTCCTTCTAATTCTAATCTGTCCATAGCAATAAAGTTTAAAAATTAAGATTATAAATGTAACCTATTTTTATTTAAAACCCTGTTAATTAACTTATAAAATAAAAAAAACGACCCGAAGGTCGTTCTTAAAAACAGAGAAAATTAGTTTATTTTTTATCGCTGAATTCATCAACAAAATTCTCGTTTTCTTCATAATCGGCAGTCATTAACTCTATGTAGTTTGTTTTTTCGCCTTTTCTGAATCGGCGTCCAATTCCATCAAAAATAGAATAAACAACAGGTACTATAATTAATGTTAAAAATAACGATGAAATCAAACCACCAATAATTACAATTGCCAAACCACGGTTTATGTCGGCTCCGTCACCTTGAGCTAAAGCAATAGGCAACATGCCTATTACCATGGCAATAGTAGTCATTAAGATGGGTCTGAAACGTGCATGGTTCGCCGCAACCAATGCATCATACGTGCTAAAGCCCAATTCTTTTTTATGGTTGGCAAAATCTACCAACATGATGGCATTCTTAGCTACCAGACCAATTAACATAATGATACCTAAAATGGTAAAGATGTTTAATGTTTCGTTTGTAAGTGCAAGGAACAATAACGCACCAATGAACGATAACGGAATTGAGAACAAGATGATGAATGGTTTAGAAAAACTGTCGTACAGAAGAACCATTACTGAATATACCAATAACACAGCTGCCATTAATGCTATACCTAATGTTCCGAAACCTTCGTCTTGATTTTCTTTGTTTCCGCCCCATTTAAAGGCAACGCCCGGTTTTAATTCTAATTTAGAAAATTCTGCTTCCCATTCTGTTGCAAGATCTCCTTCTGATTTACCTACAACCTGTGCCTGAACAGAAACTGATGGCGATTTATCTCTACGTTCTAATAATGTTGGTCCTGAACCGTAAGTAATATCGGCAAATTGTTCTAACATGATTGATTGTCCTTCTGAATTGATGAATTTCAATGTTTTCACGTCGTCAATCGTTCCACGACCAATTTCATCGTAACGAATATTGATGTCGTATTCTGTATCGCCTGCACGGTATTTTGTATCTGTATTACCAGAGAAAGCAGTTTGCATGGTAAGACCCACGGTGGCAACATTTAAACCTAAAGCGTTCATTTTGTCGCGGTCTAATTTTACTACTACTTCAGGATTTCCGTCTTCAGAAGTTAACTTCACTTCACTTGCTCCCGGTATTTTTTCTAATAAATCTGCCGCTTTGCGTGCGTATTCCAAAGCATCTTCTTGAGATGATGCGATCACGGTTAAGTTTATAGGGGCTTGTTCGGCTCCCATAATACCCATTTGAACGGTTTTTACTTTTGCACCTACCAAGTAACTTTCCATTTCGCGTTTTAATTTTGCCGCATATACTTTGGTAGGTTCTGTGTTTTTGTGACCGTCTTTTAAATAAATCTGAATTTCAGATTTGTATTTTGTACCCGAAGTTGTCATCATACCATCAGAAGCTTGCCCCACTGTGGTAATCATTTTTTCGATTTCAAGCTTTTTAGCAAGATAAGCCTCGGCTTTCTGTGTTAGCAGGTTGGTTTGTTCAATAGAAGCATCTTTGTTTAATTCAAACTGAATTAAGAATTCTTCTTTATCACTATCCGGGAAGAATCCACCACCAATATATCCGCCGCCAACTAACCCTATTGAAGCAAAAAACAATACTAATGTAAGCAATAAGGTAATAATCTTGTTTTTACGGTTTTTTAGCGACCATTTTAAAATATCCGAAATTCCGTTGGTTAGTTTAGACAATCCTGCCTCAAAACCAAATAATATTTTTCCAAAGAAAGAATGCTTACTTATGTGTGATAATTTTCCGAAACGGGAATATAACCAGGGTACCACCGTAAACGAAACCAATAACGACAATAATGTAGAAACAATTACGGTAACACAGAACTGACGTAAAATATCGGACACTAACCCTGTTGATAGTGCAATTGGTAAGAATACTACAACAATTACTGTAGTAATTGCCGTTACGGTAAATCCAATTTCTTTGGCACCATCAAACGCAGCACGTACTTTGTTTTTCCCCATTTCCATATGACGGTGAATGTTTTCGATTACCACAATGGCATCATCCACCAAAATACCTACTACTAACGATAATCCCAGTAACGACATTAAGTTTAAGGTGTAACCAAAAAGTTTTAACCCTATAAACGTAGCTACTAACGATAACGGAATGGCAATGGTTGCAATAGCCGCATCGCGTAAACTGTGTAAGAAAAACAACATAATGAAAGCTACCAGGGCAACTGCAATGGCTAAATCGAGCATTACGTGATCTGCTGCACTAATGGTATAATCAGTAGAATCGGATGCAACAGAAACTTCTACTTTTTGTTCTTGATAATCTTTTTGAACAACTTCAATGGTTTCTTTAACCAGGTTTGACACTTCTACCGCATTGGCATCAGATTGTTTGTACACCTGCATTAAGATCGTGTTTGTTTGATCGATACGGGCAATTTTTTCAATATCTTTAATACCATCCTGTACATCGGCAATATCGCTTAAACGAATCATTGTTCCGGACGGAGTGGTAATTGGCAAATTACGCATTTGTTCTAACGAAGTAAATTTACCCGATAAACGAATGGTTGTCTGACTATCTCTTGTTTTGATATTCCCGGTTGGGAAATCCATATTTGAAGCAGCTAAAATCTGTTGAACCTGACTGATGGTTAAGCCATAACCGGCAAGTTTTTCCGGATTAACACTCACTTGAATTTCACGTTCTTCGCCACCAACTAAATCTACTTTAGCCACACCATTGATACGTGCAAAAACCGGCTGAATTTTTTGATCTAACAAATCATACAGCTCTTTTTCTGTTAAAGATGAGGTAACCGAAAGGTTCATGATCGCCACATCGTCTAACGAGAATTTACTTAACGAAGGAGTTTCGGCATCATCGGGCAGATCGTTGATTACGGCGTTGATTTTCCGTTGGGCATCGGTGAGCAAAAAGTTCACATCGGCACCGGTATTCAATGTAATCATTACCACCGAAACGCTTTCCATGGATTTTGATTCGATTTTCTTCACGTTTTCTAACGATGAAACGGCATCTTCAATTACTTTGGTTACCGAAGTTTCCACCTCTGACGGGGCAGCTCCCGGATAAACCGTTTGCACTGTAATTACGTTCACATCGAATTTAGGGATTAACTCATATCCCATACTAAAATACGATGCGATACCTCCTAATATTAATATCGAAAAGAGTACGATAATAACACTGGGTCTTTTTATTGATATTTCAGATATTTTCATTGATTTATATTTGTGCTTTAGGCGATAGGTTTTATTTATAACCTAAATGTTTATTTTTATTTTATATTCAATGTTTACAGCATAAGGATTACTTATTGCTTTTATTTAATAATTTGAACAGCTGTTCCGTCGGTTAAATTGATTTGTCCTGATATGATTACCTGCGTACCTTTTTCAATTCCGGAAACTACTTCGATTGATTCTCCGAATGTTCTTCCTGAGACCACTTTCGTCAACACGGCTTTTCCGTCTTTATAAACAAACACTTGATTAGAGCTTACGCTTCCCACAAATGCTGTGCGCGGTATAATTAATACGTTGGCTGTTTGGCTGTTTCCAAAATAGGCATTACCGTACATTCCGGCTTTTAAATCGTTTGCCGAATTGTTTTGAATTTCCATTTCTACCGGGAAATTTAAGCTGGCATCTGCTTTTGGAGCAATAAACGATATTTTACCTGTAAATTCTTTTTCGCCAATTACCGGAGATTCCACTTTAATAGATTGACCTAATTTTAAGCTTCCCACGTTTTTCTCATCAACATTTACTTTTAATTTTAAAGTAGAAACGTTAACCACTTCAAACAATTCCATTCCCGGATTTACGTAAGATCCCGGTTCAATATTCTTTTTATTTATAATTCCTGAAAACGATGCTTTAATGTTAACATCGCCCGCGGTAAGTTGTGCACTTTGCAGGTTGTTTTTGGCATTTTCTAATTGTAGCTTCATTTGGTCTAACTGTTGTTTTGTTACACCGCCTGTAGCATAAGCGCTTTCAAAGCGAGTCACTTCGGCTTTTGCGTTGTTGTAAACTGCTTGTGCATTGCTTACATTTACATTTTGCTTGTCGGCTTTAATAACCGCTAACGTTTGCCCTGCACTTACATGTGATCCTTCTGAAACTAAAACACGAGAGACCAATCCGGCTGTTTCTGCTGAAATTTTCACTTCTTGTTTAGGCATAAAAGTTCCGTTAGCAATGTATTCGCCGTTTACTTCTTTAAAATCGGCTGTTTCAACACGTACGGTAACCGCACTGTTTTTTTCGGCAACAACAGCGGTTTGTGCTTCATTGGTTGCCTTATTTTTATTTAGCACATACATTATTCCGGCTAATGCTGCAATAATAACTATTCCTGTTATGATGACTTTTTTCATTTTTTTATGCAATTAGTTTATTCTTGTGTTAATGATTTTAATTCTCCTTTAGCTTTAATTAATTGTACTTCGGCTACTTTGTAATCTAATAAAGCATTGGTGTGATTGTTTTGTGCATCGGCATAAGATGTTTCTGCGTCTAATAAATCGGTTAATGTTGCCAGACCTACTTTATAATTGTTTTCTACATTGTCTAATACTTCTTTGGCTAAATTCACATTCTCGTTTTGCGTGTTGAGGCTAATTAAAGAATTATTTAGCTGTGTTATCGCATTTTTTAATGACATATCTAACGCTAAGCGAGTATCGCGTTTATCAACTTCTAATTTTTCAATATCAACCTGTGCTTGTCTTACTTTTGCACGAATTGATCCACCATTAAAAATAGGAATGGATAAATTTAAACCTATAGCTGAGGTTCCTGACCAATATACCCCATCGGCAGGTTTGGCAAACCAGGGAAATGTATCACCAAAACCATTATAGCCAAAATTTGCGTTCATGCTTAAACTTGGATAACCTTGAGCCATCGTTGCTTTTTTGTTTAAGGCTAATAGCTCACTTTGTTTGTCCAACACCTTAATTTCAGTTCTGTTTTCAATGTTTGTAGATTCATCAACTAAAGCATGTTTAGTAACTTCAAACGTATTTTCCGGCATTTTGATATCTTGATTCATATCCATGCCAATTAAATACTTTAAAGCATTTTCTTGTAATTGTAAGGCATTTACCAATTGCTGACGATTGCTTTTCAGGTTGTTTAAAGTAACGTTGGTTCTGTCTAAATCTATTTTTTTAGCCAAACCGTTGTCAAATAAACTTTGAATAACATCGCGAACGCGTGTGGTGTTATCAATGGTTTTGTCAATGGTTTTTAATTGAGATTCGGTTTTATATACTTCATAATAGCTGTTTGCAACTTTTTCAATAACCTGCTCTTCTGTTAACTGTGCGTTTATCTTATAAAATTCTCTTGTGGTCTTTGCTGCTTTTAACCCTGTGAAAACGGCTTGGTTAAATAATTGTTGGTTTAACGATAGTGTAGCGTTTGACTGCCAAGGTGTCCCCATTTGAATTACCTGTACCTGATCGCCCATTACCAAAGCCATTTGTGGGATAATAGCATTATACGTTAAACCACCATTTGCACTAATTTGTGGTAATGCATTGGCACGAACTTCATCGATTTGGTATTCGCTGTTTTCTACCTCTAAGCGGGCTTTTACGGCTTCGGCTTTATTTTGCAAAGCGTAATTAACCGCATCTTTAAGCGTTAATTGCTCTTGTGCCTGGGCAAAGAATCCTAAAAACGCTAATAAAATTGAAATTCTATATTTCATTGCTATTTATTTTTTTGTAATAATTGTTCTAAAATTTGTAATCCTTTCGGAGTAACAATTCCCCTTAAATGGTATTCTAATAATTTATAATTCAGTTCGTCTATAGATTGTGTACTTTGCAGATTAATAAACATTTCATCATTAAAAAAAGCCGTGGTACTTGCAAAAAATATTTTTCCTACAAAATCAATATCAATTTCTTTGCGGTAGTAACCTTGCTCAACACCATCGCGTAGATTTCGGAGAATTGTAAAATCGTAATTTTCATGCTTTTTTTGTTGAATACGCTCTGACAGCCTTGGATAATACTTATTAAATTGGTAAATGGTACTTGCCTGTATATTTTGACCAAATAGATCGCCTAAGCAATTTTTCATTTCAAAATGTTCGTGAATAGGCGTTTCGCAGTTGCCCGCAATACTTTTCATTTTGGCAGTTGCCGACTCAAAAACATAATCAACCGTTGCTTTGACCAATTCGCTTTTTGAAGAAAAATGCTGGTAAATCGTTTTTTTTGAAATACCCAATTCATTAGCGATATCGTCCATCGTCACCGACTTAAACCCATGTTTTATAAAAAGTCCTAAAGATTTATTTAAAATTGTTTCTTTCATTCTAATGAATAAATTTTGGGGCAAAGGTAAACAGGAAACTTTAAATACCAAAAAAGTTTCCAAAGTTTTTTTTAAAATTTTATTTAAATAATTAATTAGCTTACATTTGTACACATTAAAGAAGTTTATACCCTTATATGAATAATTTCATTGATTACAAAAACGCTGTTGCCGATTATATAAATCAGATTAATTTCAACAAAAATCCAAAGGAACTGTACGAACCTATAGGATATATTGCTAATTTAGGTGGTAAACGTTTACGCCCGTTACTTACGCTTTTTGCTGCGGAAGTTTTTGGCGCTGCACCAAATGAAGCTATTCACGCAGCGGTTGCTATTGAATTGTTTCATAATTTTTCATTGATTCACGATGATATTATGGATGATGCTCCTTTGCGAAGAGGTGAAAAAACCGTTCATGAAAAATGGAATCTGAATACGGGTATTTTATCCGGCGATGCCATGCTGATTCTTGCCTATCAATATTTTGAAAATTATGAGCCTGCTATTTTTAAAGATCTGGCAAAGCTTTTCAGTAAAACAGCTTTAGAAGTTTGTGAAGGACAACAATTAGATATCAATTTTGAAACCCGCAACAATGTCAGCATTCCGGAATACATCAAAATGATTGATTATAAAACGGCTGTTTTGGTGGGTGCTGCTTTAGAAATGGGCGCCATTGTTGCTAAAACAACACCATCAAATAAAGAGGCTATTTATAATTTTGGACGTCATTTGGGAATTGCCTTTCAATTACAAGACGATTATTTAGATGCTTTTGGCGAAACAGCCACTTTTGGTAAGCAAATTGGCGGAGATATTTTAGAGAACAAAAAAACGTATCTGTATTTAAAAACTCTGGAAAACGCTTCTGAAGAGGACAAAAAAGAGCTTGTTAAATGGTACGCTACAAAGGAAAACTCCCAGGAAAAGATCGATTCGGTAAAACAGTTATTCATAAAAACCAATGCCACAGGCGATATGCAGCTTTTAATTGAAGAATATACACAAAAAGCTTTACAGCAATTAGAAACCTTAGAAATTGCTTATCATTTTAAAGAAGAGCTGAAAGAATTCGCTGTTTCATTAATGAGTAGAACAGTATAAAAAAACGAGCAATTGCTCGTTTTTTGTTTAAAAATAAACCCGTATAAAAGGCATCCATGCTTGTGAGTACACAAAATTATCTTTTTGGTACAGCACATTATAACGTATCCCAATGGTAGCATTGCCCGATGTATATCCTGCACCTAAAAACAACGCCGTGTTCCAGAAGTTTTCTTTACTTTCCGGGTAATAATATTGATTTAAATAATATCCTTCAACCGTATTATTTACCCGCAGTTGTTCTAACTCTGCCGATAATTGAAAAAAATCTATCGGGTTGTATAGTGCAATAGCACTTGCCCCGTACGATGCACTTTCATAAAAACCTTTCGATTTCAGATAATTAAATTGTAATCCCACACCTGCAGAAAATTGCTCGGTTATGGGTTTAATAGCACTTGGTGCAACAGCAATGTTTGTATAACCGCTACCAAAACCCAAACCCAACGCACCGCCAAACTGTACATCGCTCCAAAAAGTAGTTGTTCTTGGCTGGTAAAAATCATCGTTTTGCTGTGCCGATACACTCAAAGTAGTCACCAGGCAAACAGTCATCGCACAAATAATTCTTTTCATGTTAAAAATCTAATTTTTGCTAATATATTAATTAATCAGTTAAATGTTTCTTAACAAACAAAAAATGTATTTTTCTCTGTAAAAACAGACAATTGTCAATAACAAAAAAATAATCGGTAAAATCGCAATAAAATAATAAAAGTGATAAAAAAAAGCTGTTTAAAAATAATATTGTTAAAAAAAGTATTTAAATTAAAATCAAAGTGATATAAAAATCTGTCTTAAACAAAAATTAAAACTATAAAACTGTATAAAATATTATATTATTAATTGAAACTGTTGTATTTTTGTGAAAATTTTTTAACGAAAAAAAAGAGTCATCAGACAAATATTATGGATAGGTTTTCCTTTTTAAACGCTGCGCATACCTCATTTTTTGCAGATTTATACGATCAGTATTTAACCAGCCCTGATAGTGTTGAACCAAGTTGGAGAAGTTTTTTTCAGGGGTTCGATTTTGCAAATGAATACAATGGCAGTCCGGTAGAACAATTATCAAATGCTTACGAAGGATCTGCTGAAACGGCAAAGTTAGCAGAAACAGTTAAAAAAGAATTTGCGGTTTTAAGGCTGATCGACGCTTACAGAACGCATGGGCACTTAGCAACCAGAACAAACCCTTTAATAGAAACAACAGGTACAAACTCTGAACTGTCTATTGAAAAATATGGTCTTTCCCAAGCAGATTTAAACGTTACTTTTGATGCTGCTTTAAGCATTAACTTACCTAAAAGTACTTTACAGCAAATTATTGATCATTTAGTAAATACTTATTGTACAACAATTGGTATTGAATATACGTACATTCCAAACGAAGACAAAGTTCAGTGGATTGCAAAATATTTTGAATCAAAATCAAATGATTTGTCAACGGATCAACAAAAGCATATTCTGGAAAAATTAGTAGAAGCAGCAGCTTTTGAAAATTTCTTCCATACCAAATATGTGGGGCAAAAACGTTTTTCTTTAGAAGGATTAGAAGCTACAATACCCGCATTAGACGCCATGATTGATGCTGCGGCAACTTCTGGTGTAGAAGATGTGGTTATTGGAATGGCACACCGTGGACGTTTAAATATCCTTGCGAACATCATGCAGAAACCTGCACAGAATATCTTTACAGAATTTGATGGAAAAGATTATGCCGATGTAGCTGATACGTTTGACGGAGATGTGAAATATCACTTGGGATACACTTCTGAAAAAACAACCGCTTCAGGCAAAAAAATCAATTTAAATTTAGCTCCGAATCCATCACATTTAGAAACCGTTGGTGCGGTAATCGAAGGTGTGGTGCGTTCAAAACAAGATAAATTATACCCAACCGATTTTTCAAAAGTATTACCTGTTGCATTACACGGTGATGCTGCGGTTGCCGGTCAGGGTATTGTGTACGAAATTGTTCAGATGAGCAAATTACGTGCTTACCAAACAGCAGGAACCGTTCATTTGGTATTAAACAATCAAGTTGGTTTTACAACAAGTTACAGAGATGCCCGTTCGGGTATTTACTGTACCGATGTTGCTAAAGTGGTTGCTGCACCTGTGGTTCATGTAAATGCCGATGATACCGAAGCTGCTGTAAAAGCTATGTTATTCGCTTTGGCTTACAGAATGGAATTTAAAGAAGACGTATTTGTTAATTTAGTTGGATACCGTAAATACGGGCATAACGAAGGTGACGAACCACGTTTTACTCAACCTATTTTATACAAACTAATTTCAAAACATCAAAACGCACGCAACATTTACAATGCACGCCTGCTTGAAAACAAAGTAATTGATGATGCATACGTAGGTGCTTTAGAAGATAAATACAAAGCAGTTTTAGAGGATAATTTAACAGCCGCAAAAGCAACTGAAAAAGCGACCGTAATTCCTTTTATGCAAAAAGAATGGGAAGGTTATCACATTGCAAATGCTGAGCGTATGTTGCAAACTTACGATACTAAAGTATCCCGTGAATTATTAGATGATATCGCACCTTCATTAACATCGTTGCCTGAAGATAAAAAATTCATCAATAAAATTTCAAAATTAATCAAGGATCGTTACACCATGTACTATGAAACCAATCGTTTAGATTGGGCAATGGGAGAATTATTGGCTTACGGCACCTTGATTTCCGAAGGTTTTGATGTACGTTTTTCAGGTCAGGATGTACAACGCGGTACATTCTCGCACCGTCATGCAGTGATTAAAACCGAAGATACCGAAGAAGAATACATCCCTTTAAACAATATCAAATCGCAAAACGGACAAATGCGCATTTACAACTCGCATTTATCTGAATATGCTGTTTTAGGTTTTGAGTATGGTTACGCCATGGCAAACCCGAAAGCACTGACCATTTGGGAGGCTCAGTTTGGAGATTTCTCTAATGGTGCTCAAATTATGATCGACCAGTACATTTCGGCGGCGGAAGACAAATGGGGAAGCCAAAACGGAATTGTGTTACTGTTGCCACACGGATACGAACACCAGGGAGCAGAACACTCGTCGGCTCGTTTAGAACGTTACCTGCAATTGTGTGCAAACCACAACATGTATGTAGCCAACTGTACCACACCGGCAAACCATTTCCACATGTTGCGCCGACAAGTGATTACCGATTTTAGAAAACCTTTGGTAATCATGTCGCCAAAATCATTGTTGCGTCATCCCGAAGCTACTTCAACCATTGAAGAATTAACCAGCGGTTCGTTCCAAACCATTGTTGACGATCCAAAAGTAGAAGATAAAAATGCTGTAAAAACATTGGTTTTTGTTTCAGGTAAATTCTATTATGATTTACAGGCAGAAAAACAAAACTTAGGCAGAAAAGATGTAGCTTTTGTACGTGTTGAACAATTATTCCCTTTAGATAACGAACAATTAAAAGAAGTAATTGCTTCATATCCTAACGTTGATGATTATGTGTGGGCACAAGAAGAACCACAAAACATGGGGGCTTACGGATATATGCTGATGAATTTTAATTTAGTGAAATTCCGTTTGGCGGCACCGGCACCGGCAGCAGCACCCGCGGCAGGTTCATCTGCTCGATCTAAAGAAAGATATGCACACGCAATTGCCAAAGTATTCGATAAAAATTTATAATTTTAGAACGTATTTCAAATAACAACAATATTAAATTAATATACTGATGAGTATCTTAGAAATGAAAGTTCCTTCGCCAGGGGAATCAATCACAGAAGTGGAAATTGCTACTTGGTTAGTAAAAGACGGCGACTATGTAGAGAAAGACCAAGCGATTGCTGAGGTTGATTCTGACAAAGCAACTTTAGAATTACCTGCTGAAGCAAGTGGTATCATCACGTTGAAAGCAGAAGAAGGTGATGCTGTGGCTGTGGGTCAGGTAGTTTGTTTAATCGACACAAGTGCTGCAAAACCATCTGGTACCGCACCTGTAGCCGAAGCTCCAAAAGCTGAAGAGAAAAAAGAAGAACCAAAAGCAACTCCGGCTGTTGCACCTGCACAATCTGCAACTTATGCAACAGGATCTGCATCACCGGCAGCTAAAAAAATATTAGAAGAAAAAAATATCGACGCCGGATCTGTTCAGGGAACCGGAAAAGACGGTCGTGTGACTAAAGAAGACGCTATTAACGCAGTTCCTTCAATGGGTACACCAACAGGCGGACCTCGCGGAACAGAGCGTAAAAAAATGTCGATGTTACGCAGAAAAGTGGCAGAACGTTTAGTAGAAGCCAAAAACACAACAGCAATGTTGACCACGTTTAACGAAGTTAATTTAACCGAAGTAAACAAATTACGTTCTGAATACAAAGACGCGTTTAAAGCAAAACACGGTGTTTCATTAGGTTTTATGTCGTTCTTTACAAAAGCAGTAACTCGTGCTTTGGAATTATTTCCTGATGTAAATTCAATGATCGACGGTCAGGATCAGATTAAATTTGATTTTGCTGATATTTCTATTGCCGTTTCAGGTCCAAAAGGATTAATGGTTCCGGTTGTTCGCAATGCAGAATTATTATCTTTCCGCGGTGTTGAAGCTGAAATCAAACGTTTGGCAACAAGAGCACGCGACGGACAAATTACTGTTGATGAAATGACAGGTGGTACGTTTACAATTACTAATGGTGGTGTATTTGGATCTATGTTATCAACACCAATCATCAACCCGCCACAATCAGGTATTTTAGGGATGCACAATATCATCGAACGTCCGGTTGCCGTAAACGGTCAGGTGGTTATCGCTCCAATGATGTATATCGCGTTGTCTTACGATCACAGAATCATCGATGGTCGTGAATCAGTAGGTTTCCTGGTAGCTGTTAAAGAAGCTTTAGAAAACCCAATGGAGTTGTTACTAAACAACGACCCTAAAAAAGCTTTGGAATTATAATATTTTATTGTTTTTTTATATCCCGAAAAGTCTTTCTAAACAGAAAGACTTTTTTTATTTCTTTTTGTAGCTTTGTTTTTTCTAATTCAAAAATACTTATGAGTTCAAAAAAATCGGCGGCAATTGGTTTTATTTTCATTACCATGCTGATTGATATTATAGGCATTGGGATTATTATCCCGGTCATTCCAAAGTTGTTACAAGAATTAAATCATTCTGATATCAGCGAAGCCGCTCAATTAGGTGGTTGGTTGGCATTTGCCTATGCCTTTACGCAATTTTTGTGTGCCCCGTTAATGGGCAGCCTGTCTGACAAATACGGTAGAAGACCTGTTTTATTGATTTCTTTAATGGCATTTGCAATCGATTATTTGGTTTTGGCAATGGCACCCAATGTTCCGTGGTTGTTTGCAGGTCGAATCATTGCCGGAATCACCGGAGCAAGTATTTCTACCGCAATGGCATATATTTCTGATGTAAGCACACCCCAAAACAAAGCCAAGAATTTTGGATTAGTAGGCGCCGCCTTTGGTATTGGCTTTATTATTGGCCCCGTAATTGGCGGTTTGTTGGGGCAATATGGTTCACGTGTGCCTTTTTATGCCGCCGCAGTTCTGTGTTTTGTAAACTTTATTTATGGATATTTTGTGCTGCCGGAATCGTTAAAACCTGAAAAACGCAGAATATTTGAATGGAAAGCGGCAAATCCCATTGGAGCATTATCCCGTTTAAAGAAATTTCCGAATATTATTGGTTTGGTAACCGCCATGTTTTTTATGTATTTTGCATCGCACGCAGTAAACGGAAACTGGAGTTTTTATACCATGTACCGATACCATTGGGACGAACGAATGGTAGGAATATCTCTGGGCGTTGTTGGTTTATTGGTTGCCATTGTTCAAGGTGGTTTGGTTCGATACATCAACCCTAAAATAGGTAACGGAAAAAGCATTTTAACAGGATTTTTTCTAAATGCCATCGGTCAGTTTTTAATTGCAGTGGCAACTCAAGAATGGATGATTTTCGTATTTTTAATTCCGTATTGCATGGGCGGATTGGCAGGTCCGGCAATTCAATCAGAAATTACAAATCATGTACCGTCAAACGAACAAGGGCAAATTCAGGGAACCTTAGCAAGTTTAAACAGTGCCACGGCAACTTTTGGACCTTTGGTAATGACAAGTATTTTTTATTACTTTACACATGACGATGCGCCGTTTAAATTTCCTGGGGCACCTTTTATTTTGGCAGCATTTTTAATGTTCGCCGCCTTAATTTTTGCATATAACAGCTTAAAGAAAACACAATCTATATAATGAGTAATTTTTATTACATAGACCGAAGCAAGGTTTCGTTTGAAGATTTTATCGCTTCGCCCGAAATCAAAAGTCATTTAATGACTTTTTTACACGAACAACAGTTTAAGCATTTGTTTGATGAATACAAAATTCCCGTATCGAACAAATTGTTGCTGTATGGCGACAGCGGTACCGGAAAAACAATGACCGCTAAAGTAATTGCCAATCATTTAAACAAAAAACTGATGATTGTGAATCTGGCAACCATTATCTCGTCAAAATTAGGTGAAACGGCAAAAAATTTAGATGCTTTATTTAAAGAGTCACAATACGAAAGTATGGTTTTGTTATTAGATGAATTTGATTCATTGGGACAAATCCGCGATTATGATAACAAAGATAATTCAGAAATGAAACGGGTGGTTAACGCCATTATTCAACTGATGGATTACTTTCCGCAGAAATCTATTTTAATAGCAGCAACCAACCAAATCCAAATGATTGACGAAGCGTTAAAGCGACGTTTTGAATGGCAGATTGCTTACGAAAAACCCGCCAATGATTTGTTAGATGATTTCTATGATACCTTACAAATTCCCATTCCCGAAAAATATCATCCTGACAACAGAAAATATCAGGTGTCGTATGCCGAAGCCAAAGATTTTTTCTACAAACAGGTAAAACAAAATATTATAAACGAACAATTGTCTTAAAATGGCAAACAATATAATGAATTGGCAACAGTTGTTGTCTTTAAAAAAATTTGGTGATAACCACATTCGTGAGCGTAAAGACGAAAACCCTTCGCGCGTGGGATTTGAAGTAGATTACGACCGTATTATTTTTTCTAATGCGTTTCGCAGTCTGCAAGACAAAACACAGGTGATTCCGCTTTCAAAAACCGATTTTGTTCACACGCGCTTAACGCACAGTTTAGAAGTTTCGGTTGTAGGTCGATCTATCGGTCGATTGGCTGGTGCACAGATTATTGGAAAATATCCCGAATTAACAGATTTAGGTTATACCATTAATGATTTCGGAGCCATTGTAGCGGCAGCTTGTTTGTGTCACGATATTGGAAACCCTCCGTTTGGACATTCGGGCGAAAAAGCCATAGGCGATTTTTTTAAGCACGGTGCGGGCGAAAAATTCCGATTGGATTTAGAACCGGCACAATGGCAGGATTTGATTGATTTTGAAGGAAATGCCAACGGTTTTCACATATTGACCGATTCGCGTCCGGGTGCTGAAGGCGGTTTACGAATTTCGTATGCAACTTTGGGGGCGTTTATGAAATACCCGAAAGAAAGTCTGCCTAAAAAGCCAACCAACGATATTTCCGACAAAAAATACGGTTTTTTTCAGGCAGATAAATCCGGTTTTGTAGATGTGGCAAACACCTTGGGATTGATAAAAAGAGAAGGTGAACGATTGCGGTATTTGCGCCATCCGTTAACCTATCTGGTTGAAGCTGCAGATGATATTTGCTATACCATCATTGATTTTGAAGACGGTATTAATTTAGGCTGGATCCCGGAAGAACACGCTTTGGAATTCCTTATTAAAATTGTAAAAAACAACATCAATTCAGTAAAATATGCCCAGCTTCAAACCAAATCTGAGCGAGTAAGTTATTTGCGCGCATTGGCAATTGGCAGTTTAATTAATGATGTGGTGCGTGTGTTTATGGAAAACGAAGAAGAAATCATGAAAGGGAATTTTCCGTTTGCATTAACCGATAAATGTGCTTATGTGGCACAAATGAAAGATATTATTACCATCAGCATTTCTAATGTGTACGAAAGTAAAGAAGTGGTTGAAAAAGAAGTGGTAGGCTATAAAGTTTTGCACACACTGTTAGAAAAGTTTATTGCCGCCGCTAATAATAAATTCAACGGTAAAGCAACACATTATGATGAATTGATTTTGAAACTTTTACCGGAACAATACCAAACCGAAAATGAAAGTTTGTATTTACGCTTATTAAATATTTGTCGTTTTATTTCATTATTAACAGACGGTAAAGCATTGGCGTTGTATCATTCTATTGTGGGGAGATAAATTACAAATCAAAGCCTGCATAATTTTTCAGTAATCATGCAGGTTTTATTTATTGCAACATTTATGATTTAATCATCTCAAATTTTATTTTACCTGAATGCTTTTTATTTGATTCAATAAACAGAATAAGATCCTTAAAACGTATTTTTAAAAGATAATTTTTTCCAATATAATACACCTGTAAAACTTCGGCTTCATAACCATTATCAACAACCTTTAATTGATCTGGACGAAGTAAAAGATCATTTTCATTTTTCATATAATTTGCGGGAATTACATTCACTTCTCCTGTTAAACGGGCAATGTATTCGTTTTTAGGGTTTTCGTAAATATTCTGTGGTGTCTTTTTTTCAATGATACTACCGTTTTTCATAACAATCACTTCATCAGAAAACATCAAAATTTCCTCGGGTGTATGCGATGTATAAAGAACGGTTATTCCTTTTTCTTTACAATACGCAAAAACATGCTGTGCCAATTTAGTCTTTTGATGATAATCAATATGCGAAAAAGGTTCATCAAGTAGTAAAACTTTGGGTTCTAATGCTAAAACTTTTGCCAAAGCGGTTCGCTGCATTTGTCCGCCACTTAAAAACTTAGCTTTGATTTTAGAAAATTCGTTCATTCCAACCAAAGTTAATAATTCGTTGATTCGTTCTCTTTTTTCTTTAAGATAAAAATTCGACAAAAACCTACCCACATTTTCTTCAACCGAAACAAAAGGCATCAAATCAAAATCTTGTGCCAGATATTTCATAAAATCCATTCCCGGAACCAAGTGATAAGCAGGTCCTAAAATTTGTTCATCATTCCAGAAAACAGTTCCGGAATCAGCATCAAGCAATCCATACATTAACTTTAACAAGGTAGATTTACCGCTTCCGCTGGCACCTATCAAGGCATACGAGTTCCCGGCTTTAAGTTGAAAATTTATATCAGTTAAAACAGGTTTTGTGGCATAAGAAAATGACAATTGATTTATTTTCAGCATAAATAAAAAGCGACCTAAGCCGCTTGATTAAATTATAAACTTGCCAGATAACGCTCGGCATCTAAAGCGGCAATACACCCCGAACCGGCTGCGGTAATTGCCTGGCGGTAATCTTTATCCTGCACATCGCCACATGCAAAAACGCCCGGAATATTGGTTTTTGAAGTTTTGCCTTCAGTAATTAAATAACCGGTTTCATCCATGGTTAACTGACCTGCAAATATATCTGTATTAGGCTTATGCCCAATAGCTACAAAAACTCCGGTTACAGCAATTTCTTTCTTTTCTCCGGTTTTATTATTCACTACCCTAACTCCGCTTACAATTTGTCCATCACCTAAAACTTCGTCAATTTCGGTATTCATCAAAATTTCGATATTCGGAGTATTTTTAACACGTTCTTCCATAATTTTTGAAGCTCGGAAATTTTCCGAACGTACCAACATCGTTACTTTTTTACATAAATGAGATAAGTAATGAGCCTCTTCACAAGCCGAATCACCTGCCCCTACAATAATTACTTCCTGATTACGATAGAAAAAACCATCGCATACAGCACAAGCTGAAACACCGCCACCCATTTGTAAATAATGTTGTTCTGATGGAATTCCCAAGTATTTTGCTGTTGCTCCCGTTGAAATAATTACTGTTTTCGCATGAATTTCTATTGTATCATTAATCCACACTTTTTTAATCTCTCCTGATAAATCAACTTTTGTAGCATAACCATCCCGAATATCTGCTCCAAAACGCTTAGACTGTGCCTGTAACTGCTGCATCATTTCAGGCCCTGTTACCCCATCCGGATAACCCGGAAAATTTTCTACTTCATTTGTAGTAGTTAATTGTCCGCCCGGCTGCATTCCCTGATACAATACCGGATTCATATTTGCACGAGCTGCATAAATTGCTGCGGTATAACCCGCCGGTCCAGAACCTATAATTAGGCACTTCACTGTTTCTATTGTTGACATATTTATTATTCTAATTTAGGTTTACAAAAATATGTATTTATGAATGGATATAAAAGAAAGTATTCTTTTAAATATCTATAATATAATCAATTGATTCTATTACGAAGTAATTTTAAAAAAAATAGCTCAAAAAAATTGATACAAAACAAAAAAACAATTACATTTGCACTCGCAATTAAAGATTATTCGGGGTGTAGCGTAGCCCGGTCATCGCGCCTGGTTTGGGACCAGGAGGTCGCAGGTTCGAATCCTGCCACCCCGACAACACTTACACTAAGTAAGGTCAAAAACCCTCAAATTCTATGAATTTGAGGGTTTTTTGTTTTATATTATATCAGGAAACCCCAATAAATATCAATCTAAATGTGAGTTAAACGGTGAGTCTTTTTAAGTTTTATATTTACTCACCGAATAGCTTATAAATAACTGTAAATCATTTATTTACAACATTTATTTTGATGCTATTTATTATTGTTTGACTTCTTTACTGCATCATATCCAATAGTTGGATTGAGAGAACTGCACTAAAGTGTATCAGTTGAACATAAAATAAATGGATATGAAGAGTAAAAACACTTTTGGGATTCAATTCGTGTTACGGTTGCCCAAGAACAAGAAAGATGAAATGGCCACTGTTTATGCAAGGATTACAGTAAACGGCCGTAGAACTGAAATTTCCTTAAAAAGCAAAGTATCGATCAACAATTGGGACGAAGTAAAAGGAAGAGCAAAAGGAAAACGCCAAGAAATCGTAAAGCTGAACAGCCACATGGAGCAGGTACGCTCCCTTATTTTCGATTGTTATCACCAGTTGGTGCAGCAAAATAAAACCGTTACCATTGAAGCGGTTAAATCTGTCTACCTAGGCGAGGACATAGAGGAAACAATGACTCTTCTAAAGCTAGTGGAATACCATAAACAAGTGGCAGTAAGTAAGCTTGCCCCCGGTACCATGAAAAATTATTATACCACCGAAACCTATATTCAAAAATTTATAAAACAAAAATATGGAAAAAAAGACATACCGTTGGATGAACTGAACTATCGGTTCATTTTGGATTTTGAAAACTTCCTTAATGACTACAAACCTAAAGATCATCATAAGCCCATAAATAATAATGGGGTGATGAAACATATGGAACGTTTGCGGAAGATGGTCAATTTGGCTGTTACGATGGATTGGCTGGTTAGGGATCCATTTGCCAAATACAAACTTCGGTTTGAAAAGGTAGAAAGAGGCCATTTGTCAAAAGAGGAGCTAACTGTTTTGCTTAATAAATCCTTTTCAATAGAGCGTCTGCAATCCGTGTCGGACATGTTCATTTTTAGTTGCTATACAGGTCTTGCTTACATCGACATTTTTAACCTGACCCCTGAAAATATTTCAAAAGGAATCGACGGAAAAGATTGGTTGACGACAAAAAGACAAAAGACCGATACAACGGTTCGAGTTCCTTTGCTGCCCGAGGCTTCAGATCTTCTTAAGAAGTACAGAGGGCATCCGGTAGCTGAGGCGAATGGAACGATCTTCCCTGTCATATCCAACCAGCGAATGAACGGTTATTTAAAAGAGATCGCAGAAATTTGCGGCATCAATAAAAATTTAACGTTCCATCTCGCAAGGCATACTTTTGCTACAACGGTGACATTAAGCAATGGTGTGCCAATTGAATCGGTGAGTAAAATGCTTGGCCATACATCTATACGTACCACCCAAATTTATGCTAAGGTGTTGGAACATAAGCTAAGTGAGGATATGCACAAGTTAGAGGTTAGAATGGCTTCCCAGGATTAGATACTTCTAGGTCATTATTGAAATGAAACGAGGTAAGGTTGTAATTTTAATGGATGTAATACTATATGTGTGCCTTTGGACGCCAAATGCAACCACTGACTGCCATGTTGATCAATTCGTAGATACTTTTAGGTTCATTTGTATCCGTAAAGACAGAAAAGACCACAAATCAATTCTGTTCTAGAGGAGAGAATTTAGAAACATTAAAAAGCAGCGCAAATGAAAGTAGAACTTATCACTAAAGAAGACTTAGATAGCTTTAAAAAGGAACTTCTTGAAGAAATCAGGAGAAATAGACCACATCCGAGAAAAGCCGAAAAAGAGCCTCGGGAATGGCTCAAGAGTTACGAGATCCGAGAATTATTGGGGATTTCAGCGGGGACACTACAAAACCTTCGGCTAAACGGAACGTTACCCTTCACGAAAATCGGTGGATTGATGTATTATCGGTATGAAGATATCCGGAAACTAATGGATGGTGTTGATGGGAGTTAGGGATTAAAATATTAAAAAATAAATGATAGCAAGCAGGATTTGACGATCCTGCTTTTTTTTGCCCGTACTTTTTGCAGCCAAAGTACATTTACCTCCCATAGCAATATCCTCGCAGTAAAAGAGCTTTCCGGCTATTTCTGAAACAGAAATTTTTAAAAAAAACCTCTCCGCTATTCCCATTTTCAGATATTTTTAAAATCCCTGTTCTGTGGTTTTGAGAACCACACCTTAAGAAAACATTTATCAATCCGACGAATTGGAAGTATTATTTCAATTCAAAACAGACCATTTTCTAGTGCAATTTTCTCGGCTTCCACATTTATTTTATTCAAAGAAGCCTGTATGCACTATTGTCCCATTTCAAGAGCAAAGGTATTTCCGTGTTCTTAACACCGCCAAAAGGTCAAGCAAGTTTGAAAAAAAAATCTCCACCCGTTGGGTAGTATTTATTTTTCAAAACCTTGTGTCGGCTAAACACGAACCTTTTATGCTCGTGAAACGAAACATAGCATACTCCGGCTCTTT